>VAZV01000131.1:23186-90716 GCA_005884765.1 Alphaproteobacteria bacterium
AGGCTCCAGATCGACGTGTTCGAACGGCGCCGAGCCATGCGGGCCGGTCCTTTCATCGCGTCGTGGGCGGCGTGCTGAGCCTGGCCGAAAGGATCACTTTGCCGGCATCTTCGTAATGGGTGTCTCGGGCCTGGATCTGCTGCGCAATCGTGTGCATGTCGCGGAAACGCCGTTCGAACGGGTTCGCGGCGAACACCGCGGTGGCGCCCGTCATATGATAGGCGGTATCGACCACGGAAGCCGACTGATGAATGGTCCAGGTCGTGGCGATGCGTAGCGCAATGCGATGCGCCTCCGTGACGGGATCGCCGCGTGCGAGGTCGCGCCAGACCTCCGCCGCCGTCGCATAGAGATAGGCGCGCGCCGCGCGCAAGGTGGCCTCGGTCCGTCCGATCAACCCCTGCACGGCGCTATTGTCGCGCATCGCCGCCAGTCCCTGCGGCTGCTTGCTGCGCGCAAGCTCGATCGCGGCATCGAGCATAGAGCGCGCCACGCCCACCGCGGTGGCGGCAAAGCCCATGCCGAACACCGCATTGGTGGTGAGCTTGTAGAGCGGGCCTTTTTCGTGGCACGCGGAGGGGTCGTCGCGAAGTGCTGCAAATTTGTCCGGGATGAAGAGATTGTCGACCGAGTAGGAGTCGGTGCCGGTGCCCTTGAGCCCGATCACGTCCCAGACGTCGTACATGGTGGCGCTCGTCACCGGGAACAGGATGGTGCGGATTTCCGGCGCGCCGCTCGGCTTCTTCCGCTGGCTGCCGTCGGCCTCAACGACGCGCACATGGGCGCCAAGCCAGCTCGCCTGCCGCGAGCCGGAGGCAAAGTCCCAGCGCGCGCTGGCCCGGTAGCCGCCAGGAACGGCGTGGACTTCATGGGCGATCGCGCCCCACGCCAGGATCCCGGGCGGGGTGTTAAAAATCTCGTCGGCGGCATCGGGGTCGAGGTAGGCCGCGGTCATCGCGCAGACGCTGCATTGCCCGAGGCACCAGGCGGTGGAGGCGTCGGCCTTGGCGATCTCCTCCTGCATCTGCATGAAGATTTCGAGCGGCGCCTCTGCCCCCCCGAGGCTCTGTGGCAACAGAACCCGGTACAGCCCGTTCTCGATCAGGGCGGAGGTCACCGCGGGCGTCAGGCGCCGCGTACGCTCGATCTCATCTGCCTCGCGCGAGATCAGGGGCTGCAATGCCCGGGCGCGCTCGACGAGGTCCAGACCGGGATGCTTGCTCATGCCTCTCCTCGCCCCTTTTTATCGAGTGATCAATTAGGGGCATGGTGGTCCATCTGACGCGGGAGGGCAAGATGGGGGAAGGGCCGATAAATTAAACCTGTCCCAATCGTAGATCGCCTCGATCCAGTGATCGATGGCGTCATTCTCCGGATGCCGTGCCATTATTTTTGCCTGGCGACGGAGATCGGCCCGAACGCGTGGATCGCGAAGCTCGTGTCGCAGGCCCGCTATTATACTATTCGGCCGCGCTGATGTGCGCTGTCTTCGGCGGACCTGCTTTTTTCCAGTCTCCGGGCGCGAGAACCTTGCTCGCGGACAGCACTTCAATGCCGACAACGTGTCCCTCGGCATCGACATCATAGATGAAAGGGCCGGCCTCCTCCGTCCGCTCGACCTTGCCGCGCGCGATGGTAATGTACACTGCGTCGGCTTCGGGATCGTAAGTAATGTCGGTCATGGCCTTCGCCTCGCGTTCCGGTCGAACATCACGCTTATAACGCGAATGTCCAAATTTGTTTCGACACACGCCACCCGCAGAATGCGCCCGCCAAGTCGAGGAAACACCCGAAATCTGCGCTCAACCGCTGGGTCGCGGGGGTCCGTCTCGGTCCAATCAGGGTCAAGGACCGTATCTTCCATCCATTTAGGATCGATCCGGCGCTCTTGCAATCTGACCCGGGCATGGACGGTGAGGATACAGGGCTTCGGCATCGGCTATGTTAGCCCTGACAAGCTGTAAATCGCCTCAACTATCCACCTTCAATGCAGCGATAAAGGCCTCCTGCGGGATGTCGACCTTGCCGAACTGCCGCATCTTCTTCTTGCCTTCCTTCTGCTTCTCCAGAAGCTTGCGTTTGCGCGTGATGTCGCCGCCGTAGCATTTGGCGGTGACGTCCTTGCGCAGCGCGCGCACGGTCTCGCGCGCGATCACCTTGCCGCCGATCGCCGCCTGGATCGGAATCTGGAACATGTGCGGCGGGATCAATTCCTTCATTTTCTCGACCATGGCGCGGCCGCGCCCCTCGGCGCGGGTGCGATGCACCAGCATCGACAGCGCATCGACGGGCTCGCTGTTGACCAGAATCTGCATCTTCACAAGGTCGGCCGGCTTGTAGTCGGTCAGGTGATAATCGAACGACGCATAGCCCTTGGAGACCGACTTCAGCCGGTCGTAGAAATCGAACACCACCTCGTTGAGCGGCAGGTCGTATTTCACCATCGCACGCGAGCCGACATAGGTCAGTTCCTTCTGCGCGCCGCGCCGGTCCTGACAGAGCTTCAGCACGCTGCCGAGATATTCGTCGGGCGTGAGGATGGTAGCCTCGATCCAGGGTTCTTCGATCTCGGCGATCTTGACCACGTCGGGCATATCGACGGGATTGTGAATCTCGATCACCTGTCCATCGGTCAGGTGCATCTTGTAGATCACGCTCGGCGCGGTCGCGATCAGGTTGAGATCGAACTCGCGCGATAGCCGCTCCTGGATGATCTCCAGATGCAATAGCCCGAGGAAGCCGCAGCGGAAGCCGAAGCCGAGCGCGGCCGAGGTTTCCATCTCAAAGGAAAAACTCGCGTCGTTGAGGCGCAGTTTGCCCATCGCGGCGCGCAGCGCCTCGAAGTCGTTGGCATCGACCGGGAACAGGCCGCAGAACACGACCGGAATGGCCGGCTTGAAGCCCGGCAGCATTTCGGTGACCGGCTTCCTGTCGTCGGTGATGGTGTCGCCCACGCGCGTATCCGCGACCTCCTTGATCGCGGCGGTGATAAAGCCGATCTCGCCGGGGCCGAGTTCCTCGACTTGCTGCATCTTTGGGGTGAAGAAACCGACACGCTCGACGTCGTAAGCCGCATTGGTGCCCATCATGCGGATGCGGCTGCCCTTCTTCATCACGCCGTCGACCACCCGAATGAGCACGACGACGCCGAGATAGACGTCGTACCAGCTATCGACCAGGAGTGCCTTCAAGGTCGCGTCGGCATCGCCCTGCGGCGGTGGCAGGCGCGTGACGATGGCTTCCAGCACGTCGGGAACACCGAGGCCGGTTTTGGCCGATATCATCACCGCGTCGGACGCGTCGATGCCGATCACGTCCTCGATCTGCTGCTTGACCTTGTCGGGTTCGGCTGCCGGCAGGTCGACCTTGTTGAGGACGGGCACGATCTCGTGGTTGTTGTCGAGCGCCTGGTAGACGTTGGCGAGCGTCTGCGCCTCCACGCCCTGGCTGGCATCGACCACCAGCAGGGAACCTTCACAGGCCGCCAGCGAGCGCGAAACTTCGTAGGCGAAGTCGACATGGCCCGGCGTGTCCATCAGGTTGAAGACGTAATCCTTGCCGTCTTTGGCGTGATAATTGAGCCGGACGGTCTGCGCCTTGATGGTGATGCCGCGCTCGCGCTCGATATCCATGGAATCGAGCACTTGTTCCTTGCCCGCCATTTCGCGATCCGTAAGCCCGCCGGTGATCTGGATCAGCCGGTCGGCCAACGTCGATTTGCCATGATCGATATGGGCGACGATGGCGAAGTTTCGGATGTTGGAAATAGGGGCAGTCGTCATGGGCGCGGGATAGCATTCACGCTTTGGCGCGGCAACCTTATTGCCGCGTTTTAGCGCGGTTTGTTCACGCCAAGCTGATTCCACTTGCGTCAAAAACGCGCTACGCACTTCTGCCATGTCGACTGCATCATTCTTGCCCGAGACCTCGCGTACGCGCCGACGCTTAAGCGTCCGGCGGCTGGCGGCGTGGCTGGTCGCGCGCGCCACCAGTCCCAAGTCCGGCCTTTGGCTCGTGGTCAGCTTCGCGCTCGTGCATGGTCTGCTCTGGACCTTGATCCTGATCGATCTAAAAGCGGCGCAGGATGTCCATATGGACGTCGCGGAAGCGTTTGCCTGGGGACAGAAATTCCAGCTCGGTTACGGCAAGCATCCGCCGCTGGCCGGCTGGATCGCGGGATTGTGGTTCTATTTCTTTCCGGTCAAGGATTGGGCGACCTACGCGCTGGCGATGACGACGCTCGGCGTCGGGATAGTGATTTGCTGGTTCATTGCGCTGCGCGTCGTGGATCGCCGGCGCGCGTTCCTTGTCGTGGTGATGCTCGCACTCTACCCGATCTTCAATTTCAAGGGCTTCAAGTACAATCCGGATCTGTTGCAGCTCGTCACCTTGCCGCTCGTCGTGCTGGCCTATCTGCACGCATTTGAGAAACGCACATGGCGATCCGGCATATGGCTCGGGCTCGCCGGCGCGCTGGCGCTGATGACGAAATATTGGGTGCTGACCATGATCGGTGCCATTGGGCTTGCGGCGCTGATTCACCCCGAGCGACTAAAATTCCTGCGCTCGCCGGCGCCATGGGTTGGCATCGCGACGCTTGCGGTCGCGATGATCCCGCATCTGGTCTGGCTGAAGCAAGTCGATTTCGTGCCGCTGACCTATGCCGGTGACGTCTATGGCCTGTCGAACCGCGCGCAAAGCGCCCAGCTTGTGCTCGGCTATGTCGGGCACAATCTGGCGCTGCTGGCGGTGCCAGTGGCGCTCGCGGCGCTGGCGTTATCGTTCCCTCGGCCGCGACTTTCGCGAATATGGTCGCCCGGCGTCAATGCGGGCGTGAACGTCTCACATGCTCTCAACATCTGGATCATCCAAATCATTGTCGCGATCGGCCCCCCGCTCGGCGGCTTGATCTTCACGATCTACATGAAAACCGATTGGGGAATTTCGCTGTTCTTCCTCACGCCGCTGGCGCTGGTCGCAATGCCCCGCTTGCGCATTCACGAACGCGCATTGTTTCGCATCACCCTGATCTGGCTCGTGCTCACGCTCGCGACGTTGGCCGCTGCACCCGCCATCGCCGAGCGCGAGATGGAGGATAATCCCAACGCTGCCAACAGCTATGGGGCGCGCTCGCAACTGGCCCGCGAGCTTACGCAAGCGTGGCACGACCGGTTTGGTTCGCGCTGGGCGGTGGTCGCCGGCACGACGGAAGTTGGCGAGCCCATGACGTTCTATAGCCCCGATCATCCGGCGCCGTTCACCCCGGGCGAACTCTGGTCATCGGGCTTGACTTCGCTAGAAGAAGCCCAGCGGCTCGGCTTCATCGGCATCTGCGATACCACCGATGGGCGCTTGCCTACGTGCGAAGCCTGGATGGCGCAGCATGCCAAAGATGCCGAGCAACTGGTAATGACCACGCAGCGCTTTTACCGCGGGCATCCGGGGCCGGCGATCAACTGGAAAATCTATATTGGCCCGCCCGCGAAATAGGCGGTCGGCAGCCGAGCTGAACAGGACTTGCAAAGGGCCCGCACATGGATCTCGATCTGACAGGAAAGCTGGCACTCGTTAGCGGTTCGACGCGGGGGCTCGGGTTCGCATCGGTCGCTGGGCTCGCCCAAATGGGCGCGGCCGTCATCATCAACGGGCGAGATGATGCCGCCGTCACGCAGGCCATGGCGAAGATCAGTCAATCTTCGCCTTCGGCCAAATTGCATGGTGCGGTTTTCGATCTCGGCAGCGCCGAAGGCTGCGCCGCTCTCGTGGCGCAGTTCCCCGAGGTCGATATTCTCGTCAACAATCTCGGATTCTACGAGCCGAAAGCCTTCTTCGATATCGAGGACGGCGACTGGATGAGGATGTTCGAGGTCAACGTGATGAGCGCCGTGCGTCTGACGCGGCATTACCTGAAGCGGATGCTGGATCACAAGCAATGGGGCCGCGTCGTGTTCGTCTCGAGCGAATCCGGCATCTATGTTCCCAAGGAGATGGTGCATTACGGCTTCTCGAAAGCCGCACTGCTCTACATCGCGCGCGGCGCGGCCGAGCAGACCAAGTCGACCGGCATCACCGTGAATTCGGTGCTGCCGGGCCCGACCTGGGTCGAGCTGACGTCGGCCCGGCTTTCGGCGCGCGCCGAGGCCATGGGGACGAGCGTCGAAGATCTCGTGGCGCGCACGTTCAGCGAACGCCGGCCAGGGTCGCTGTTGCAGCGTTACGCGAAGCCCGAGGAGATCGCCAACCTGATCTGCTATCTCTGTTCCAAGGCCTCGAGCGCCACCAACGGCGCGGCCTTGCGGGCCGATGGCGGCATCGTCACCAATCCGTTCTGAAGCTATCTCGGTCGTGCCAGTGTTGCGCAGGGACGGCGGAGATGGTTCGTGCGGACTACATGCTCTCTTCGTTGAACTTGCTTTCGACGAGTTCGCCGATGGCGTTGACCGCGGCCTCGGCTTCAGGGCCGATCGCGGAGACCACGATCGTGGTCCCGGGCGCCGCCGACAGCATCATCAGTCCCATGATCGAGGTGCCGCCGACGGTCTCGCCGCCGCGCGTCACCCAGACTTCGGCATTGAAGCGCTCGACGGTCTGGACGAATTTCGCAGAGGCGCGCGCGTGCAGTCCGCGTTTGTTGATGATGAGAAGTTCGCGGGAGATGGCGCCTGCCGGCACGCGCGGCCCGGGGATATTTTCGGGCGCCGGGACGTCGTCGTTCATTTGCCGGCGAGCACCCGGCTGGCGATGGTGACGTATTTGCGGCCGGCTTCCTGGGCCATGGCGATGGCGTCGGGCAGCGAGCGCTCCTCGCGGACCTTGGCGAGCTTGACCAGCATGGGAAGATTGATGCCTGCGAGCACTTCGACTTTGGGGCGGCTCATGCAGGAGATCGCGAGGTTGGAAGGCGTGCCGCCGAACATGTCGGTCAGGATGGCGACGCCGTCGCCGGAATCGACGCGGTTAACCGCTTCGATAATGTCACTTCGACACAAATCGGAATCGTCCTCGGCACCGATCGTGACTGCTTCGATTTGTTTTTGAGGACCCATGACATGTTCGAGCGCTGCCCGGAACTCGTCGGCAAGGCGCCCATGGGTCACCAGAACTAGGCCAATCATCGGAAACTCCTCGCGGGTGCTTTTTGGTGCACCGCACGAACGCGCCACTTTGACCATCCAGAGCCCCTGCGCAAGAGGGGATGTTTGCGGATCTCCCTTGATCGGATGGGAAGTGGGGGAGCTGCGCCGGTCTATTCGGTCGCGATAGTGGGCCTGATATGGTTACCAATTCCCTTCATACAATCGGCGGAATGGTTAACGGAAGATGAACTTTCGGTTGTCGTCAGCATAGCAACAACCAGCGGCAGCGGCGCATAGCCCTCTCCCACAGGGATTCTCGGTATCAAAACACCGAAAATGTGCGTGATAAGCGCTTCCGGTGACGGCAGGCGCTCGGCATCGGCCGCCGCGAGGTCGACCACGAGACCGACCACAGCTTCCTCGGCGAACTCGCAACGGCGAATGCCGAGCCCGCGAATTTCGATGAGGCCAGCCAATTCCGGCGCGGTGCGCACGCGCAATTGTCCTGCACCTGTGTCCAGATGGACACGGTCGTCGCCGACCAAAATGGCCGGCGCGATCTGCCCGGAACGGCCGCTGGTGATGAGATCGAAGGCAAGGCGCGACTTGCCCGAGCCTGACGGCCCGCGGATCAGGACGCCACGATTTCCGACCCTGACCGCAGACGCGTGGATGCTCGAGCCACCGGCGTCCGTCATGGCGCCGGCAGCCTGACCACGAAGCGGGCACCGGCAATCGTCGCCTCGCCATCGGACCCGACCGCGCCGGCGCGGTTCTCGGCCCAAATGCGACCGCCATGCGCCTCCATGATCTGCTTCGAGATCGACAGGCCGAGCCCTGAATTCTGCCCAAAACCCTGATGCGGACGGTCGGTGTAGAAGCGCTCGAACACCCGCTCCAGTGCATCCGGGCGAATCCCGGGTCCATCGTCGTCGACGATGATTTCGATGTCGGAACGCGCGCGCCGGCAGGTGATGCGCACCTTGCCGCCGGCGCTGGAGAATGACTGTGCATTGGACAACAGGTTGGAGATCACCTGTCCGAGCCGCGAATCGTGCCCCGGCACCGAGAAAGTGTCGGCCGGGCCTCTGCCTTCGAAGCGGGCTTCGACAGTGACGTCATGGCCGAGCCGGGTTTCGTTGGCGACCGAGACCAGCGTCGTCAGCAGCCGGCGCAAATCGACCGGCTCCATGTCCTGGCGCTGCAACTCGGCATCGAGCCGGCTGGCATCGGAAATATCCGAGATCAGCCGGTCGAGCCGCTTCACGTCGTGTTCGATCACGGCGAGCAGCCGCGCGCGGCTGTTCTCGTTGCGCGCCAGCGGCAGTGTCTCGACCGCCGAGCGCAGCGACGTCAGCGGGTTCTTCAATTCATGGGCGACGTCGGCGGCGAACATCTCGATCGCCTCGATACGGTTATAGAGCGCGTCCGTCATGTCGCGCAGCGCGCCGGAGAGATGGCCGATCTCGTCGCGGCGGCGGGTGAAGTCGGGAATTTCGACACGGGTCTTGATGCGGCGGCGGACGCGCTCGGCGCTGTCGGCGAGCCGGCGCACGGGTCCTGCAATGGTGCTCGCAAGCAGCAGCGACAGCAGGATCATGACGGCAGATGCGACGCCGCCGACCTTCAGGATCGCAAGCCGTTCGGCGGTTACCATCTGGTCGATATCGTCGCCCTGGGTCGAGAGCATCAAGGCGCCGTGAATATTTCGAGACCGCAACACCGGGACGGCGACCGAGACGATTACCTCGCCGCGCGGGTTGACCCGCACCATGCTGCGCTTCTGGCCTTTGAGCGCGTCCGCAACCTCCTCGTAGCCCTTGCCGTTTTCCGGCCCGAGTTCGCGGTAGAGCGGGAGGTCGCCGCGGTTGAGCCAGGTGCGGACCGCGATCATCGCGCGCTCGGCGATGTTGGGCTTCTCCGAAGACGGCGGCGGCAGGTCGAAGCGCAGCACATTTTCGAGGTTACGGCTGTCGAGGATTTGCCCGCCGCCGGGATCGTAGATCCGGGCACGGGTCTTGGTCGGCGAGATCAGCGTGCGCAGGACCGGCGCGACGCGTTCCGGATTGATCGGGAAATCGAGCCCGGACTGTTCGTCCGGCGCGCCATAGCTCTCGCCGGGCTTGAGGTCGAGCAGCCGGTCAGGATCGATGGTGATGGCGTTGGTCTGGACGGTCGCGGAAGCTGCGATCGCGCCGGCAATGATCTCGCCTTGCACCAACAGGCTCTGCGCCCGCGCATCGATCAGGCCGGCGCGGAATTGCGAGAGATAGAGCACGCTCGCCACCAGCGCGAGGAGCCCTGCGATGTTCAGCGAAACGATGCGGCGGGTGAGGCTGGAGAAGCTGAGCGTGAAGAGGAATTGCCCGGCGCGGCTCAGCCAGCGCAGCGGTCCCTGCCAGCGCTGCTCCGGCAGGTTTTCGGCGGCGGTATTGTCCAGCGCGAGCGACGACGAAGCGCCCTCGGTATGCACGCTCTGATCAGGCTGCGTTCGATCTAGCAATGGCTAGTGCCCACGTAGTCTTGCGATCCGTAGTCTTGCGATGCTCGTTGCTTTCAGCCTACCCCAGACGGACCACGGCGTCAGTCCGCAAGGCGCGCATGGCGCCTTGAAATCAAGCCTCCTTGAAGCGGTAGCCCACGCCGTAAAGGGTCTCGATCATTTCAAAATCGTCGTCCACCACCTTGAACTTCTTGCGCAGCCGCTTGATGTGGCTGTCGATGGTGCGGTCGTCGACATAGACTTGGTCGTCATAGGCCGCGTCCATCAGCGCATTGCGGCTTTTCACCACTCCGGGGCGCGTTGCCAAGGCCTGCAGAATCAGGAATTCGGTCACCGTCAGCGTCACCGGCTCGTTCTTCCAGGTGCAGGTGTGCCGTTCCGGATCCATCCGTAACAGCCCGCGGTCCAGCGCCTTGGCGTCGTTCTCCTTCGGCACCGCGGTCGGATCCTTTGGCTGCGAGCGGCGCAGCACCGCCTTGACGCGCTCGACCAGCAGCCGCTGCGAGAACGGCTTGCGGATGAAATCGTCGGCGCCCATCTTCAGGCCGAACAATTCATCGATCTCTTCGTCCTTGGAGGTGAGAAAGATCACCGGCAGATCGGACTTCTGGCGCAGCCGCCGCAGCGTCTCCATGCCGTCCATGCGCGGCATCTTGATGTCGAGGATCGCAAGATCCGGCTGGCTGGTGCGGAAGCCGTCAAGCGCGGAGGCACCATCCGTGTAGGTCATGATGCGGTAGCCTTCAGCTTCCAGCGCGATTGAAACGGAGGTGAGAATGTTGCGGTCGTCATCGACCAGGGCGATTGTGGGCATGAGCCTGCTTTCAGATAGACAGTGGCTGAAACGGCGAGCAATCCAGCGATGCGCCGCATAAATGGGCTTCGAACACGGTCAACGAGCAATGCAAGCTGGGCTGAAGTGTGACCGAGTTCCGCAAAAACGCCTCGCTCGGCGATGCGTCCCAACTCTTGTGGACGTCCGTTTACCCGAAAAATGGCCCGCATTGCAATAGGATAACTAGGTAAAATCGATGCAACCGACCGCCGATTTCGACCCCCAGAACCTCGCTAAATCGCTGTTGCGGCGACGCCGGGAGGGGGCCCTGGCGACCCTGATGGCCGGCATGGGCGACCCCTATTGCTCGTTGGTCAATGTGGCGAGCCACCCCGACGGTTCGCCGATTCTGCTGATTTCGCGGCTTGCGCTGCATACCAAGAATGTGCTGGCCGATCCCAGGGTCTCGCTGATGCTGGACGAACGGGCCGCGGGCGACCCGCTCGAGGGCGCGCGCATCATGCTGGCGGGCCGGGCGGAAGAGGCCGGCACTGATGAACTCGACAACCTGTGCCGCCGCTATCTCAATGCTCATCCCTCCGCGGAAGCTTTTGCAAATTTCAAGGACTTTTCCTTCTTCCGGATCCGCCCTTCGGGCGCGCATCTAGTGGCCGGATTCGGCCGGATCGTGGACCTCAGGCCTGACCAATTCCTGACCGATATCGGCGATGCCACCGCGTTGCTTGAGGCCGAGCAGGGCGCAATCGAGCACATGAATGCCGACCACCGCGAGGCTATGAACCTCTACGCGACCAGATTGCTCGCCGCAGAGGGCGCCGATTGGTGCTGCACCGGCTGCGATCCCGAAGGCATCGACCTGCAGGCCGGCGACACGACGCTGCGGCTGGATTTTCCACAAAGAGTGACCGGGCCCACCGAACTGCGCAAGATGCTGGTCAAGCTCGCCGAGCAAGCGCGCGCCAAGGAATAGCGGTCGCCCGCGCGGATTTGAACGTCGGCGCGCGTTGCCGCGACCAAGGCAGGTTCGTGCGCGAGGTAATCATGAAAACCGGCGATCGATGGGCGTTAGTGTGTTCGGCGCTGCTTGCGAGCGCTTGTCTAAGCCCGCCATCGTCAGCGCAGGGCTTGGCGGCGCAGAGCGCGAAAGTCTCCGAACTCGGCGACGCCGGAAGATATTCCGAAGCCATCGCGCTGGCGCAGGCCATGTTGGCGAACCAGGAGAAGCGCTCGCCCAGCCGCGATCTTGCCGGCGCGCTGAACAATTTGGCGCAGCTTTACGGCGACGTAGGCCGAGATGCGGATGCCGAGCCTATGTACAAGCGCGCGATCGCCATCATGGAGAAAGCGGTCGGCCTTGACTCGGCGGCGATCGCACCCGAATTGAGCAATCTTGCCGCGCTCTGCGAGCGGCAGGGCCGCTACGCCGAGGCCGAACCGCTGTTCAAGCGGGCGCTGGAGTTGAGCGAAAAATCGCTTGGGCCAAACCATCCCGACGTCGGGAAATACCTCAACAACCTTGCCACGCTCTACGAGCGGCAAGACCGCCATGCCGATTCCGAGCCGCTGTTCCGCCGTGCACTTGCGATCTACGAGAAAGCAGCAGGTCCGGAGAGCCCCGCGGTCGCGACGCTCGTGAACAATCTCGGCCAGGTCCTAAAAAGCGAGGACCACAAGGCCGACGCCGAGCCGTTGATCAGGCGCTCGCTGGCAATCCGTGAAAAGGTGCTGGGGCACGATCATCCTGATGTCGCGCGGTCGCTGAACAACCTGGCGGACCTCTATCAAAGGCAGAGCCGTTATGCCGATGCCGAGCCGCTGTTCAAGCGGGCGCTTGCGATTCGCGAACAGGCTGTCGGTGTGGATCAGGACACGATCGCGTCGACGAACAATCTGGCGTCGCTCTATCAGGCCGAGGGCCGCGCGATCGATGCGTTGCCGCTGGTCGAACGGTTGATCGCAAACGCAAGCGCGCAGGTGCGCGTGGCGCTTCCTGTGCTGCTGGCCGCGCAGCGGCTGCAACTGATCTCGACCGAGAAGGCATTGGACGATGCGCTCAACGTCATGCAACGCGGCACCCAGTCGTCCACCGCTTCCGCCGTAAACAAGCTCGCGGTGCGGCTCGCCGCCGGCAGCGATCGCCTCGCCGAGCTGGTGCGCCGGGATCAGGACCTTGGTAGCGAGGCGGAGGCACTCGACAAGGCGATTGTTGCGGCGGTCTCCAAGCAGGCGTCGAAGCGGGATGCCGCGCTCGAACAGCGGAGCCGGGCGCGTCTCTCAGCCATTTCCGCCGAGCGCGCCGGAACGCAAAAGACGCTCGCTGCCGAATTCCCCGATTACGCCGCCCTGTCGAACCCTCAGCCGGTGACGCATGCGGAGCTCCAGGCGCTGTTGTCCCAAGACGAAGCCCTGGTGTTGTTCGCGGTCGCCGACAAGGAGAGCTACGTCTTCGCGCTGACGCACGAGAGCTTTGACTGGAAGCCTGTCCCGCTCGGCGCCGAAGCGCTCGCGCAAAAGGTTGCCGCCTTTCGCCGTGGCCTCGATGTCAGCAAGGCGATCGACGCGTCGGGCAAGTCCGGGTTGTTCGACCTCGCGCTCGCCAATGAGCTTTATGCGACGCTGCTTGCTCCGGTGGAAGCACTCGCGAGGGATAAGCGCAGCCTTCTCGTGGTGCCGTCGGGCGCGCTGACCGCGCTGCCGTTCCATCTCCTGGTGACGGCGAAGCCACCGGCCGCGATTCCGGAAAAATTCGACGGCTATAGGGATGCTGCCTGGTTGCTCAAGCGTCAGGCGGTGTCGGTGTTGCCGTCGGTGTCAAGTTTGAAATCGCTGCGGGCCTTTGCGCGCAGGGACCAGGCCGTCAAGCCGATGACCGGTTTCGGCGATCCCCTGTTCAATCCGGCCCAGCAGGGCAACACGGACAAGCGTGCCGCGAACAAGTCCGCATCCCGTAGCGTGACGAACATTGCCTATACGGATTTCTGGCAGGGCCTCGGCGTCGATCGTGCGAGGCTCGCGCAGGCGCTGCCGCAACTGCCGGATACCGCCGACGAACTGAATGCGGTGGCGAAAGATCTCGGCGCTGCCGCTGCCGACATCCACCTCGGCTCCGACGCCAGCGAAACCACCGTCAAGCGTGCGCCGCTCGCCGATTACGGCATCATTTACTTTGCGACCCACGGCCTGGTCGCGGGCGATGTCAAAGGCGTTGGCGAACCCTCGCTCGCGCTCAGCATCCCAAGCCAGCCGTCCGAGCTTGACGATGGCCTGTTGACCGCAAGCGAAGTCGCGCAGCTCAAACTTAATGCCGACTGGGTGGTGTTGTCCGCCTGCAATACGATCGCCGGCGACAAGCCGGGAGCAGAAGCCTTGTCGGGACTCGCACGCTCGTTCTTCTATGCCGGCGCGCGAGCGCTGCTGGTGTCGCACTGGGCGGTCGATTCGGCAGCGGCGACCAGGCTCACGATTTCGGCCTTTGATCGGCTCAAATCGAATCCAAAAATGGGGCGGGCCGAGGCGTTACGGCAAGCGATGCTTGGCTATCTCAACGACGCCTCATCTCCCGGAAACGCCTATCCGGCTCGGTGGGGGCCGTTCGCCCTGATCGGCGAGGGCGCGGCCCGCTAGGCCGCCAGTTGTGCGTCGCAATAGAGAAAAAACCCTTCGAGATCGCGGCCGATTGTCGCGCAAGCCCAATTCCAACGCATATGCCTCGCGCTGCGGCAAGTCATTGAACGAGATTAGAGAGCTGCCTTCGAATAAACCAAAACCCAAGGGATCGGCTTGGCAAGCCGCGCGTTCATGAGTATTAGGTCGCGGAACCGGGCCCACAGGGCTATATTGACGGTCACCGCGACCAAGGCGCGTTGAGCGGCTTTCGCGCTGGAGAAATGCGGGTTCGAGGAGGTTCTTCGTGCAAGAGACGGGCGTGCATAACGGTGCCTTCGGCGCCGACAAATCCGGCTTCAAAAAACTCAAGGGCGTAAACTGGAATTTCGGCGCGCCGCAGCTCTACGAGCACTCGCTGCGCGCGGGCGAAGCCGTGCTGACATCCGATGGCGCGTTGTGCGCGGACACCGGCGTTTTCACCGGCCGCAGCCCAAAGGACAAGTTCACCGTTCGCGACGCCTTGACTGACAAGAACATGTGGTGGGCCGGCAACCAGTCGATCACCTCGGAGCAGTTCGAAGCACTCCACCAGGATTTCCTCAAGCATGCCGAAGGCATGACGCTGTTCGCGCAGGATCTTTATGGCGGCGCCGATCCGACCTTCCGCATCAAGACCCGCATCTTCACCGAGCTTGCCTGGCATTCCCTCTTCATCCGCACCTTGCTGATCCGCCCCGATGCGTCCGACCTCGCGAGCTTCGTGCCCGAACTGACCGTGATCGATCTGCCGAGCTTCCGCGCCGATCCCAAACGCCACGGCGTGCGTTCCGAGAACGTGGTCGCGATCGATTTCGCGCGCAAGATCGTGCTGATCGGCGGGTCTCACTACGCCGGCGAGATGAAGAAGAGCGTATTCACCACGCTGAATTATTATCTGCCCGAGCGCGGCGTAATGCCGATGCACTGCTCGGCCAATGTCGGCCCCGACGGCGACACCGCGATCTTCTTCGGCCTGTCCGGGACCGGCAAGACCACGCTTTCCGCCGACCCGAAGCGCACGCTGATCGGCGATGACGAGCACGGCTGGGGCTCGGACGGCATCTTCAACTTCGAAGGCGGCTGCTACGCGAAATGCATCAAGCTGTCGCAAGAGGCCGAGCCCGAAATCTATGCCGCCAGCAAGCAGTTTGGCGCGGTGCTGGAAAACGTCATGCTCGATCCCAACACCCGTGAGCCGGACTTCGACGACGGCGGGAAGACCGAAAACACCCGTTCGGCCTATCCGCTTGAATTCATCCCGAACGCTTCGCGCAGTGGTCGCGCGCCGCATCCGAAGAACGTCGTGATGCTGGCGGCCGACGCCTTCGGCGTGATGCCGCCGATCGCAAAACTGTCGCCGGCGCAGGCGATGTACCACTTCCTGTCCGGCTATACCGCGAAGGTCGCGGGCACCGAGCGCGGCCTCGGCAAGGAGCCGCAGCCGGAATTCTCGACCTGTTTCGGCTCGCCGTTCCTGCCGCGCGATCCGTCGGTGTACGGCAACATGCTGCGCGATTTGATCGCCAAGCACGACGTCGATTGCTGGCTCGTCAACACCGGCTGGACCGGGGGCAAGTACGGCAGCGGCCGCCGCATGCCGATCAAGGTGACGCGGGCACTGTTGACCGCGGCGCTGAACGGCTCGCTGCGCAACGCCAGTTTCCGCACCGACAGATATTTCGGCTTCGCGGTACCGACCTCGCTGCCCGGCGTCGAGCCGCACATCCTCGATCCGGTGAAGACCTGGGCCGACAAGACGGAGTTCGACAAGACCGCGCGGGCGCTGGTTGCGATGTTCCAGAAGAACTTTGCCAGGTTCGAAGCCCAGGTCGACGCCGATGTCCGCGCCGCCGCCCCGGAAGTGAAGCTCGCGGCGGAGTGATCTCGTCGTCCCGGCGTTGAGCCGGGACCCGTAACCACGGGTCGCTCTATTTGCGACGCGCTGGGACGGCGATCCGATAAAACAATAAATACGTGGTTATGGGTCCCCGCCTTCGCGGAGACGACGAAGTCGGACGTGTTTTCTCACGCCTTGAAATACGCGATCTGGGTCGTGGTCGCGAGCAGGCGACCCTGCGGCGACCAGAGCTCGCCGGACTGGTCGCCGTAGCTCTTGTGAAAAATCCTGGCGTCGGCGACGGCGAGCACGCGGGTGATGTCCTCTTTCGCCAAATCGTCCGCGTCGGCGTGGAAATAGGTCGTGAGCGACACCGTGCCGAACGGCACCAGCTTGCGTTTGACATGGAAAATGCGGGCGAAGAACGCGTCCGACATCGCCATGAGCGATAGCGCATCTATCTTGCGGGGAATGCGGTCGCTGATCCAGAGGTTGGAGTAGGCGTTTGCCGGCGCGGCGTTGGACCCGCTAGCCACTTTCGGCTCGCCTTCGACAAAGCGAAAATCATATTGCTTGACCCGTGACGCCGCGACGTTGGCGTAGGGAAGGGTCTGTTCGAACGGCCTATTTTGCGGAAATGGCGCCTGCTGGTGTGACCAGGATGGGCGGCGTTCGGCGAATACGGCGGTCGCAAGCGTTGCCACGTCGCCGCCGCCTTGCGTCAGCTCGACGCACCAGTGCTGGGTCGAGCGGTTGGCCTTGACCAGGCGCACGTCGAGGTCGAAGTCGCCTTGCGCGATTGGTGCGCAATAATTGACGGTCAACGAAAGCGGGTCGCCGGCAGCTTGCGGATGCTCCATCAGCGCGCGCAGGATCGTGGCCGCCGTGGCACCGCCGAACGGGCCGACAAACGCCCAGTAGTCGTCGCTGGTCCGCCCCTGCCAGCGGCTGTCGCCGGCGGTCACCCGCGTGGCATCGTCGAAAAGATGCGGTGCTTTCGTCAGCATGGAATTGCCCCTTTGGCGGCCGCAATGTCGCTACCTTGCCGCCGAATTCAATGACCTCCGACTTAATGGGTTTGCCGATCCTTTAGCGCGTTGCGCCGCGCTGCACGCCGGGCTCCTGCAGCACCGGAGTGCTGCGCACCGGCACGTTCCAGATCTCCTCGGCGTACTCGCGGATGGTGCGGTCGGACGAGAACCACGCCATGCGCGCGACATTGAGGATCGAGGCGCGCGTCCACGCCGGGACCACTTGCCAGCGGGCATCGATGCCGCGCTGGGCCTGGTAATAGGAATCGAAATCCGCGCTGACCATGTAATGGTCGAGATAGCGCAGCGCATGTGCGATCGATTCGAAACGGCCGGGATCACCCGGCGAGAATTCGCCGCTGCCGATCGCGTTGATGGCGCGCGAAAGCTGCCGCGAGCGCCGGATCACGTCGGTCGCATCCAGCCCCTGCTTGCGCCGTACCATCACGTCCATCGCCTCCATGCCGAAGATCGCGATGTTTTCCGCGCCGACATGGTCGCGGATCTCGATATTGGCGCCATCGAGGGTGCCGATGGTCAACGCGCCGTTGAGCGCAAGCTTCATGTTGCCGGTGCCGGAGGCCTCCATGCCAGCGGTCGAAATCTGTTCGGAGAGGTCGGCGGCCGGAATGATGATTTCCGCCAGGCTGACATTGTAATCGGGCAGGAAAGCGATCTTCAACCGCCCGGCTACCACAGGATCGTTATTGACGATCTCGGCGACGTCGTTGATCAGCTTGATGATCAGCTTGGCGTAGCGATAGCTCGCCGCCGCCTTGCCGGCAAAAATCTTCACCCGCGGCACCCAGTCGCGTTGCGGCTCATCCTTGATCGCCTGATACAGCGCGATCGCTTCCAGGATGTTGAGCAATTGCCGCTTGTATTCGTGGATGCGCTTGATCTGGACGTCGAACAGCGCGTTCGGATCGACCTTGATGCCGAGTCGCTCCCCGATCAGGCGCGCCAGCGCCGCCTTGTTATGGTGCTTGACGTCGCGGAATTGCTGCTGGAACGCGTTGTCGCTGGCAAGCGCCTCGAGCGTTGCGAGCCGCGCGGGATCATCGAGCACCGCTTCGCCGCAGACCTCGCGCAACAGATCGGTCAGCTTTGGGTTGGCCAGCATCAGCCAACGGCGGAAGGTGATGCCGTTGGTCTTGTTGGTGATGCGGCCGGGATAGAGATGGTTGAGATCGTGGAATACAGTCTCCTTCATCAGGTCGGAATGCATCGCCGAGACGCCGTTGATGCGGTGGGAGCCGACGAAGGCCAGTTGCCCCATCCGCACCCGGCGGCCGGACCGTTCGTCGATCAACGACACCGCAGCGCGAAAATCGATATCGCCGGGACAGTGCGTTTCGGCGAGCGCGAGGTGCGCTACATTGATGCGGTAGATGATCTCCAGATGTCGCGGCAATAGCCGCTCGAACAGTTCGACCGGCCAGGTCTCCAGCGCTTCCGGCAGCAGCGTATGGTTGGTGTAGGACAATGTCGCCACCGTGATCTTCCACGCTTCGTCCCAGCGGAAATTGTGCAGATCGACCAAGATCCGCATCAGCTCGGTGACGGCAAGGCTCGGATGGGTGTCGTTCAGCTGCACCGCGGCCTTGGTAGCGAGGCTGCGCAACTGGCCGTCGGCCGAGAGGTGGCGCTTGACCAGATCCTGCAGCGACGCCGAGACGAAGAAATATTCCTGGCGCAGCCGCAACTCGCGGCCCGCCGGGCTCTCGTCGTTGGGGTAGAGGAATTTGCAGATCGCTTCGGCGCGCGCTTCCTCGGCGCTGGCGCCGAGATAATCGCCGGTGTTGAAAACGTCGAGGTTGAGCGGATCGGGCGAACGCGCCGACCATAGCCGCAGCGCGTTGACGTGCTGGCCGCGCCAACCGACGATCGGGGTGTCGTAGGCCATCGCCTGCACTGTTTCGGCCGGGTGCCAGATCGCGCGGTCGCGTCCGTTGGCTTCGACATACTCGACGCCGCCGCCGAAATGCACGTGGTAGACCACCTCCGGCCGCTGCAATTCCCAGGGGTTGCCGAGGCTCAGCCACACGTCCGGATATTCGTGCTGCCAGCCGTTCGCGATGATCTGGCGAAACAGGCCGAAATCGTAGCGGATGCCGTAACCGATGGCGGGAATGGCGAGCGTCGCCATGCTTTCCATGAAGCAGGCCGCGAGCCGCCCGAGACCGCCATTGCCGAGGGCGGCATCCGGCTCGCATTTGCGGAGTTCGGACAGGCCGACACCGAGATCGCCCAGCGCCGCCTCGAACACCGGCAACAGGCCCATATTGTTCAGCGCGTCGCTGAACAGCCGGCCGATCAGGAATTCGAGCGAGAGGTAGTAGACGCGTTTGCTGCCGGCGTCATAGCTCTGCTTTTCGGTGCTGAGCCAACGGTGCACGATGCGGTCGCGCAGCGCCAGCGCAGCCGCCATGTACCAATCATGCTTGGTCGCCATGCCAGCGTCCTTGCCGATTGCCAGCCGGAGCTTGGCGAGAATGGCGCCTTTGATTTCCGCCAGCGCCAGTTCATCGACGGGCTGGCCGAGGGCGGGAAAATTTCCTGGGAACGCTTGATCTTGCAAACCGTCACATCCTGATCGTGAGACTCACGCGAAAATATACGCGTCTTGCACCGGCTCTGGAACCGTCGAGAGCCGGCTTGTGCACTGCGCTGCTATGATTTTATGCAAGGACCGGGCCGACACGCCGCGATCCCGACCTATTGTTTTGGTGATATAGTACGGCAAATGCCGCGATCGTTTTGGGGAGGACTGCACCATGAGACTGACGATCGAGATTCTCGCCGCCGCGTTGCTCGTATGCTGCGTTAGCGTTTCGAGCGCGGCATTCGCCGCCGGCAAAACGGGACGGACTGCCGATGCCCTGAGCTGCGCGTTCAGCGTGCCGGCCAATGCCTCGCCGGCCGCGCGCTGCGCCGCGATCCGCCGGCAATGTGGCGGAAAGTTCTACGCTAATTATTGCGGCGACAAGTTACTGTCGGCGATGTGAGGCGGAACGCGATCTGTCCGTAGTTCTCCGGGCGTGAACAGAGTTCCTGATGTGGCGTCAATTGGCGCTCCCTTTCGCTTGGGGATCGGAGACGGATTTGAATATTGCGTTGGAACGAATTAAGAACACTTTAGCAAGTCTTTGATATATCATAGTGATTCGGCGCGCTGCCGACACAACATCTATGGCCTATCCGAGACTTCGAGGACTACATGTCCACCATTGCCTTCGATTCCTTCGCGCTCACCCGCATTGCCGACTTCGCGCGCTCGCTGTCGCGGCTGCATCAGGCTTCCCGCCGCAAACTGGTCGACGACGACGAGATCGACCGCGAATTCAACGCGGTGTGCCTGTCCGTGTGGGGCTACACCACGGATGATTTCAGCGACGATCTGTTCTCCGCTGAAGACCACGCCTTTCTCGACACGCTGGATGAGGCGCATGCGCGCATCTTTGCAGCCCAAGCGGGCTACGACCTCGTCGATGACCAGGGTATGCTGACCGATTGGTGGGGCTATTGCTGGATGATCCTTGCCGAAAAGCGCGGTCTGCTGACGCCGGAGAACCGGGCTCTCGCGCGCGCCGCGATCGAGGAGAAATACCTGTCAGCGCCAAACGTGATCGGCGTCATCGTCGGGCGGTGAATCCGTCATTGCGAGCGCAAGCGAAGCAATCCAGAAAGCCACAACGAATGACGGCAGCTATTGCTCCTCGCACAGCAATGACGACGTCTCGTGGGCCTAATTCAATTCCGCGCGCTTCGCTTTCGGCGAGATTGACTTCGGCACCGACGACGTCACGGATGGCGATGCGGCCGGCGTCGGCGCATCGCTGGCGACCATGTCGGCTGTGACCGGCGCTACCTTCATGTCGCCTAACCGGGCGCGAACATCCGCCGTCAGTCCCGGATAGGACGCAACCGGCGTGAACTCCGCGGTCTGGTTGTTGCCGACGCGCACCCCGGAATAGGCGACCAGCCCGTCGGTGGTGGCGATCACATCGCCGGGACGCAGCGACGCATCAAGCGTCAGGTCGACCGGGGCCAGCCCTGCGGGATCGCGGCCGTTACAGGTGCAGTCCGCGCGCAGTTCCTTGCGGTAGGCGAAGGCATTCTCGCTGTCGGCGTAGCGTTCGCCAGCGGAGGAATAAGCACCGTCAATGCTGGAGCCGAAGAACACTTTGGTCGGGCTCGCGGGGCAGAATGCCTGGCACATCTGGACCGGCGAGGCGCTGCTGCGCATCAGCGGAAAGTACCGGCCGTCGCAGCTGCGCACGCAGAATGAAGGGCCTGAGCTTGCGACGGCGGGCCGCGGCGGCGAGGGTGCCGGCTGCGGGTCAGTGCCCATCGGGTCAGCAAAGAAACCCGCCTGCGGCAGCGGCTGGCGCTGCTGTTTCTGCGCCCCGCCGAAGAAGAAATCGAACAGGTTTTCGGCGCAGGCCATGCGTGGGGCCAGCGCAACCGGCACGGCGAACGCGATGGCGACAAGCAACGCGCGGCGACGCATGCGCGAATTGTAAAACTCTTTACGCAACGCTTACTCCACGCGACGCAACCAACCCGGGCCGAGGCAAGAGGATGCCTCAGCTTCGGATAACCTTAACGGGGGATGGTAAACGAGGGGTCAGCGCAGCGTTCTGCGCCGAAAAGAAATGCGGTTGTTTGTTCACCTCATCCCTTCACCCGCAAGGCGGGGGCGAGGGAGAGGAGAAAGCGATCAAGCTCACAAAAATTCGCTGGCCCGGTAGAGCGAGCGGAATGTCAGGCCGGCTTCCGCGAAAGTATCCTTGGCGCCTTCCTCGCGATCTACCATGGTGAACACCAGCGCGACGTTGCCGCCGACATCGCGCACCGCTTCCACCGCCTTCATCGCCGAGCCGCCGGTGGTAGTGACGTCCTCGACGATCACAATGCGCTTGCCCTGCAGGCTTTCGTCGTTAGCGAGCCCTTCGACCGCAAGGCGCGCGCCGTGCTCCTTCGGCTTCTTGCGCACGAAAAACGCCGCGATCGGATGGCCCTTGATCCAGGAGAGCTGCGCGATGGCGCCGGCCAGCGGTACCGCGCCCATTTCCAGTCCGCCGATATAATCGAG
Source organism: Alphaproteobacteria bacterium (assembly GCA_005884765.1). Taxonomy (GTDB): domain Bacteria; phylum Pseudomonadota; class Alphaproteobacteria; order Rhizobiales; family Xanthobacteraceae; genus Bradyrhizobium. The sequence goes on from VAZV01000131.1 coordinate 45,173, forward strand.
ATTGTCTTCTTTCAGCGCTTCATAGGTGAGCTCCGCCAGCAGCGCGGCACCTTCCGGATCGAGCATGGTCGGCTTGAGGTTGAAATAGAAGTTGCTCTTGCGCCCCGAGGCCAGCGTGATTTCCCCGCGGCCGAACGAGCGCTTGCGGATGATCTCGTGGAGGCGGGCGCGGGAGGCTGATTTGGACAAGGATTTTCCCGTGAAGCTGTGAGGCAGCATCTCATTTTATTGGCGGACGGGCGCGCATTCCAGAGCCGGCGTCGTGCCGTCAACCATTAACGTCATCGGTGATGATCCGGTATACCGCGACCGCGGTTGTAACGCCCTGAGATTCCGGGGTACGGGATATCAAACTTTAGGGGGAAACCGGAATGACCATCGAACTGCACACCTGGAACACGCCGAACGGCCGCAAGATATCGGTTGCTTTGGAGGAAATGGGGCTGCCCTACAAAGTAGTCCCGGTGAACATCACCAAGGGCGAGCAGATGGCGCCCTCGTTTCTGGCAATCAGCCCCAATAACAAGATTCCCGCGATCGTCGATCCCGACGGGCCAGACGGCAAAAGGGTCAGCATCTTCGAATCCGGCGCGATCCTGCTTTATCTCGGCGAGAAGACCGGCAAATTCGTGCCCAAACCGCTCGGCGAGCGTATTCCGGTCTATGAGTGGCTGATGTGGCAGATGGGCGGGTTCGGGCCGTTTCCCGGCCAGGTGCATCATTTCATTGCGCTGGAGAATGAGACTGACCGTGCCTACGGGTTGAAGCGCTTCATGGCCGAGACGCGGCGGCTCTATGGCGTGCTCGACCGTCGCTTGGAAGGCCGCGAATTCGTCGCCGGCGCGCTGTCGGTCGCCGACTTCGCGATCCTCGGCTGGGCCTGGCGGCACCCGCGCCACAAGGTGGAGCTTTCGGACTTCCCGCATGTCAAGCGCTGGTACGACACACTGATGGCGCGGCCGGCCGTGAAACGCGGCATGGAAGCGAAGCTGGATTGAGCGCGCGCTAAGCCCGCTTCGTCTCCAGCGCCAACTTTACCGCGAGCCCCGCCAGTACGGTGCCCATCAGCCAGCGCTGCACCAACAGCCAAGTCGGCCGCGTGCCTAAGAACAGCGCGATCGATCCGGCGGCGAGCGCGATCATGGCGTTGGCGCTGACGCTGATTAAGATCTGGATCGATCCGAGTGCCAGCGACTGCGTCAGCACGCTTCCTGCCGCGGGATCGATGAATTGCGGCAGCAGCGCCAGATAGAGCATCGCGATCTTCGGGTTGAGCAAATTGGTGACCAAACCCATTGCAAACAATTTGCGCGGACCATCGACCGCGAGCTTCTTCACCTGAAACGGCGAGCGGCCGCCCGGCTTGAGCGCTTGCCACGCCAGCCATAACAGATAGGCCGCGCCCGCCAGCCGCAGCGCGTCATAGGCATAAGGCACCGCCAACAAGAGCGCAGTGATGCCGAACGCGGCGCACAGCATGTAGAACACAAAGCCGAGCGCGACGCCGCCGAGCGAAACGATGCCGGCCGCCGGCCCCTGCGTGATCGAGCGCGAAATCAAATAGATCATGTTCGGCCCAGGTGTCAGCACCATGCCGAACGAGACCAGCGCGAAGGCGAGCAGAGAAGAGAGATGGGGCATGGGAGACTCGCAAGGGAAAGACGTGAAACAATCTAACGCGGATCAGGTCGCGATGCCATTTCGTATCGGGCGTGATCGTTGATCAAATATTTCGGGGAGGGGCGGCAGCGGCCGGCATCTGCGCCTTCGCCCGGATCGCGAGGCGATCCAGTTCAGATGCCGAGCGCGCTCTGGTAGGCGAAAAGCGCCGGCGCGCCGCCGGTGTGCACGAACACGACGTCCTCGTCTTTGCGCCAGCGCCCCTGGCGGATCAGGGCGATCAAGCCCGCGAGCCCTTTGCCCGAATAAACAGGATCGAGTGGAAGCGCCTCGAGCTGGCCGGCAAGCCGGATCGCTTCGAGTGTGGCTTCATGCGGGACCCCGTAGGCAGGTCCGGCATGTCCCGCGACGACCTCCACCGTTGCTTCGTCGAACGGAACATCAAGCAGGTCAGACGCTCCTTGCGCAAACGTTACGACATCGGCTCGCACCCGTGTCGGCTCGGCGTCGATATCGATCCCGACGATTTTCGTGTCTGGCATTGCCAGGGCTGCACCGATGACGAGACCAGCCTGCGTGCCGGCGCTCCCGGTGCAGTGCACGATAGCGGCTGGTGCGAAGCCCAATTGCGCTGCCTGCGGTTCGATCTCCGAAATCGTGGTGGCATAGGCGACCGCCCCCAGGGCATTCGAGACGCCGTACGGCACAAAATACGGCTTGTGACCCTTCGCTTCGAGATCGCCGACGAGCGCGCGAATGGCGGCATTGCGGTCACCCGTCCATGGCACGTCGTGGAGGTGCGCGCCAAACAGCCGATTGAGAAACGCGTTGCCCGAGGTCTTGTATTCCGGCGTCGGCGGTTCGAGTCGGCCATGGTAGACGGCAAGGTGGCAGGCAAGGCCGAGCTTGGCCGCGGCCGCCGCAACCTGCCGCTGGCTGTTCGATTGCACGACGCCACCTGAGACGATGGTATTGGCGCCGCTCGAAAGTGCCTGGTGCAGGACGTAGTCGAGCTTGCGCAACTTGTTGCCGCCAAAACCGAGCCCGGTCGCATCTTCGCGCTTGACCCATAGCCGCGGTCCGCCGAGATGAGCCGTCAGTCGCTTCATCGGCTCGAGCGGGGTCGGCAGATTGGCCAAACCCAGGCGAGGAAAGGCAGCTAATCGGTCGGATAATGGCCTGCGGTGAGTTTGCATCGTTCAGTTCGTCTAATTCACAGTGACATGCCGCGCCGCTAGCGATCGATCTCGCCGGGATGCTGATCCCCTTTACTACAACGCTCGACCGCTAGTGCGCCTCGTCCCAATTGTCCGCCGCCCGCGCGTCGACTTGCAGCGGCAGCGAAAGCAGCACGGCCGGGAAGGGGGCGTCCTGCATGACGTGCTGCACCACCGGCAAGGTCGCGGCGACCTCCTCGTCGGGTACTTCGAAGATCAATTCGTCGTGCACCTGCAGCAGCATCTGTGCCGAGAGTTTCTTCTGGGCGAGCGCGTCTTCCATGCGGATCATGGCGCGGCGGATGATGTCGGCGGCGGTGCCTTGCAGGCGGGCGTTGATCGCGGCGCGCTCGTTGAACGAGCGGATCGAGGCGTTGGAAGCCTTGATATCGGGGTAGTGACACTTCCGCCCGAACAGCGTCGTGACATAGCCGTTGGTGCGGCAGAAATCGCGCGTCTCATCCATGTAGGCGCGGATGCCCGGAAAGCGCTCAAAGTATTTCTTGATGTAGGCGGAGGCTTCCTCGCGGGCGATGCCGAGCTGGTTGGCTAGTCCAAAGGCGGAGATGCCGTAGATGATGCCAAAATTGATCGCTTTGGCGCGGCGGCGCACTTCGCTCGGCATGTCCTTGATCGGCACGCCGAACATTTCGGATGCCGTCATGGCATGAATGTCGAGCCCGTCGCGGAACGCCTGCTTCAAGACGGGAATATCGGCGATCTCGGCAAGCAGTCGCAGCTCGATTTGCGAGTAATCCGCCGACACCAGCTTGTGGCCGGGGGTTGCGATAAAGGCGCGGCGGATCTTGCGGCCGTCTTCCGTGCGCACCGGGATATTCTGCAGGTTCGGCTCGTTCGACGACAATCGCCCGGTGGTGGTCGCCGCCAGCGCGTAGGTGGTGTGGACGCGATGGGTCTGCGGATGCACATAGGTCGGCAGCGCATCGGTATAGGTCGATTTCAATTTCGAGACCTGCCGCCACTCGAGGATCTTTTTCGCGAATTCGTGACCCGCTTCCGCCAGTTCGTCGAGGATCTGCGCGGAGGTCGACCAGGCGCCGGTCTTGGTCTTGGTGCCGCCGGGGATTCCCATCTTGCCGAACAGAATGTCGCCGATCTGCTTAGGGCTCCCGACGTTGATCGGCTCGCCGGCAAGCTCCTGAAGCTCGGCCTCGACCCGCGCGGCGGTCTGGGCGAATTCGCCCGACAGCCGTGACAGCACTTGGCGATCGATCGAGATGCCGCGCCGCTCCATTCGCGCCAGCACGGAGACCAGCGGCCGCTCCAGCGTCTCATAGACCGTCGTCATGCGCTCGGCGGGAAGGCGCGGCTTGAACACCCGCCACAGCCGCAAGATCACGTCGGCGTCCTCCGCCGAATAGGCCGTCGCCTTGTCAATCGCGACCTGATCGAAGGTCAGCTTGGCCTTGCCGCTGCCGATCAGCTCGCCATGGGTCATGGTGGCGTGGCCGAGCCAGAGCGCGGACAGCGTATCGAGCCCGTGCGCGTTGCGGCCGGCATCGAGCGCGTACGACATCAGCTGTACGTCGTCGTAATTGCGCACGGCGATGCCCGCTTGCGCGAACATCACGGCATTGAACTTGATGTTGAATCCGACCTTGAGGATCCCTGTCGATTCCAGGAGCGCCCGCAGCGCCCCGAGCGCATCGCTTGCCTTGATCTGGTCCGGCGCAAGACCCGCATCGAACAGCCCGGCGCCGCTGCCGGATTGCTTGTGGGCGAGCGGCACATAGCAGGCATCGTTCGGCGCCAAGGCCAGCGCGATGCCGCAGATATCCGACCGCATCGGATCGATTGAGTTCGCCTTGAGCTCGATCGCGACATGGCCGGCATCGTGCACGCGGGCGATCCAGGCGTTGAGCTGATCGTGATTCTTGATGGTCTGGTACTTGTTGCGGTCGAAAGGGGTTTTCCGCGCCGCTTCCGCGCGCGCGGCAGCGAGCGAAATCGGCGTGCCCTTGAGGCTGGAGGCCTTGTCCTCCTTGCCGCCTCCGCCCTTGCCCGCTCTTCCGCTTGTAGGAGGGAGCCTGTCTCTGACCTGGTCGGGGGTGGGGGTGCTCGCTTCGGATAATCCCGCACCCGCCGCGCTTTCGCCCGCGGTCGCACCGTCGAGCGGGTCGACCTTCTCGGCCAGCGGCAGAGATCCGAAAACGCTGGCGCGGCTATTTGCCGCCACATCCGGCTCGATATCCGCGGGATCGATCTGCGAATACTCGGCGACCCGGCGGGTCAGCGAGGAAAATTCCATCGCCTTGAGAAACGCGATCAGCTTGCGTGCATCGGGTTCATGCACCGCGAGCTCGTCGAGCGGCACTTCGAGCTTGACCTTGTCGTCGAGCAGCACCAGTTGGCGTGAAATCCGCGCCTTCTCGGCGTTCTCGATCAGCGCCTCGCGCCGCTTCGGCTGCTTGATCTCGCCGGCGCGCTTGAGCAGCGTTTCCAGGTCGCCATATTCGACAATCAGTTGCGCGGCCGTCTTGACGCCGATCCCGGGCACGCCCGGCACATTGTCGCTGGTATCGCCGGCCAGCGCTTGAACCTCGACCACTTTTTCCGGCGGCACGCCGAATTTCTCGATCACTTCGGGTATGCCGATACGGCGGTCCTTCATGGTGTCGTACATGGTGACGCAGTCGGTCACGAGCTGCATCAGGTCCTTGTCGGAGGAAACGATGGTTGCGGTGGCGCCACGCTCGCAGGCCTCCCGTACATAGGTCGCGATCAGATCGTCGGCCTCGAATCCAATTTGTTCGAGACAGGGCAGATCGAAGGCGCGGACCGCCTCGCGGATCAGCGGGAATTGCGGGATCAGGTCGTCCGGCGCCGCCGACCGGTGCGCTTTATAATCGGGATAAAGCTTGTTGCGGAAGGTGACTTCGGACTTGTCGAACACGACGGCGAGGTGCGTCGGCCGGTTGTCCGGCGGCATCTCGCGGAGCAGCTTCCACAGCATGTTGCAGAAGCCGAGCACGGCATTGACCTGCAGCCCGTCGGATTTGCGATTGAGCGGCGGCAGCGCGTGATAGGCGCGGAATATGTAGCCGGAACCGTCGACCAGGAAGACATGGTCGCCTTTCGCAGGTGCTTTGACGGCAACGGGCTTCGGAGCGGCTTTGGGGGAGGTTTTCGGCATGGCCGAAATCTAAGGATTTTTGCGCCGATTGACAGCCTTGACTGGCGATTTTTGGTCTCGCCCCAACGCTATCCGCGCTGTCGTCACCCGAGAAGGTCACCCGGGCGACGACACCGAACAGGCTACTCCGCCGCCTGCAACACGGGACCGGCCTTCTTCGGCGCAATCCAGAACAGCGGCGGGCGCTCGAACAGGAAGTTCGCCCCGACACCAAGAGCGATCCGCCACAGCGCCAGTGCGCCGACGACGCCGACGAAGGTGACAATAAGTGAGATCGAGCCGATATCGTGGATCGGGCCGGCATGCAGCAACAGCGTCCGCGTCGCTGCCATCGGCAGGAAGAAGGCCAGATAGATGACGATGGAGTGCTCGCCCAGGAAGCGCAGGAAATTGAGCCATCTCATCCGTGCCAGCAGCGTGCCCAGGGTGACGATGGCACAGGCACCGGCCAGTCCCAGCATCAGCGACACCAGCGGCCGTTCGCTGTAGCCCAAGGCAACGAGACCGCCATTGACGATCGCCCACAGCGCGAGCACTGCCAGTGCCAGCGAGGGACGCGCCCGTGCGCGGTCCGACAGCGCGAACACCGCGTCGGCAAAGAGATAGCCGGAATAGAAATAGACAAAGCGCGCGCAGAACTCGTCGATCACGGTCCAGCCGGTTATCACATGCGCCGCCTCCAGTGCGGCGGCGACCGCCCAGATCGCGGGCGCCGGGATTTTGCGTGTCAGTTTTGTGACGACAAAAAACAACGGCAGCAAATAAATGAACCACAGCGTGCCGAACGGTTCGATGAAGGATTCGAAATAGAGCAACGCGACATGGCTCCAGCTGGTCTCGGCGGCAAAGGAGGGCGCCTTGAAGCCGAACTGGATCGTCACCCACAGCACATAGAAATACGCGAAGTGGACGACCTTGCGGTCGAGATAGACGCGCCAGTCGCGGCCGATCACGAGGGCCAAGAAGAGCCCTGAAATCAGGAAGAAATCCGGCATCCGGAACGGTTTTGCGAAGGCCACCAGGACATGCATGAAGCCGGTTTGGCCGCTGGCCAGCTCGACCCCCAGCACCGAATGCATCATCACCACCATGACGATGCAGATGCCCTTGGCATAGTCCACCCAATCGACGCGTCCGTCCGCAGCCGATACCGCGCGAGGCTCAGTGGATATGCGGTTTGCCGCCATGGGTGTCCTATTTCGCCGTGACTAAGGCCGCATCTTCCGCCGGATCGGTTTCTTTCTCCTTTATTCATAGAAAGCCACGTGCCGCTTTCTCGCGCTTTTCCGGTTTCCTCTTTGCCGCCAAATGCTTTAAGAGGCGGTCGCAAATCGTTAACCATCAAAGGCAGGTTGTTTCATGCGAATTGCCATGATTGGCACGGGTTATGTGGGGCTGGTTTCCGGCGCCTGCTTTGCGGATTTTGGCCACCAGGTCACCTGCGTGGACAAGGACGGCGCCAAGATCGCCAGCCTGCGCCGCGGCGAGATCCCGATTTTCGAGCCCGGCCTCGATGCGCTGGTCGCTTCCAATGTGAAGGCCGGCCGGCTCGATTTTACCACCGATCTCAAAGGTCCGGTCGCCGAGGCGGACGCGGTATTCATCGCGGTCGGCACGCCGTCGCGGCGCGGCGATGGCCACGCCGACCTGACTTATGTCTATGCCGCCGCGCGCGAGATCGCCGCCGCGCTTTCGGGCTTCACCGTTGTCGTCACCAAATCGACCGTGCCGATCGGCACCGGCGATGAGGTCGAACGCCTGATCCGAGAAGCCAACCCGTCGGCCGATGTGGTGGTCGCCTCCAATCCGGAGTTCTTGCGTGAGGGCGCGGCGATCCGCGATTTCAAGTTCCCGGATCGCATCGTGGTCGGAACCTCAGACGAGCGTGGGCGAAAACTGCTCGGAAATGTCTATCGACCGCTGTCGCTCAATCAGGCGCCGCTGATGTTCACCGCGCGGCGCACCGCGGAGCTGATCAAATACGCGGCCAATGCATTTCTCGCCACCAAGATCACCTTCATCAACGAGATGGCCGATCTGTCGGAAAAAGTCGGCGCCGATGTGCAGGAGGTCGCGCGCGGCATTGGGCTCGACAACCGGATCGGCTCGAAATTCCTGCACGCGGGGCCCGGATTCGGCGGCTCTTGTTTTCCAAAGGACACCCGCGCCCTGGTCAAGATCGCACAGGATTATGACGTGCAGCTGCGCATTGTCGAGGCGGTGCTTGGGGTCAACGACCACCGCAAGCGCGCGATGGCGCGCAAGGTTTCCAATGCCGCCGGCGGCAGCTTGCGCGGCAAGACGGTCGCGGTGCTCGGCCTCACCTTCAAGCCCGACACCGACGACATGCGCGAGGCACCGTCCATCCCGCTGGTCACGGGGTTGCTCGATATGGGCGCAAAAGTGCGCGCGCATGATCCGGTCGGCATGGAGCAGGCGCGCAAGGAATTGCCCGACATCGAATATTGCAACGATCCTTACGCATGTGTGAAGGGCGCGGACGCGATGGTGGTGGTGACCGAATGGGTGCAATACCGCACGCTTGATCTCGGACGGTTGAAGCGCGAGATGGCGCAGCCGGTCGTGGTCGATTTGCGCAACATCTATCGTCCCGAGGACATGACGGCGCACGGGTTCACATATGAGAGCGTTGGGCGCCCGCCCGAACCGCGGAATTGATGCCTTTCTTCCCCTCTCCCCTCGTGGGAGAGGGTGCGCAGGCGGCCTCCGGCCGCCGTTCTTAGCAAATAGTACGCCGATGCATTGCATCGGCTATGGCGAAGCGAGGGCGGGTGAGGGGTCGCTCTCCGCGGATGCAGACCCCTCATCCGGCACGGACTTCGTCCGCGCCACCTTCTCCCACAGGGGGAGAAGGGAAGAACCGAACGCGAGCCGCGATTGCCCCGCTCCTTCGACACGCCGCTTCCGATCGACGCCGTACTCGACGATCTCGCGCGGACACTCGCGGGCAACAATGCCGCGGTGCTGGTGGCCCCTCCCGGCGCTGGCAAGACCACGCGGGTGCCGCTCGCGCTGCTCGATGAGCCCTGGGCGAGGGGTAAGAAAATCATCGTGCTGGAGCCGCGGCGAATCGCGGCGCGCGCCAGTGCCGAGCGGATGGCGCTTACGCTTGGCGAGCGCGTCGGCGAAACCGTGGGCTACCGCGTCCGATTCGGCTCAAAGGTCTCGCGTGCGACCCGGATAGAAGTCGTCACCGAAGGCATCTTCTCGCGCCAGATTCTCGATGACCCCGAATTGAGCGGCATCGCCGCCGTCATGTTCGACGAATTTCACGAGCGCTCGCTTGATGCCGATCTAGGATTGGCGCTGGCGCGCGATGCGCAGACCGGCCTGCGCGAGGAGCTGCGCATTCTTGTGATGTCGGCGACACTGGACGGCGCACGGGTCGCAAGACTGCTCGGCGAAGCGCCGGTCATATCAAGCAAAGGCCGCGCTTTTCCGGTGGAGACGCGCTATCTCGGGCGCAAGCCGGACGCGCCGCTGGAGCGGCAGATGGCGGATGCAATTGTGTCCGCGTTGCGCGCCGATGCCGGCTCGGTGCTGGCGTTTCTGCCGGGCGCGGCCGAAATCCGCCGCACCCAGAATTTGCTGGGCGAGCGCGTGCATGACGCCAGCGTCGAGGTCGTGCCGCTGTTCGGCGCGCTTGACGCAGGCGTGCAGGACAGCGCGATAGCGCCGGCGCCAAGAGGGTACCGCAAGGTGGTGCTGGCGACTTCGATTGCCGAGACCTCGCTGACCATCGAGGGCGTGCGCATTGTCGTCGATTCCGGCATGGCGCGGGTGCCGCGGTATGAGCCCGACATCGGGCTGACGCGGCTCGAGACCGTGCGCGCCTCGCGCGCCGCCGTCGACCAGCGCCGCGGCCGTGCCGGGCGTACCGAGCCGGGCATTTGCTACCGCCTGTGGGATGAGCCGCAGACTGCCTCGCTTGCCGCGTATACCCAGCCCGAAATATTAAGCGCCGATTTGTCCTCGCTGGTGCTCGACCTCGCGCAATGGGGGGTAGCCGATCCCGCCAAACTGGCGTTTCTCGATTCCCCGCCGGCACCCGCGCTAAAGGAAGCGAGAAGCCTCTTGGTCGAACTTGGGGCGCTCGACGGCGACGGCCGCATCACGGCGGAAGGCAAGAGCCTGCGCGCGCTCGCGCTGCCGCCGCGGCTGGCGCGCATGATCGTCGATTCGCACCGTCTGGGGGCGGGCGGGCAGGCTGCGGAAATCGCCGCCGTGCTGACCGAGCGCGGCCTCGGCGGCGATAGCGTCGATCTTGATCATAGGCTCGATCAGTTCCGCCGCGACCGCTCGCCGCGCTCCTCCAGTGCGCGCGCTCTCGCGCAGCGCTGGGCGTCGCAGGTGGCGGCGTCGGAGTCTCGTCCTCGGCAAGGGGCAGGGGAGCTGACAACCGGCGTCATGCTCGCGCTTGCTTTCCCAGATCGGGTCGCGGGCAATCGCGGCAATGGCAGTTTTGTGCTTGCCAACGGTCGCGGCGCCGCGGTGGAGCAGACCTCGGCACTGGCGCGTGAGAACTACATTGCGGTTGCGGAACTGGCGGGCACGGCGGCGCAGGGACGCATTTTGCTGGCAGCGCCGATCACCCAAGGTGAAATCGAGCAGCGCTTTGCCGATCAGATCGAAAACGCCGACGAGGTTTTCTTCGATCGCGCCGCGCTTGGCTTGCGCGCGCGCCGCAAGCGGACGCTGCATGCGATCACCCTTTCGGAAGCGCCGCTGGCATTGTCGCCTTCCCTAGAGACCGCGCGCATTCTCGCCGACGGGCTGATCGGCGCCGGGCTCGACAAATTGCCGTGGTCGAACGCCACGAAACAATGGCGCGATCGCGTCACCTTCCTGCGCAAGGCTGAAGGCGAAAACTGGCCCGACCTGTCCGACGACGCCCTGGTCTCCCGGCGCGATGAATGGCTGGTGCCGGCGCTGTACGACAAGCTATCGCTAAAAGGTGTTTCGGCCGCCGATCTGTCGGAGGCGTTGCAGACCTTGCTGCCGTGGGAATTGCGCGCGCGGCTGGAGCGCGAGGCGCCGACGCATTTCGAGGCGCCGACCGGCAGCAAGCTTCCGATCGACTACGAAGCCGAGCAGGGGCCGACCATTGCGGTCCGATTGCAGGAATTGTTCGGGCTCAATACCCATCCCTCGATCGCCAAAGGCGCGGTGCCGCTGGTGCTCGAATTATTGTCGCCCGCGCACCGCCCGGTGCAGGTGACGCGCGACCTGCCCGGGTTTTGGCGCGGCAGCTATGCCGCGGTCCGTTCCGATCTGCGCGGACGCTATCCGCGCCATCCCTGGCCGGAGGACCCCGCGAATGCGCTGCCCACACGCCGGGTCAAACCGCGTGGAACGTGAGGCGCGTTAACACTTCGGTCATCCTTTTCCTCAAAATGGCCGGCTCTGCCGGCGCCGTTCGGTCGCAGAATTGCGGCTGACGTGGTCAAATCGGCCGTCGTAACCATTCGTGTGGCGTCATGCGTAACCTTATGATCACTGCGGCCATCGTCGCCGGCCTTGGCACCTTCATGGCGCATATGGCCGACAAGATGACGCCGGCGCCCGCTTCCGCGATGACGGCGTCGAGCAAAGTTGCCCGGGTCGAAACGCCGACGCAGGCGACCGGCCGCAGCCTCAACATTCCGCGCGATGCCCGCGGCCATTTCCAGGTTGACGGCCGGATCGACGGCCAGCGCATCGCTTTCATGGTCGATACCGGCGCGTCCGTGGTGGCGTTGAACGAAACGGCCGCGGCGCGGTTCGGCCTTCGTCCGTTGCCCGGCGAGTACAAAGCCACCGTCTCCACCGCCAACGGCACCATCAAGGCGGCGCGCGCGCGGCTCGCCATGGTCGATCTCGGCGGCATCATCGTGCGCGACGTCGATGCCATGGTTCTGCCCGATGAGGCACTGTCCGAAAACCTGCTCGGTCTCTCGTTCCTGTCGAGACTGAAGCGTTTCGAATATGCCAACGGGCAGATGGTGCTGGAGCAGTAAGGCTACCGGTGCTCGGATGGCTGGTCATCCAACGACGCTCATGGACAAATCGGCCTCTCCCGATCGTCAGCGGGTCATGCTATATTGCGTTCATGGATAGCTCGGACGCACTTGAGATATTGCGACGCTCGGAGCCGACCCTGCGCGGGCGCGGGGTAAAGCACGCTGCCTTGTTCGGCTCTATGGCTAGAGGCAACAGGCGGTCCGATAGCGACATCGATATCATGATCGAGATCGATCCGGACGCTCGCATTACGGTTTACGACTACGTGGACCTCAAGGAGTTCATCGCTAAGCTCTTTGATGGACCTGTCGATGTTGTGAATCGCGAAAGTCTCAAATCTTATGTCCGTCACGTGGCGACGGCTGATGTGATCTATGCATTCTGAGCGGGTGCAGGGTGTTCTTCTCGATATGCTGCATCACATCGATCTAGCAACGCAGTTCGTCCGAGATTCCGATCGCGAAACGTTCAAGGCAGACCTGCGTTCTGTCTATGCAGTCACCCGCTGCCTGGAAATCATTTCCGAGGCTCGCGGCGTTTGCCGGCCGAGCTGAAGGTTCGACACCCGACCATCTCATGGAAACAGATGGCCGGAGCGGGAAACGTCTACCGCCACAACTACGAAGACGTCGCAGCCCAATTTATCTGGGATACGGTGCAACATGCCTTGCCTGCCTTGAAGGCGGTCCTTGAACAGGAAACCGCACGTGAGCCCCAATAGCTGGCGCGGCCAAAGTTGTCGCAGTTTTCGGATCCGCCCCACGATAATCGTCACAAAGCGCTGATCCTGCCTTCCGCTTCGGGCGCGCATTCGCTATGGCTGCACTCTCTGCATTTCACGACGAGGCCGCCGCTGATGTTTCCCAAGCCGAAATCCGTGCTGGTTCCCAATACGTATGCCTTCGAATCCGAGCCGATGGTGAAGGCGACCGGCTTTCGCGAATACGACGCGCGCTGGTTGCTCAACAAGGAAATCAACCTGATGGGCATGCAGGCGCTCGGCATGGGGTTGGGCGCCCTGATCGCGGAACTCGGCGCCAAGCAGGAGATCGTGACCGGCCACGATTTCCGCGGCTATTCGGCCTCGATTAAATACGCGCTTGTTTCGGGCCTGATGGCGTCGGGCTGCAAGGTGCACGATATTGGGCTCGCCGTGACGCCGATGGCCTATTTTGCCCAGTTCGATCTCGACGTGCCCTGCGTCGCCATGGTGACGGCTTCGCATAACGATAATGGCTGGACCGGCGTCAAGATGGGGGCCAACCGTCCCCTCACATTCGGCCCGGACGAGATGACGCGCTTAAAGGAAATCGTGCTCAACGCCGACTTCAAGAACAGGGTCGGCGGCTTCTATCAGTTTCACGAGAATTTCCCGGCGCGCTATATCGCCGATCTCACCAATCGCCCCAAGCTGAAGCGCAAGCTGAAGGCCGTGGTCGCTTGCGGCAACGGTACCGCGGGCGCGTTCGCGCCGCAGGTGATGGAAAAGATCGGCTGCGAGGTGGTGCGGCTCGATACCGAGCTCGACTACACCTTCCCGAAATACAATCCGAACCCCGAAGATATGGAGATGCTGCATGCGATCCGCGACGCCGTGCTCGCCCACAAGGCCGATGTCGGCTTGGGCTTCGACGGCGACGGCGACCGCTGCGGCGTGGTCGACAATACCGGTGAAGAGATTTTCGCCGACAAGGTCGGCGTGATGCTGGCGCGCGACATGTCGGCGATCCACAAAAACGCGCAGTTCGTGGTCGACGTGAAATCGACCGGCCTGTTTATCACCGATCCGGTATTGCAGAAGCAGGGCGCGAGGGCGACCTACTGGAAGACCGGCCATTCCTACATGAAGCGCCGCACCAACGAGCTGGGCGCGCTGGCGGGCTTCGAGAAGTCCGGGCATTTCTTCTTCAATAAGCCGTTCGGCCGTGGCTATGACGATGGCTTAATATCGGCGATCGCGGTCTGCGAGATGCTCGATCGGGCGCCCGGCAAATCGATGGCGGATTTGAAGAACGAGCTGCCGAAAACCTGGTCGTCGCCGACGATGTCGCCGCACTGCGCCGACGAGGCCAAATATGGCGTCGTCGAGGCCGTCGTGAAGCATTTCGAGGCGATGCAGAAAAACGGCGAGAAGGCCGCGGGGCAACCGATCCGCGATCTCGTCACGGTGAACGGCGTGCGCGTCACCGTGGAAGACGGCAGCTGGGGCCTGGTGCGGGCCTCATCCAACAAGCCGGAGCTGGTGGTGGTGGTCGAGAGCCCGGTCTCGGAACAGCGCATGCGCGACATGTTCGAGATGGTGGACAAGGTGCTGCGCACCCATCCCGAGGTCGGCGAGTATAATCAGAAGATTTGATTTTTTCACCTCCGCGCAAGAGCGGGGCGAGAGAGCTCCCTTCTTCACGCCGCGTGCAATGATCCCAGGAAGCTGTCGACCTCGGATTTGAGCCGCGCCGACTGCGACGACAGCCCGTTTGCCGCGTCTTGCATTTTTGAGGCGGCGCGGCCCGCTTCGTCGGATGCCCTGGTGACGCTGAGGATATTGTCGTTGACGTCCTTGGTTCCGTGCGCGGCCTGTTGCACATTGCCGGCGATTTCACGCGTCGCCGCGCCCTGCTGGTCGACTGCAGCGGCGATCTCGTTGGAAATCTCGTCGATCTCGGCGATGGTTCCCCCGATTGCCTGAATAGCTGCCACGGCCTCGCCGGTGGCGTTCTGGATATCCTGGATCTGCGCGGAAATCTCCTCGGTGGCCTTTGCGGTCTGATTGGCCAGCGCCTTGACCTCGCTCGCGACCACCGCGAATCCCCTGCCGTGTTCGCCGGCGCGCGCCGCCTCGATGGTGGCGTTCAAGGCGAGCAGGTTGGTCTGACTCGCGATAGTTTGAATCAGCGTCACGACCTCGCCGATCTTCTGCGTGCCCGCAGCCAACCCTTCGACAACAGTATTGGTGCGCCGCGCTTCTTCGGCCGCCTTGGCGGCAATTCCGGCCGAGCGCGTCACCTGCTGCGCGATACTGCTGATCGAGGCGGTCAGCTCTTCGGTGGCGGAGGCCACCGTTTCGACATTTGCGGAGGCTTGCGTCGACGCGGTCGCGGCCGCCGCGGTCTGGCGTGCGGTCTCAGCATTGCTGCTGCTCATCGAGGTGGACAGGCCCTGCATGTCGTGGGCGGCCACGGCGACCGCCTCGACGATGCTGCCGACCGTGCGCTCGAAGCCGGAGGCGAGTTCGCGCCTTGCCGCGTCGCGGTCCTGCTTGGAGTGCAGTTCGATCTCGATGCGCTCGTTGTTGGCGCGCGCCTGGGCGGCGCCAGCGGCTTCGGCTTCAGCGGTTTTCTGTGCAGCCGTCAGGAACAGTTGCGAAAGCTTGTGGGCAAGCCAGATCAGCACGCCCGCCTCGATCAGCAGGATGACGGCGTGCAGAACCACGCGCCCGAGGTCGGCGCCTCCCGGATAGACCGCCGCCGGAAGGATGAAATTCAGCACAAGATGATGCAATGCGACCGCAAAGGTGCCGGCGATGATCGGCCGGTAGTCGCAATAGGCGACTAGGCTAGCCAGCGCTGCGAAAAAGTACATGTGCGTGTCGACCTGCCAAGGGTGTCCGGCGAACTGGAAGGTAAACACGGACACCTCGCCCAACAGCGCGACAGCAAAGATCAGGCGGGTCGAGAGTGCGTTCCCCGCGGCGCGCCACGACAACGTTGCGGCTAGTGCCATAGCTACCATCAATCCGGCCGGTAGCATCCAATCGGTGCCCCGCATCATGCCGATGGCGACGGCGACCGGAGCATGCAGCCAAAGCACCACGAGCAACGCCCTGCTGGTAGTTTCGCGTAAAATTGTCAGGTCATCACTCTCGATAATCATTCCCAGTCCCCCGAAAAATTCAATTCGAAAAGCAGGCGGCAATGGCCCGCGGATCCGCTGCAAACCAGACGCCGGCTTCGCGCAGCCGTGTCAGCCCATCGGGACCATCCGGACGCACCACCAGAACCGCCGGAACGGCCGTCATTCTCACGATTGCCGCGTTAGCGGAAGCAGTGGCCAGGAAAACCTGCCGGGCGTTCCACCACGGTGGAAAGGCCACGGCCACGATCTCGGCGCCCGGCCGAACCTCTAGCGACAACGTTGCGGTCGCGATGAAGCTCGCCGCCAGCAATGCGGTGGCGTTCAGCCAGGAAGGCCATCGCCACGACGGGATCGCTTTTGCTGGCGTCATCCAGCAAGAATACGGAGCCGAAGCTAATTGCTGGTAAATGATCCGTTAGTTTCGGCGCAACAAGGCAAAAGATGTCGCGCATTCCGATAGGAAGCGACCAGCCCTCAATCGAGAGTGGCGGTTATACCGCCGGCACCGGCAATACGGTGACCGACTTGATCTTTTCCATCGCAAAGCGAGAGGTGACGTTCTTCAGCGGCACCGCGCCGATCAGCTTCTTGTAGAACACGTCGTAGCTCTGCATGTCCGCGACCACGACGCGCAGCATGTAATCGACGTCGCCGGCCATCCGGTAAAATTCCATCACCTCGGGCATGGCGCTGACGGCGTCGGCGAATTTCTTCAGCCAGGCCTCCGAGTGATCGGCGCTTTCCACCGATACGAACACGGAAATGCCGAGCCCGATCTTGTTCTGGTCGACCAGCGCGACCCGGCGCAGGATCACGCCATCGGCTTCAAGCCGCTGGATGCGCTTCCAGCATGGCGTCGACGACAGCCCGACCCGGTCGCCGATCTCGGCGACGGACAGGGAGGCGTCCTCCTGCAGCACCATCAGAATCTTGCGGTCGATGGCGTCGAGGCGGCGGTTGGGTTCATGAAGCTGAATGGCGAGGTCGGTCATGAGAAGAAAGTTCCATTCGTGAGGTTCATCTACCTCATATATAGAAAATTCTTCTATAGCAAGTCCGTTATCCGTTGGTCTGAGCCGACCTTGGGGCCCGATCCTGGTTCAAAAGCTCTTCAACTTCAGCACGTTGCGGGGCAGCAAAGGCGCCCCCGAAGCGGGTGCATTTCAGGGCTGCAGCGGCTGAGGCGAACCGCAGCGCGTCCCGCAACTCCTGCTGTTCGGTGATGGCAAGCGCAAACGCGCCATGAAAGACGTCACCGGCGCCGAGCGTATCCACGGTGTGCACCGGGAAAGCCGGTGTCTGCTGCAGATTGCCGTTGTCGTCGAGCCAAAGTGTGCCCAGCGCGCCGCGCGTGCCCGCCAGGAACGACGGCGTCAGTCTTGCGATCTTTTTCAGTGCCTCGGCGTCGTCAGGGACGCCGGCGGTGGCCTGCAGCGCCTCGCTGGAAAACACCAGATGCGAAGAGGCGGTCAACAGACCCTCGCGCGTCGACATGGTGCGGTCGACATCGACAATGACGGGAATGCCGCGCCGGCGCGCCTCGGCGCAGAGATCGGTGCAGAATTCGGCGCAGCGGTTCTCGGT
The DNA here is from genome assembly GCA_005884765.1 of Alphaproteobacteria bacterium. Lineage (GTDB taxonomy): Bacteria > Pseudomonadota > Alphaproteobacteria > Rhizobiales > Xanthobacteraceae > Bradyrhizobium. The sequence goes on from VAZV01000131.1 coordinate 62,621, forward strand.
CAGGATGGCGTGACAATCCTTCAGCAGTTCGTCCGAAGGCGGCAACTGAACCTTCCACAATTCCGGATCGCGGAAGGTGACAATGGTGCGCTCGCCGCTCGGATCGATCATGATGTTCGAGATCGGCGTCACCAGGCCCGGCATATGCACGATGTGCCTGGTTTCGATGCCCTCATGCCCGAGTTTTTCGAAAATATATTTGGATGACGTTTCCTTGGCATCGCCCATCGGGCCGCAGATCGAGGCGCGGCCGCCGAGGCGGACGATCCCGATCGCGCCGTTGAGTGCGTTGCCGCCGCAAATCTCATCGAAATGGCTGGCGTTGACCTTGAAGCCGCGCTCCGGCAATCCATCGATGCGAAACGTCAGGTCGCGCACCGGCATGCCGATACACAGAACGCGCGGCGGAATTTTGGGCGCAACTTCGTGGAAGTTCATGCCGGGATCCGTCATGCCGGTTCCGCCTTCCTCCGGAACCGCGGTCCCAATTCAATCGAGACAGACATCGGACGGTTCCTCCTTGCGTCATGCGCCTATGTTGCGCCGCCATGCACCCAACGACCGAGTAAATGATGGGCAATGGCAAACGGGTGCGGGCCTGCCAGGCCATCGGGATGCTTCCGCGTGATCATCAGACGCGCCTCGTCCCGGTCGAACCAGCGTGCATCCTCCAATTCCGAACGGTCAACGACAATGTCCTCGCTGGTGGCGCGCGCGGCGCATCCGATCATCAGCGATGACGGATACGGCCAGGGCTGCGTCATGTAATAGCTGACGTCGGTGCAGCGGATTCCCGATTCCTCGAAAATCTCGCGCCGGACCGCATCCTCGATGGTTTCGGCCGCCTCGACAAAGCCGGCGAGGCAGGAATACATGCCGGGCGGGAAATGTTTCTGGCGGCCAAGCAGGCATTTTTCGCCTGACGTCACCAGCATGATCACGACCGGGTCGGTACGTGGAAAATGCTCGGCCTTGCAGTTCGGGCACTCGCGCTTCCAGCCGCCTTCCTTCATCGCGGTGCGGGTCCCGCAATTGGCGCAGAAGCCGTGGCGCTGATGCCAGCTCACCATCGATTTCGCCATCGCGATCGCCGACAGCTGGTCCGGCGGCACTAGGCCCTGCATCGCCATGCCGCGCAGTTCGGTGACCGCGACGTCCTCGCGCGTCAGCAGCTTTTCCGCTGCCGTAGCCGAAATGCCCATGCCGAATACCGCCGCACCATCGCGCAGGCCCAAGAAGATCGTGCCGGGATTGGCGCCGAATTTCAGCGCTTCGTCGATGGCAAGCAGCGCGCGGGCGCCGCCTGCTTCCCGCTTCACCACAAGGGAGTCGCGGTGCACCACATAGGCGCGCGAATTGGGCTGGCTTTCCAGCGCCAACAGTTTCTCGTCATTGCCGCGTAGATGCGCCGCGCGATCGAGGATGTTGGTGACGAAGGCCGGTTGCCCCAGGGGAAACGAATCAAATGCTGACATTACTTATGTTCTCAACCCAACCAGATCTTGCGGCGCAGCGCGCTGATGAAATTCTGCACCTCCTCGGCGTCATGGGCCAGCGGCGGCATCACGCCCCAGACCGGGCGCGGCCAGGCGACGTCCGAGGAACGTCGCGCGATGACGTGGACATGCAGTTGCGGTACGAGGTTGCCCAGAGCTGCGATATTGAGCTTGTCGCATCGGGTGACCTCCTTGAGCGCGCGGGCAACGCGGGAAATTTCCGTCATCAGCTGCGCCTGCTCGACCTCGGCAAGGTCGACGATCTCCACCACACCCTCCCGGCGCGGGACCAGCAAGAGCCAGGGGTAATGCGCATCCTTGATGACGAGCACACGGCACAGCGGCAGGTCGCCGATGTCGATGGTGTCTTCTTTGAGCCGTGAGTGCAGCGACCAGGCGGGAGCGTCAGAGGGCATGAGGGTTCCCAAAATGCCCTTCTTGGGGCACTGATGGAGTTTCATATCAAGCCGTGATCATCCGCGAAAGCGGATGATCAGTACTCCGCGACCTCTCCGTCGTTGATAGGTCGGCGTTACTGGATACCTCGCTTTCGCGGCATATGACAGCAGAAGCCCCGCTTGCTTTCCGGCCCTTTTGGCCCCAAATAGGGACCGGGAGATTGGCGGTGGACGAGCCACTCGCCAACCGGGTCAGGTCCGGAAGGAAGCAGCCCTAACGAGGTCCGGATCGGGTCGCTCGTCAGTCTCCTACCTGTTTTTCCGAGCGAATCGCGCAAGAAGCGGCGAACCAGCGCCCTGCGCTTGAATTCGCGCCTTTCCGCAAAGCCGGCCGAGAGACATCAATTGCGGATCGATCGATGAGTGATGCTGGCGCTTCCCAACCCAAGTCCGACGGCGCCGATCAGGGCGGCGTCGACCTCGGCTCACGACCGGGCGCGGCCACACCCTACCGCGTGCTGGCGCGCAAATACCGCCCCTCCGGTTTTGCGGATTTGATCGGCCAGGACGCCGTGGTCCGCACCGTTTCCAACGCGTTCGAGACCGGGCGCATTCCGCAAGCCTGGATCCTGACCGGGGTGCGCGGGGTCGGCAAAACCACGACCGCACGCATTCTTGCGCGCGCCCTGAATTACGAATTGCCGGATGGCTCGGTAAAGGGACCGACCATCCACATGCCGGGATTGGGCGTGCATTGCCAGGCGATCATGGAAAGTCGGCACATGGACGTCTTGGAAATGGACGCCGCCTCCCATACCGGCGTCGATGACGTCCGCCAGATCAACGACAGCGTGCGGTATGCGCCGGCCAGCGCCCGCTACAAGGTCTACATCATCGACGAAGTCCACATGCTCTCGACGGCGGCGTTCAACGCGTTCTTGAAGACGCTGGAGGAGCCGCCGGAGCATGCCAAATTCGTGTTCGCCACCACCGAAATCCGCAAAGTGCCGGTGACGGTGCTGTCGCGTTGCCAGCGTTTCGACCTTCGGCGCGTCGAAGCCGACGTGCTGATGACCCATCTTGCCAACATCGCGAACAAAGAAGGCGTCGAGGTTGAGCCGGAAGCGCTCGGCATCATCGCGCGCGCCGCTGAAGGCTCGGTGCGCGATTCGCTCTCCCTGTTCGACCAGGCGATCGCGCATGCGGCGGGCCGCGTCCGCGCCGATGCCGTGCGGCAGATGCTGGGGCTGGCCGACCGCACCCGTGTGATCGATCTGTTCGAGCATCTGGTACGCGGCGACATCGCCGGCGCTTTCAAGGAATTCCGCGAACAGTACGACACCGGCGCCGATCCGATCGTCGTGCTTTCGGATTTGGCCGAATTCGTCAATTTCGTCACCCGCGTGAAAATCGTGCCGGCGACCGCGGATAATGTCGCGTTCGGCGAAACCGAACGCTTGCGCGCCCGCGATTTCGCCGCCAAGCTCTCGATGCGGGTGCTGTCGCGGATGTGGCAGATGCTGCTCAAGGGCATCACCGAGACACAATCAGCGACCCGGCCGGCGGCAGCCGCGGAAATGGTGCTGGTGCGGATCGCCTATGTCGCCGACATGCCGACCCCGGATGAAGCGATCAGGATGATCGAGCAGAATGGCGGTGCGTCGCCGGCGATGGCGAGTGCGTCGCCGCGCAACGCGCCGGCGCCGACGATGTCCGCCTCGCCGGTATCTGCCCTGCAATCCCAGCCGACCCGGACGGGTGGCGCGGCGCGAGGCGGCGTCGAGGCCTCCGCGCGCCCGCAAATGGTTGTGCCGGCAGCGGAGACGCTAACGGCGCCGGCGCTGCGGATCACGAGCTTTCCGCAGCTGGTCGCGCTCGCGGCGGAAAAGCGCGATCTCCTCACCAAGGGGGCGCTGGAGGCTGATGTCCGCCTGGTCCGCATCGAGGACGGAAGGCTGGAGCTCGCGCTGGAGCGCCACGCCTCGAAAACCCTGATCAACGATCTCTCCCGCAAGCTCGAGCAGTGGACCGCTAAGCGCTGGACCGTGATCGTCTCCAACGAGGCGGGACAGCCGACCTTGCGCTCGCAGAGCGAGGTTGCGAAAAACCAGCGCGAGCGGGCCGCCGAATCCGATCCGCGCGTGCAGGAGGTGATGGCACGTTTTCCCGGCGCCAAGGTGGTCGAAGTACGCAAGCTCGCCCCCGAGCCGCCGGAATCCGATGTTATCGGCGAAGACGGCGCCGAAAATCCCGACAACGACGATCTCTAGCCATTCAAGGAAGGTTCGGATGCCCGATTTTCTCGGCATGATGAAGCAAGCGGCGCAACTGCAATCGAAGATGCAAGCGATGCAGGACGAGCTCGGTAATGTCGAGGTCGAAGGCATTGCCGGCGGCGGCCTTGTCGCGGTGCGAATGAGCGCGAAGATGGAAGTAAAGGCGGTCAAGATCGACGCCTCGCTGATGAAGGCGGAAGAGCGCGAGATCCTCGAGGACTTGCTGGTCACCGCACATAACGACGCGCGGCGCAAGGCGGAAGCCGCGATGGCCGAAAAGATGCAGGCGTTGACCGGTGGCCTCGGGCTGCCGCCGGGGCTGCTCGGTCCTGGTTCTTGAGATATGGCTGCTGCGGTTGCCGGGCCCGAGATCGAACGCCTGATCCAGCTTCTGGCGCGGTTGCCGGGGCTCGGTCCGCGTTCGGCGCGGCGCGCGGCGCTGCACCTGATCAAGAAGCGTGAGGCGCTGATGACACCGCTCTCCGCCGCGTTGCAGGTGGCGATCGACAAGATTCAGGTCTGCAAGACCTGCGGCAATATCGACACGCAAAACCCGTGCACCGTATGCACCGATCCCCGGCGTGATGGCGCGATCATCGTGGTGGTGGCGGACGTCGCCGATCTCTGGGCGCTGGAGCGGGCCAACGCGACCCAGGGGCGCTATCACGTCCTGGGTGCGACGCTGTCGCCGCTCGACGGCGTCGGCCCGCAGGATCTTGCGATCGATGAGTTGGTCAAGCGCGCGCATGATCCGCAGGTGACCGAAATCATCCTGGCGCTGAACGCTACGGTCGATGGCCAGACCACCGCACACTACATCACCGATCTGCTGCAGGAGGCGAACGTCAAGGTGACGCGGCTCGCCCACGGCGTGCCGGTTGGCGGTGAACTTGACTATCTCGACGAGGGCACGCTGTCGGCCGCGATGCGGCAGCGAACGCTGTTCTAGCAACATACCAACGGAAATGACCGAAATGACGAAACGACGATTCGCCAAACGGCTGGCTGTGGCATCGATCCTGGCCGTGAGCCTCGCCGCGCCCGCAGGCCGCGCGCAACAGGCCGAGCCGCCGCCGAAGGCGGGCAAGCCGATCAATGCCGGCGACGTGCTGTCGGGTGAGCTCAACACCATGCGCGTGCGCGACGGCAACAAGGGCAAGCGCGTCGCGACCTACCAGCTCACCAGCGAGCCGCGCCGGCTGCCGCCGCCGAACGGGCTCTGCAATCTCGAGACCGGTCCGGAAACCTTCCAGCTCATCACCTCAAGCGACGCGCAGGCCGCGCAATTGAAGAATTTCCTCGGCAAGGAGATTTCAATCAAAGTCGACGAAGTTGCCTGCGCGCGGGATGCGGGGCAGATGAGCGAGGCCGTGGTGACGAAATGGAGCGTGGTGACGAAGCACTAAACCTTCACTGTCCCCAACTCATCAAAATGCCCGCGCCGTTGCAGCCATGCCAGCAGGATCAGGCTCGGCACCGCGACCACGACGCAGATCGCAAAAAACAACGGCCACCCCGCCGCTTTCGCGACAAAGCCAGCGCCTGACGACAGATAGGTGCGGCCCACCGCGGCAAGCGCGGTGAGCAGCGCGTATTGGGTCGCAGTGTGCAGCGGGTTTTGGCACAGCGCCGACAGATAGGCGACGAAGATCACCGTGCCGATGGCGCTGGTGAAGTTTTCTGCTGTAATGGCAAAAGCCAACGCCCATTCGTTGACACCAACCAATGCTAGCCACGAGAAAGAGAGATTGGCGATCGCCTGCAACACGCCGCCGATCCACAGGCTTGCGGCCAGCGAATAGCGCCGCGCCACGAAGCCGCCGGCAAAGCCGCCGATCAAGGTGGCCGCAAGCCCAACGCCCTTGACGATCGCGGCATAGTCGTTGCGGGAAAAGCCGAGGTCGATCACGAACGGCGCGGTCATGGTGCCGGAAAACGCGTCGGTAAATTTGAACAGCACCACGAAAGTGAGTGCTGCCCAAGCGTCTTTGCGGCTGAGGAATTCGGAGAACGCGCCGGTCGCTGCGTGGAGCACGCGCGACAACGCGCTCTCGGCCTGCGTCACGGCCTCCACCCGCGCCGATTGGCCGGGCTCCGTTGCCGATAGCGCCGTGATGGTTCCGATCAGCACCAATACCGCCATCACCACATAGCCCCACATCCACGCCGAGCCGCGCGCGATGCCGGTGGCCTCGAAACCGGAGACGAGAAACAATGCCCCGGCGGTCGAGACCAGCATGCCGATACGATACGCCGCGACATAGGATGCCATGCCGGCGGCCTGCTCGCTTTCGGGGAGACTTTCGACGCGGAAGGCGTCGACCACAATATCCTGCGTCGATGACATTGCCGCCACCAATAGTGCGCCCAATGCGACGAAGAGCGGCGAGCGCGCCGGGTCGGTCAGCGCCAGCAGCAGGATCGCGACGATCAAGAGCAATTGCGAAAAGACCAGCCAGCCGCGGCGACGGCCGAAGGCATGCGTGAAGAACGGCACGTGCAGTGCGTCGGTAAGCGGCGCCCACAGGAATTTCAATGTGTAGGGCGTGCCCACGAGCGCAAACAGACCAATGGTGCCGAGATCGACGCCGGATTCGCGCATCCAAACCAATAGCGTCGAGCCCGACAGCGCCAGCGGCAGGCCCGAGGAAAATCCGAGCAAGAGGACGATCAGCACGCGGGGCTGGAGATAGACGGCAATACTGTCGCGCCAGGAGGCGCGAGGAGCGGGGGCGATGGAGGTTGGTTCCAAGGCGGCTTCCGGTGCGGTCATGAAAGGGTGTTAGCAGATTCTGGTGGGAATGCCTCTTCTCCCTCGCCCCGCTCTTCGCGGGGAGAGGGTGGGGTGAGGGGCTCTTCGATCCGCGTACACAGCCCATGAGGCGAGCAGCGTGCCATGCCCCTCACCCGGATTTCGAGCTTTGCTCTAAATCCGACCTCTCCCCGCAAAAGTGCGGGGAGAGGTGACGGAGCGCTACTCCCCCGCCTGCAGCTTGCGCGCGGGCGGAAACAGTTCCGGCGGAACTGATTTGACCAGGCGCGGCGGTTCGGTGGGCGTCTCCTTACTGAAGTCGAGTTCCTCGATGCGCCCGGCGCGCTTTTCGATCTTGTCGGCGGAGATCAGCACCTGCCGGATGTCCTCGTTGGCATCGGAGAAATGCTTCTGCAGTTTCAGCACGCGGTCACGCAGGCGTCCGAGATCGTCGCCGAGATTGAGCACCTCGGTGCGGATCTGGTCGGCGGCATCGCGCATCCGCGCGTCTTTGAGGATCTGCTGCATGACCTGGATCGCCAGCATCAACAGCGACGGCGATACCAGCACCACGCGGGCGCGATAGGCCTTCTGGATCACGTCGTCAAAACCATCGTGGATTTCGGCATAGACCGATTCCGACGGCACGAACATCAGCGCGGTATCCTGGGTCTCTCCGACAATCAGATATTTTTCGGCGATATCGCTGACATGTTTCAGCACGTCGTTGCGCAGCCGCTGGCTGGCGAATTTCCGCTCTTCGTCGGTGCGGGCATCGTGCAGCGCGGTCATCGCTTCCAGCGGGAACTTGGCGTCGATGCAGAGCGGGCGCTGGTCGGGCAGGAACACCACGCAATCCGGCCGCTTGCCGGTCGAAAGCGTGAACTGGAACTCGTAGGAACCCTTCGGCATGCCGTCCTGGACGATTGCTTCCATCCGCGCCTGGCCGAACGCGCCGCGCGATTGCTTGTTGGCGAGCACGTCGCGGAGCGTGGTCACTTGCGAAGTAAGGTCGGTGAGGTTCTTGTGCGCATTGTCGATGATGCCGAGCCGCTCATGGAGCACGCGCAAGCTATCCATGGTGTTGCGCGTAGTCTGTTCCATCGACTGGCCGACCCGATGGGTCACCGAATCCAGCCGCTCGTTGACGGCGCGGGCCATCTCGGCTTGACGGCCCGCCAGGGCCTGTCCCATCGCGTCGACGCGCCCGGTCGCTTCGCTTTGCGCGCGCAGCATCTCGCTCAGGCGTTGTTCGAGCTCGTCGGCGCGGATCGCCTGCGCCATCGCAAGCTCGGCGCCGCGTCGCCCCGATCGGGCGATCACGATGGCGATGACAACCAACAATACAAGTACAAGCACGCCGAAGCCGGTCAGCGCGTCGTTGACGCGGACCGGCCAGTCGCCGATCACGAAAAGAATCTGGTTCATGCCACTCTCTGTAGCCGATTCGCCGCCCCCGCACGAACGAAGAGGGAACATTTATGGTGAACGCGGGGTAAAAATTTATGGTTAAGGCGCCGTTAAAAATCATGGTTAAGACGGGGTTAACGCGTTCCCGCTCGCATTGACCCCGTCAAATCAAGAGCTTAAATCGCCCGCCAAGGTACTTAGAGAGATCATGGCCTTAAGAGAAATCATCATCCTGCCGGACAAGCAGTTGCGGCTGGTCTCCAAGCCTGTCGAAAAGGTGACGCCTGCGATCCGCCAGCTCGCCGATGACATGTTCGAGACCATGTATGCCGCGCCGGGTATCGGGCTCGCGGCGATCCAGGTCGCGGAACCCGTGCGGCTGATCACCATGGATCTCGCCAAGCGCGACGAAAACGGCGAGACCACGCCGCGGCCGCGCGTCTTCATCAACCCGGAGATCCTGTCGTCCTCGGAGGAAACCTCCGTCTACGAGGAAGGCTGCCTGTCGATTCCCGAATATTACGAGGAGGTGGAGCGCCCGGCGAGGGTGCGCCTGCGTTTCACCGATCTCGACGGCAAGATGCATGAGGAAGACGCCGACGGCCTGTTCGCGACCTGCATCCAGCACGAGATCGATCATCTCAATGGCGTGCTGTTCATCGACTATCTGTCGAAGCTAAAGCGCGATCGCGTGCAAAAGAAATTTTCCAAGGCAGCCAAGCGCGCGGCGGAGTAGGGGCACGAGCCTCAGGTCTCGCCTCGTCATGGCCGGGCCTGACCCCGGCCATCCACGTCTTGGCGACAGCAAAGAAAGACGTGGATGCCCGCGACAAGCGCGGGCATGACGGATAAAAAAGCAGTCGGCAATCGCAAGGCACGTACTCTTAATGCCGCTTCGTTTGATCTTCATGGGCACGCCGGAATTCGCAGTGCCGACGCTGCTGGAGCTCGTGGCCCATGGCCATGAGGTCGCGGCCGTCTATACCCGTGCGGCAAAGCCCGGCGGGCGCGGCATGAAGCTGCAACCGACGCCGGTGGAGCAGGAGGCGCGGCGGCTTCGGATTCCCGTGTTGACGCCCAAGACATTGAAGACGCCGGGCGCGTCGGAAGAGTTTCGTGCGCATCAGGCGGATGCCGCGGTCGTCGTCGCCTACGGCATGATCCTGCCCCAACCCATTCTCGATGCGCCGAAGCTCGGCTGCTTCAATCTGCACGCCTCGCTGTTGCCGCGCTGGCGGGGCGCTGCCCCGATCAACCGCGCCATCATGGCTGACGATACGGAGAGCGGCGTCATGGTGATGAAGATGGACGCAGGCCTTGACACCGGCGACGTCGCTCTCGCCGAGCGCGTGCCGATCACCGACACCATGACTGCTGCCGATCTGCACGACGCGCTGGCGCCACTCGGCGCCGACCTGATGGTGCGTGCGATCGGTGCGCTGGAAAAGGGGGCGCTGCAGCTCAGGAAGCAGGGCGATGCCGGCGTGACCTACGCCGCCAAGATCGAAAAGACCGAAGCTAGGGTCGACTGGAATAAGCCGGCACACTCTGTGCTGCGCCATATCCACGGATTGTCGCCGTTTCCGGGCGCCTGGAGCGAGATCGGAGGTGAGGGCGAGGCGGCGCGGATCAAGATCTTGCGCTGTGAATTGGCAAAGGGTTCGGGTCCGGCGGGCCATGTGCTCGACGATCGCCTTGCCGTCGCTTGCGGCGAAGGCGCGATCCGTATCATCGAATTGCAGCGCGCCGGCAAGGCGCCGATGAAGGCCGCGGAGTTTCTGCGCGGCACGCCGCTGAAGCCGCCGGCGCGGCTGGTCTAATGCCCCGTTACAAGCTCACCATCGAATATGACGGCACGCCGTTCTCCGGCTGGCAGATCCAGGACAATGCCCCCACCGTGCAGGGCGCGCTGGAACAGGCCGTCAAAGCGATTTGCGGCGAAAACGTTCGTGTCAACGGCGCCGGCCGTACCGACGCCGGCGTGCATGCGCTGGCGCAAGTCGCCCATTGCGATATTGCCAAGCACTTTGTGCCGGGGCGCCTGCGCGACGGGCTCAACGCGCATTTGCGGCCGCATCCGATCGGCGTGCTCTCAGCCGAGATCGTGCCCGATGATTTCGAGGCGCGGTTTTCCGCGATCAAGCGGCATTATTTATATCGCATCACTAACACCCGCGCCAATCTTGCCCTCGACATCGACCGCACCTGGCGGGTGCCGCGGCGGCTCGATGCCGACGCGATGCATCAGGCGGCGCAGCGTTTGATCGGCAAGCACGATTTCACGACCTTCCGCGACACCGAATGCCAGGCGAAATCGCCGGAGAAGACGCTGGATCAACTCGATGTCGTAAGGCGCGGCGACGCCGTCAGCATCCTCACCTCGGCGCGCTCGTTCCTGCACAGCCAGGTGCGCTCGATGGTGGGCTCGCTGGTGTGGGTCGGCGAGGGTCGCTGGAGCGCCGATGATCTCGCCGCCGCCTTGGCCGCGCGCAACCGCGCCGCTTGCGGCCCCGTCGCGCCACCGCAGGGCCTCTATCTGGTGCGGGTGGAGTATTGAAGTTCAACCGTTGAGGGTTGGGCTGTTGAGCCTGTGGTCGTGAGGCCAACCTCGCTGAGTGAAGCGTCGTTTCTCAGGCAGCCCGGACCGAACTGAGGAACTTGCCGACCTCGAGCTTGAGCCGGCTGCTTTCGCCGGACAGGGACTTCGCCGCGGTGAGCACCCGGGAGGAGGCGGACCCTGTCTCGCCGGCGCCACGCTGCACGTCGGCAATGTTGGAGGAGACCTGCTGTGTGCCGTGTGCGGCCTGTTGCACGTTGCGGGAAATTTCCTGGGTTGCCGCACCCTGTTCCTCGACTGCGGATGCAACCGTCGACGCAATCTCGGACATCCGGGCAATGGTATCGCCGATATCCTTGATGGCACCGACGGATTCCTGCGTTGCGGCCTGAATGCCCGATATCTGCTGGCTGATCTCGCCGGTCGCTTTGGCCGTCTGCTCGGCCAGCGCTTTCACCTCGGACGCCACTACCGCAAAACCCCGCCCCGCCTCACCGGCGCGCGCCGCCTCGATGGTGGCATTGAGCGCCAGCAGGTTGGTTTGCCCAGCGATAGTGTTGATGAGTTCGACGACATCGCCGATGCGGGCTGCCGCCTTTGCCAATTCGCCGACGCGATCGTTGGTCTTCTGCGCCTGTTCCACCGCTTCGCTGGCGATCCGCGCGGAGTCCTGGACCTGGCGGCTGATCTCGTTGACGGACGATGCCATCTCTTCGGTGGCGGACGCCACCGATTGCACATTGGTGGAAGCTTCTTCGGAAGCCGCCGCAACCATGGTGGTCAGTTGCTCGGAACGCTCGGCGGTCGCGGTCAGCGTGCCGGCGGAGGCTTCCAGTTCGCTCGAGGCCGATGACACGACTTCGACAATCTCGCCAATCATCGATTCGAAATCATGGGTAATCTTGTCGACGCGCTGCGCGCGCTGGATCTTTGCATCGGCCTCGACCGCAGCGGACTCGTCAGCGGCCTTCTTGGTAATGAGGGCTTCCTTGAAGACCTGCAGCGAGCCGGCCATCGCCCCGATTTCATCGGCGCGGTCGCTCGTCGGGATTATGACGTCATGCCGGCCGGCGGCCAGATCGCCGACGACTTCCGTAAGGTTGGCGAGTGGCGTGATGACGCGGCGCCGCAACATCAGGGTGACGCCCGCAAGCACGCCGAGCAGTGCCACGACGGCCCAGCCCGCCAACGTAAGCATCATCAGGGCTGCGTCGCGCGCGGCACCGGCGCGTTCGGCCGCCTCGGCCAATGCGGCATCGCGCACGGCAAAGAAGCTCTGCACCGCCGGGACGACTTTGGCGGCCAGTTCATCTTCTGAGTTTATCCCGTATTTGCCGTCGCCGCGCGCGGCCAGCACCTCTTTTTCGAGCCACGGTACGGTCTGTCCAAAATAGGCATCAACCGCATCTTTCAGCGGCTTCATAAGCCGTGGAGGACTGCCGATTTGATCCACGCCGGCTTCGATCCGCTCGCGATCCAGGTCAACGCGGCCCTGGGCACGGTCGATCGAGGACATTTCAGCCGCCGTCAGCGGGCGGCGCGCACTGATCGCGGCGGACATCGAAGCGGCGCGGCCACCGGCGGCGAGCCGCACATCCTGGGCCGTGCGGGCAACATTCAGCAGCGCGGTCAACGACGCGTCGGCCGTCGCCACCTGGTTTTCAAGGCGATTCAAAAGCGGTTCGACAATCGCGACGACGTGGGCAATACCGGGCAGGAAGCCTTTGAGCACCGTTGCATCACGCGCGCTCAAGGGCACACCAATCGCACGATCGGTCGCAGCGCGGACATCCGCAAGTTTGATCGCGGCCTGGTTGAGGCCTTCGATGATCGCGGTGCTATCGCTGAGAGCGCCGACCACTGTCCGGGCGTTGGCGAAGGCGGCCTCCGTCTGATGCACTGCCTTTGCAATCGCATCGAGCTGTGCGGGTGTGGCGGCGCCATCCTTAAACAGTGGAGAAAGATACGGTGCCCGGTGGCCAGCTATCTGCTGACCCACGGCCAACACCGCCCCGAATGCCTCCACCGCCTTGATCGCTTCGGTCTTGCTTCCAAAGGTACGATACTGCGGTACCAGAACCAAGGCGGCGAGGATGACCGCCAAGGCTGTCACCGAAAGCATTGATATCGTAAAAAGCCGGCCGATTCGCATGGTCTGTTTCCGCTGCCTCGTGTGCGGCCAAAATATTCAAAAGGGGCTAAGAGCGCCTTAATGAAGGGGCGGTAGAACTACCAGCCGAGACCCATGCCCCGTCATCGGGCGCGCTGCGCGCCGACCGCAGCGGCGGATGAGGGCTGCTCACGCGAAGTACCGGTCCAGCACGCCGCGATAGATTCTCGTCAGCTTCTCCAGGTCGGACACCGGCGTGCGCTCGTCGATCTGGTGCATGGTCTGGCCGACCAGGCCGAACTCGATCACCGGGCAATAGTTCGCGATGAAGCGCGCATCCGAGGTGCCGCCAGAGGTCGACAGCTCCGGCTTGCGGCCGGTGACCTCCTCGATCGCGGCGACCGCGAGATCGGTGAAGGGGCCGGGCTTGGTCACGAACACGTTGGCGTTCGACGGCTCCCACACGATCCGCGCCTTGATGCGGTTGCCTGCCGCTTTCTGAAGCCGCGCCTCGACAAGTTCGCGCAGCGTCGCTTGCGTGTGATGGTCGTTGAAACGGATGTTGAATTTCGCGCGCGCCTGTCCGGGGATCACGTTGGAGGCAGCGTTGCCGACATCGACCGAAGTGAATTCAAGGTTGGAGGCCTGGAACTGAGCGCTGCCGTGGTCGAGCGGCTCGTCGCTCAGCGCCACGATCAATCGCGAAATATCGGGTACTGGATTAGCGGCGCGATGCGGATAGGCGACATGGCCCTGCACTCCCTCGACATAGAGCGTGCCCGATTGGGAGCCGCGGCGGCCGACCTTGATGCAATCGCCGAGCACTTCGACATTGCTGGGTTCGCCCAGCACGCAATGGTCGAATTTCTCGCCGCGTGCCGCCACCCATTGTAAGAGCTTGATGGTGCCGTTGACGGAGATGTCCTCCTCGTCGCCGGTGATCAGGAACGAGATCGAGCCTTTTGGCCTGCCGCCGTTCTCGGCGAGATACTGCAGCACCGCCGCAGCGCTGCAGGCAATGCCGCCCTTCATGTCGACGGCGCCGCGGCCATAGAGGAAGCCGTCTTTGACCTCGCCTGCGAATGCGCCGTGCGTCCATGCGCTCTCGTCGCCCGGCGGCACCACGTCGGTGTGACCGGCAAAGGTGATATGCGGAGCCTCAGTTCCGATGCGGGCGTAAAGATTGTCGATGTCTGAAGTGCCCGGCTCGCCGAAGGTGACGCGGTGGGTCTCGAAGCCGTTTGCTTTCAAGATGCTTTCGAGAACGCCGAGCGCGCCGGCGTCAACCGGGGTTACCGAAGGGCAGCGGACGAGATCGCGGGCGATGGAGAGAGCATCATTCATGCCCTCCGCTTAACATGTCAGACGCGAGGTGGGCTAGCTTTGTGCGGCACCAACTCAATCTCGCTCATCTGGTCCCAGCCCGGGCTGGTATCGATCGGCACCAGCGGATCGGGCCCGAATCGGTTGGGACCTCTCGTTCCACGCAGGCAGTACAGCTCGACCAAGCCCCAGGTGTAGAGAACGAGCATCGCGAGCCCCAGCACGGCTAGGCAATGGAACTGGCAAGCAGCTCCTCGAAATGCCCGAACAGACCGGACGCGACGACGAAGGGCAGCATCCACCAGCCGCTCTAGTTGCGATCATGCAGCCGCTTGATCGAGGCCGCCGCATAAGACCACGCAAATCCAGCGGTCATCGGTGCAGTGATTGTCCACGGAAACCAGCTTGCAGTGGAGGCGGGAGCGTTATTGTTGGGCCCATCGATCGAGGCGGCAATGCCGAAGAGGTCGATGGAAAGGCCATGACCGCCAATGCCGAAGGCAGCGCTTATGCCAGCCAGCGACAACAGCGCCAGTATCATCCAGCCGAGAATGATCAACGTCGCGAGCCAATATTTGGCGCGGTTGACGCGGCCCTCAAAGCGAAACAGAAACCAGACCCAGTCCATGTGTAAAACTCCGGATGTCGGGAGGTGCCCTCGCTTTCGGCTATGCGCCAGGCGACGGGCCAGCATCGCGCCGAACAAATTCCAGCTCCCTCAGCTGCTCCCAATTCGGGGCCGTACGCGGGCCGCGATTGACCGGCAGCAGCGGGTCTGGACCAAATCGTTTGGGTCCTCTTGTCCCTCTCAGACACAGTATTTCGACAAAACCCCAGAGGCTGAGAACGATCATGACGAGCATGAGGAAGTCAGCCGGGTAGGAATCGCCAAGCCAGTCCCGCACTTTGCCAAGCAGAATCGGAGCAATGAAGAACGGGACGATCCACCAGCCGCTTTTGTTGCGATCGTGAATCCGCCGGACCGCGGTGGCCGCCAGGAACCGGATAGCGAAGACGAAGTTCGGAATTGCGGCCGCATAGAATAGCAGGGAAACCAGCCACGCAAGACCGCTGCCGCCGAAGCTGACGCGGAAAGGGAATGACGGCGGATCGTTGAAGATGTCGTAAATGTCGAGGTGAACCGACTTGACGCTGGTGCCGAAGATGACGTTGAGAGCGAACACCAAGAACACCAGGAAGACCAAGCGAGCCAGGCAGGAAATTATGCCGATATAGAACGCATGCCAATATTTGGCGCGATTGATGCGGCCATCAAAGCTCAACAGGAATTCTGCGGTGACGTCGCTATCATCCATCGCGGCGGCCTCCGGACCGCGCCAAACCGGTCCGCGCCGTTGCGCCCCAGCATTTGGCGCGGGTGATGCGGCCTTCAAAACCAAAGAGTTAATTCCAATCCATGACGCCCGCTCGACAGCCGCGCATGATCCGCGGCCTGTCGCATTTGTCGCCCAGGAACGGAAACTGGTTCGATCGGACTTGATCCCGAAAAGTGGGCCGATCATGTCCCAAAAATTGACGTTAATCCCGCAGCAATTCGTTAATGCTGGTCTTGGCGCGGGTGCGTTCGTCGACGCGTTTGACGATGACGGCGCATGCAGTCGACGGGCCGGGCTGGCCGTTCTTCAGCGGCCGCGCTGGCAGGTTTCCCGGCACCACCACGGCATATTCCGGCACTTCGCCGATGAAGGTTTCACCGGTGTCACGGTCGACGATTTTGGTGGAGGCGCCCAAGAACACGCCCATCGCCAGCACCGCGCCCTTGCGCACGATCACGCCTTCGGCGACTTCCGAGCGCGCGCCGATGAAGCAATCGTCCTCGACGATCACGGGCTCGGCCTGCAGCGGCTCCAGCACGCCGCCGATGCCGACGCCGCCGGAAATGTGCACGCGCTTGCCGATCTGGGCGCAGGAGCCGACCGTGGACCAGGTGTCGATCATGGTCGCCTCATCGACATAGGCGCCGAGATTGACAAAGGACGGCATCAACACGACGTTCCTGGCGATAAAGGCCGAGCGGCGGACGATCGCGCCGGGAACGGCGCGAAAACCGGCGTCGCGAAAACGGTTCTCACCCCAGCCCTCGAACTTCGAGGGCACTTTGTCCCACCACGCGGCCTTGCCGGGGCCGCCGGGAATGGCACTCATGTCGTTGAGGCGGAACGACAGCAGCACGGCCTTCTTCAGCCATTGATGGACCTTCCACTTGCCATCAGCCTCGCGTTCGGCGACGCGGACCTCGCCCTTGTCGAGCAGCTCAAGCGCGTGATCCACGGCGTCGCGGACTTCGCCCCTGGTCGCGGTCGAGATGCCGTCGCGCGCTTCGAACGCGTTGTTGACGGTGGATTCGAGGGCTGAAACGGACATCATGATTTCCCTGGGGAGAGCGGATGGCAGCGAGTTCGGAAGGCTTTGTCGGGATTTGGCGGCGGGGAGTCAAGGCGCTGGCGTGCCTAGCCCTTCACAAGCCCCTGCAAAAACCCGGTCAGATCATCCGTGACGTGATCGACATGGGAGGCGCCGCGGCCTTCCAGCTCCCAGTCCTCGCGCACGACCTCTCGAGTGCCGTCGGGCACCACCAGCACGGTGATCATGCCGAGCTGATGCGGGATGACGAGGTTGCGCGCGAGATCCTCGAACATCGCCGACCGCGCCGGATCGACCTGATGCAGCTCCAGGAATCTCCGGTAGGTCTGCGGAGCCGGCTTCGGCTCGAGTTCAGCCGCGATGATATCGAACACAGCTTCGAAATGCCCGGCCAGGCCGAGCCGCGCCAACACCTTGTCGGCATGATCGGTCGAGCCGTTGGTCAGGATCAGCTTGCGCCCGGGCAATTTTGCGATCGCCGCGCCCATCGCCGGATTCGGCTCTAACGGCGAGTGATCGATCTGGTGCACGTAAGCGAGATAGTCGTCGGCGCGCACGCCGTGCTCGGTCATCATGCCGCGCATGGTGGTGCCGTAGCGGCGGTAGTAGTCCTTTTGAATCCGGCGCGCTTCCTCCGGCGATATTTTCAGCCAGGCGCCGACGAACTCGCCGATCCTCGCATCGACCTGCTGCCACAGATTGACGTGATGCGGATAGAGCGTGTTGTCGAGATCGAACACCCAGGTGTCGATGTGGTCGAAGGCGCGGGGGAATTTCATCACGGCATCGCAAAGCGTAGGGTATTGCCGCCACCGGACATGTCGACGGCGGCAAATCCGGTGGTGGCAAAGCCGCGGCTGGTGCAGTCGCCCTGCTCGTTGGTTTCGAATTTGCTCTCGCGCGTGCAGAGCTGGGTGGTACCGCCCCAGCTCAGCGGCTTGTCCTTGAGCTTGACGGTGCGGTTTTCGACGTCGACGGCTTCGGCAAAGCTGAAGATCTGTTTAGGCTGGCCGGTAACGTCGGGATGCAGGCATTTGCCCGGATCGATGCGATACCAGCCGCGGCTGACCACCGCCTTGCCGTCGTCGGTCGCGACCGCGGCCATGATCTTGTGCCGCGTGTCGTTGCACCAGGTGAGCCCGGTGGACGACGGCGATTGCACCGCATCGATCATGACGGTGAAGAAATTCGGCGTTTGCACGATGTCGGCCGTCAAGCCGCGGCTTTTTAGGAATGCCGCAAGTGCTGCTTGCGTCTTCGGCCCGTCGACGCCGTCGATTGGCGCTGCGTCATAGCCCGCGATCACGAGCAGCCGCTGGATGCCGGCGAGCCTCGCCTGCTCGTCATCATATTCCGAGTCTTCGGCCAGATACGCCACGAGGTTGCCGTCGTCGGATCGCGTCGGGGTGATCTGGGTAAACGGTACAGGCGTCTGCCCGGAGCGGCACTGCCGGGCGGCTGCGATCACGAAATTGTCTGGCGCGACGCACAGCGTGTCGCTGCCGTTCTGCGGGATCGGCGAGGCACCATAGACGCCGAGCGCGCGTGCGTTCAGCAGAATGCGGTCGGCCGCCAGCGTACCCTGCACCACCACGCGGCAGGCGGCGGGATCGATCCGGAACCAGCCGCGCGTCGCCGTCGCAGCCTTGTCGTCGATGCCGATCGCAGCCTCGACCACATAACTCATGCGGTTGCAGAGCTTGAGATCGGCAAATGCCGGCGCCGAAGAAGCAAGGAACGAAAGCACCGCCGCAGGAAGCGCCAGCACGGTGCGCTTGCTATATCGCGAGAGCCTAGCGCTGGCGCGTCGCATGGACATTGGGGCGGGGTGGGTCGCGCGGGTCACTTGTGGATCAGCGTGCCGGTGCCCTGGTTGGTGAACAATTCGAGCAACACGGCGTGCTGGGTCTTGCCGTCGATGATGACAACGCCCTGGACGCCCTGCTCGAGTGCGTAGATGCAGGTTTCCACTTTCGGGATCATGCCGCCGGAAATAGTGCCCTCGGCGATCAGCTTCCGCGCGTCCTTGATCGACAATTCCGGAATAAGCTTCTTGGATTTGTCGAGCACGCCGGGGACATCGGTCAAAAGCAGCAGTCGCTTGGCTTTCAGCGCGCCGGCCACCGCACCGGCAAATGTGTCGGCGTTGATGTTCAGCGTCTGGCCATTCAGCGACGTCGCGAGCGGCGCCAGCACCGGGATCAGCTCATAGCCGATCAATTGGTTGAGCAGCGTCAGATCGACGTTTTCGGGATCGCCGACGAAGCCCAGATCGATGGCTTTTTCGATATTCGAATCCGGGTCGACCATGGTGCGCGTCGTCCTTGACGCCCTCACCATGTTGCCGTCCTTGCCGCTCAGGCCGACCGCTTTGCCGCCGGCTTCGTTGATGTAGCCGACCAGCTGCTTGTTGACCGAACCAGCGAGCACCATCTCGACGATCTCGATGGTGGCGGCATCGGTGATGCGCAGGCCGGCGGCAAATTCAGACTGGATGCCGAGGCGCTTGAGCATGGTTGCGATCTGCGGCCCGCCGCCATGCACCACGACCGGATTGATAGCGGTCTGCTCCAACAGCACGATGTCGCGCGCGAATGCTTTCGCGGTGTCCTCCGCGCCCATGGCATGGCCGCCATATTTGATAACGATGGTTTCCTCGTCATATTGCTGCATATGCGGCAGCGCTTCGGACAGGATGCGGGCTTGATCGAGCGGGCTGATATGGGACGCGTCGGTCATGAAGCGCTCTCTTTGTCAAAAACCGCCCGGGTTCTATCTGATTGGCGGCCACGGCGCAAAGTGCCGACACTGATTGAGTAGTCCGAATGGAGCGAAGCGCAATCTGGGAGTGTAGCCTTGCGTTGGGTTTCCCCCGATTTCGCGGAGCCTGTCATCGGGCGCGCGTTCGCGCGACCCGTTGGCTCCATCCGGACCTACTGAAAGTATTCTAGCCCCGCTTCGGCCAGGCCGCCCCGACCGCCAGCAATAGCCAGCTTGCGATCAAAAGCGTGCCGCCGGTCGGCGCAGCCATCGAAAAAAGGCTGTGACCGGCAAATTGCCGCAACGTCAAATCGCCGGCAAAGAGCGCGGAAGCCACCACGAAGCCGAAGCCGGCCGCGATAGCGATCCGGAGGTGAACCATGCCGCGCTCGGCCAGGGCAACGCTCGCGAGCACGGCGGTCGCATGAAACAGCAGCATCGAGGAGGCCGCCCCCAGCCGCGCCGCGTCGGCCTGATGCGCCGATAGTGCCGCCAGAATGACGCCGTCGGCGCCCATGATGGCGGCCAGCCCGATCAGGATGCGGAAGGGGCGCATCAGCCGCGCTCTCGAAGCAGGCGCACCATCGCACCGCGCAATTCCGGCATCCCGGCGCCCGAACGCGAAGACGTCGCCAGCACGTCTGGAAACGCGGCGGGATGCTTTGCCAGTGCTGCGGTGGTCGCTGTGATTTGCGCCCTCAACTCCGCAGGCTTCACCTGATCGGTCTTGGTGAGGACGGCCTGATAGCTCACCGCCGATTTGTCGAGCGTCTTCAGCACGTCGAGATCGGCGTCCTTGAAGCCGTGGCGGGCATCGATCAGCACATACACCCGCGCCAGGCTGGCGCGCCCAGCCAGGAATTTGTGGATCAGTTCAGTCCACGACGCGACCTTGCTCTTTGGTGCCGAGGCGTAGCCGTAGCCGGGCATGTCGACGAGCCGCAGGCGCGTCCTGTCGGGGCCCTCGAAGAAGATCAGTTCCTGGGTGCGGCCGGGCGTGTGCGAGGTCCGCGCCAGATTGTTGCGGCCGGTCAGCGCATTGATGAGGCTCGATTTGCCGACATTGGAGCGGCCGGCGAACGCAACCTCGATGCCCGCCATCGGCGGCAGCGTTTCAATTGAAGGCGAAGCCCAGAAGAATTGCCAATCGCCGGCGAACAACTTTCGCCCCTGCTCGATCACGTCAGCGTCGATGGCGGCGGTCATTGCGCAGGCTTTCATAGCTCGTCATGGCCGGGCTTATCCGGCCATCCACGTCTTGATTTTCGGCAAGTTCCAAGACGTGGATGCCCGGCACGAGGCCGGGCATGACGATTTGGAGACTGTTGCGTCCGACAAGCTTGCTAGGTCTTCGATTCGGCCTTCTTCGGGATAAAAGTAGCCTTCAGGTTGTCGAACAGCTCAACTTTCACGCCGTTGCGGCGCATGATGAAGCTCTGCTGCATCACCGATAGCGTATTGTTCCAGGCCCAGTAGATCACAAGCCCGGCCGGGAAGCCGGCCAGCATGAAGGTGAAAATCAGCGGCATCCAGTCGAAGATCATCTTCTGCGTCGGGTCCGGCGGCGTTGGATTGAGCTTCATCTGGAACCACATCGTGATGCCCATGATGATCGGCCAGACGCCGAGCGCGAGGTAATGTCCAAACAGCGGCAGTTGCGTTGGGTCGAAATGCAACAGCCCGAACAATGTGAACAGGTTGGTCGGATCGGGCGCCGAGAGGTCCTTGATCCAGCCGTAGAACGGCGCGTGGCGCATTTCGATGGTGACGAACAGCACCTTGTAGAGCGAGAAGAACACCGGAATCTGCAACGCGACGGGAAGACAACCGGCGATTGGGTTGATCTTCTCCTTCTTGTAGATCTCCATCATCTCCTGCTGCTGCTTCACCTTGTCGTCCGGATAGCGTTCCTTCAGCGCGGCGAGCTGCGGCTGCACCGATTTCATTTTCGCCATCGACGCGTACGACTTGTTGGCGAGCGGGAAGAACAGCAGTTTCACGATCACCGTCACCAGCAGGATCGAGATGCCGAAATTGCCGACCAGGTGATAGAAGAAGTCGAGCGCCAGGAACATCGGCTTGGTGATGAAATAGAACCAGCCCCAGTCGATCAACAGATCGAAATGGTTGAGCGAAAGCTGCCCGTTGTACCCGCTGAGCCCGCCGATCGGGAAATTGATGCCGACCACGCTGGCTTCCTTGGCGCCGGCAAACAGCCGCGCATTGGCGCTGCCGGTGCCGCCGATCGGAATGGTCTGCGCGTCCTCCAGGTAGTCGGTCTGGTAGGTTCGCACCGTGCCGACGAGATTGGACGAGTAGCGCGCCTGCAGCTGCGCGTTGGTATCGGGAAGCAGCGCCGAGGCCCAGTATTTGTCGGTGATGCCGAGCCAGCCGTCGGTGACCTTGAAGCTCACCGTCTTGGCGTCGTCGATCTTCTTGTAGGCGTATTCCTGCAAGCCCTGATCGCCGAGATAGCCGATCAGGCCTTCGTGCAGGATGTAATAGCCCGACACCTGCGGGGTGCCGTGGCGCGAGATCAGCGCGAATGGATAAAGCGTGACCGGCGCGTTGCCGACATTGCTGACCTCGTCCTTGACGGTGAAGAGATAGCGCTCGTCGATCGAAATAGTGCGGTGGAAGGTGAGGCCCTCGCCATTGTCATATTTCAATTTAACCGGCGTCGACGGCGTCAGGTTGCCGGAGCCTTCCTGCTCCCACATCGTGTTCTGATCCGGGATCCGCACCGTCGAGCCGGTCGCCGGCACCCAGCCGAATTCGGCGTAATAAGGCGCAGCGGTGTTCGACGGCGAGTACAGCACGATCGCCGGCGAGGTTGGATCGACGGTGTCGCGGAACTTCACCAGCGACAGGTCGTCGATACGCGCGCCCTTCAGCGAGATGCTTCCTTGCAGGCTCGGGGTCTCGATCTTGACGCGGGGCGTCCCCGCAATCGCGGTCTCGCGGTTGACGACCGGCGCCGCGGCGGCCGCAGGCGTTGCTGCCGGCGCATTGGAGGGCGCAGGTGGGGCATTCGGAGCATTGGTCTGCGGCGCGTTCGCGGGCGTCGTGGTGTTCGCAGGCGGCTGCTTGGTGAGTTCCACCTGGGTCTGGCTCTGCGCGCGCTGCCGTTCCATTTGCGGCACGTTGTAGAAATATTGCCAGGCGAGCAGCACGATACCGGACAGAATGATGGCGAGGATGGTATTGCGATTTTCGATCATCGTGAGGGTCTCGTCATTCAATCCGGTTTCTTGGGCTGTCGCCGCGCCGTTTCTGTGCTGCCCGGTCCTTGCCGTTCGAGCCGATGCAGCGCCGAACGGAGGTCGTCGAGCATTGCCGCGAAATCGCGATCCAATGCCGCTCGGCGGCCGACTAACACATAATCATGGTGCGGTCGCATTGATATGACGTCGAGCCGCTTCACCAATTCGCGAAGCCGGCGCCGGATGCGGTTGCGCTCGGTGGCGGTGCCGTTTTTCCTGGTAACGGTGAAACCGATCCGGATCGGGCCCAAATCCTCACGGCGGCGGCTCTGCACGACAAAGGCGGCGCTGTTGACCCGCGCGCCATTGGCAACGGCGAGGAAGTCCGCCCGCTGCCTTAGCCGGTCCATGATTGATCTCCGGAGACGCCCGGCTCAGGCGCTCAGACGTTTGCGGCCGCGCGCGCGGCGCGCGGCGAGAACCTTGCGGCCGCCGGCGGTCGCCAGGCGGGCGCGGAAGCCGTGACGGCGCTTGCGCACCAGTTTGCTGGGTTGATAAGTCCGCTTCACGGGTAGTTCTCCGCTGACCGGGCAATTTGCCGTTGGATTGAGAGTGCTTCGAATTGAGAGGGCGTCCGGTGATGCTGGCCGGCCCAAAACAGGGCCGTTTCCGGCCCCAATGAGCCGCCACCGGTCAAACCGGGCCATCGCGGACAATTGGCGCGGCTTATACGGGAGCGACCTGTTTCCGTCAATCTTGCCTGGGGTTCCCCACCACGTTCTTCGAAACGTCGTAATTGGAACGAATATACTGATATTTTCGGGGTTTTTCAGGGCGAGGATGGCGTGATGGCCGGTCCATTATTAAATCGCGAATCAGCCGACATTAGCAATCCGTAATTTGACCGGTCCCGCAGCGAACCGCATCCTGACCACTAAGGCGTAAGGGGCGCAGATACCCGTGGCAGCGACTGACGCACAGCCGACCAGCGAAAGGCCGCGGCCGAAAGCGCCGCGCCGGCTTGGCCTGTCCGGCAAGTTGCTGTTGCTCACCATTCCGCTGGTGATGATTGCCGGAATCCTGATCTACGTGCCTGCGATCGCCAATTTCTGGATGAACAGGTTGAACGATCGCCTGGCTGCGGCGAACACGGCCGCCTTGGTGCTGGACGCGGCGCCGTTGGGCATGGTGCCGGATTCGCTGTCGCGGCAGATCCTGACCAGCATCGGTGCGCGCGCCGTTGCCATCAAGATGGGACAGCAACGACGGCTGCTCGCAAGCGCCGACCTGCCACCCGCGATCGACCACGATATCGACATCAGGAACATGACGGTGTGGTCGGCGATCACCGGCTCCTTCGAGATGATGCTGGAGAGCGGCAACCAGGCGATCCGGGTGATCGGGCCTGCGCCCGGCGGTGCCCAGTTCATCGAGACCGTGATCGACGAATTGCCGCTGCGCCAGGCGATGTACCGGTTTTCCCGCAACCTGCTCTTGATCTCGCTGGGGATTGCGGTGCTCACCGCGGCGCTGGTCTATCTCGCGCTGCATTTCCTGTTCGTGCGGCCGATGCGGCGGCTGACCGCGAATCTGGCCGGCTTCCACGAAGACCCGGAAAATTCGGCGCGGATCATCGTGCCGAGCCAGCGCGGCGATGAGATCGGGGTTGCCGAGCGCGAATTGTCCGACATGCAGCGCGACCTGGTGTCGATGCTGCATCAGAAGAGCCGGCTCGCAGCACTCGGCCTTGCGGTTTCCAAGATCAACCACGATCTGCGCAATCTTCTCGCGTCCTCCCAACTATTGTCCGACCAGCTTGCGAGCGTGCCAGATCCGCGGGTGCAGCGCTTTGCGCCGAAGCTGATGCGCTCGCTGGAGCGCGCCATCGCCTTCTGCCAGTCGACGCTGTCCTATGGCCGCGCGCAGGAAGCAGCCCCCGACCGCCGCATGATCCCGATCGAGCCGGTGGTATCGGAGGTCCGCGAAACCGCGGGGCTGGCGAGCGACGCGTCGATCGGCTGGATCAACGCGATCGAACGCGGGCTCACCGTCGATGCCGATCCCGATCAGCTGTTTCGCGTGCTGCTCAATCTCGTGCGCAACGCGGCGCAGGCGCTGGAGGGTCGACCGCGCAGCGACGCCGCAAGCATGCAGATTCGCATCACCGGGCGCCGCGAGGGCGCGGTTGCGATCCTGGAGGTTTCCGACACCGGCCCGGGCGTGCCGGCCAAGGCGCGCGAGCATCTCTTCGAGGCGTTCCAGACCTCGAGCCGTCCCGGCGGCAGCGGGCTGGGCTTGGCGATCGCCGCCGAACTGGTCCGCGCCCATGGCGGTGACATCCATCTGGTCGAAGGCACCATCGGCGCCACGTTTAGGATCGTGATCCCCGACCGGCCGGTGGAACTCCTGACCATTCGCAACGAACGGCAGCGGGCATGACCGGACTTTCAGGTCTCCCTCCTTTTGCGGCATGAGGGGCCGGGGGATAAGGATTTCCAACGCGAAATCGATGGTCGGATGCCGTTATCCGGACCTTGCCAATCAAGGCCGGAGCGGGTAGCTAAAGCGCTCTTTCGCGGACCTTCCGATATTTCGGATGCACAGGGGCTGTTAGGCCTAAAGCGAAAAACGCGCCCGTAGCTCAGCTGGATAGAGCACCAGACTACGAATCTGGGGGTCAGGAGTTCGAATCTCTTCGGGCGCGCCATCTAACTTATTTATATGTCATCGATTTCCGCAACGTGCCGAAATAGCCCCAGACTAAAATTTCCGTTTAGTCTGGGTTTTAGTCTGGGGAATTTCCAAACATTTTTTGGGCGGCGTCGACGCGGCGTAGCTGGTCTAGCAAGCTATTCGCCGGACATCCTCTAACACAGCGCGGTGTTCGTGCGCGGCGTGCGGATGCCAACGGCCGAGGAAGTCGCGTAAAACCGGCGAGATACGCGCGACCGGCGAGACGCTGGCGCAGCTCGCAGATGAAGCCGAGGAACACCATGTGAGCTATCAGGAGTTCGAGATCTTGCTGAAGCGCCAGCACGGTCTCGGTTCATACCCGACCAACCAGCAGGTGTTCGATGTGGCACACGCTATCCACGGCGGGGAGATCGTCGGCCGATGAAGGCAACACGACGTTTGATAACGAAGGAGATTCTCCAGTGGCAAAGCCCGCACTGACCGCGGTCACGACCGTACCGAAATATGATGTGGCAATCTCGTTCCTGGCGAAGGACGAGGTGATCGCGAAGGAGCTGTATGACCGGCTGAACGAGGTGTTCAACGTCTTCTACTTCCCGCATAATCAGGAGGATTTGGTCGGCACCAACGGCCTTGAAAGCATGCGCGAGCCATTCTTCGATTCTCGCGTCGTCGTCGTCCTTTATCGCGAGCCCTGGGGCAAGACGCCGTGGACCGGCGTCGAGGAGACCGCGATCGGCGAGCGGTGTCTGAAGCAGGGCTGGCTGGGCTTGGTGTTCGTGAACCTTGACCAGACCAGCGCCACGCCGAAATGGGTGCCCACGACGCATATCCGCTTCGGGATGCGGGCCTACGGCATGGAGGGCTTGGTCGGCGCCATCAAGGCCCGCGTGCAGGAGCAGGGCGGCAAGTTGGTGCCAGTGAATGCCGTGACCGAAATGAGCCGTGTTCAGCGCGAGGCGAATTTCCTGGCCGACCGCGAGGCGCTAATGAGGGATCGCCGCTGGATCGAAAGGGTGGTCCACGCCAACATCACCAGCTCGTTGCAGGAATTGATGGTGCTGATGAAGAAGGCGAACGCCGAGCATGGCTTCGACATCGTCGGCGCCGCCGAGGGCCGGGCTTGCGTGATGCGCTCCAACTTCATCAGCCTCGGGATCGGCTGGCACCAGCCCATCTTCAACCGCGTCGAGGATGACCCGCAGCACGGCGAGTGCTTCCTGCGCGTCTCGGAGTTCTCCGGCACCGTGTTGATGCCCGGTGAGCGCGGCTGGGTCATGCATGAACCCACCGAACTGAAGCGACACAAGCTAAAGGCCGATGTCTCGGAAACGCGCGACCTGATCTGGAAGGAGAAGAAGGCTATCGTTCCGGCTTCCGAACTCGCCGATCACCTCATGCGCATCTTCCTCGATCTGCTTTTGCGCGCCAACCGCGGGCAGGTGCAGCGGCCGGCGATATAAGGACCGTAGAATATACATCTTTCGATGTATCAGTCTTCCGACACCTGCGCCCATATTCGTCCTAGGCTAGCACGCGACGCGATACGGTCGCGCCGCCTTCCAGCGATAGTTGCCCGGCCCGTGGGAATGGAATCCGCATCGCTCCATCATGAACTCGGGCATGCGCGCGATGGCCTTGGCAATCTTCCGCGCCCCCTCGGATGACAGCTTCTAGTGGCCGAACGACCATTTTTGCAGGTCGTCACGGCGATGGACCGTCGCCACCACGATTGCCGTTAGCGTCCTTCACCACGAACGAATCCTCGTACGGCCGATCGACGGCCCATGGCGGCGGGAAACGGCGTAGCTGGGTCATCCCGCATTGAGAACAAAAAGAGAATAAAAAGGCAGGCCGGTGGAAACCGGGTGTAAGTTAACGAGCGGTAAATCAGGGGTTGCACAGAGGCGGTTTGACCCCATATCGAGTAGATGGCTGGCGGGAATCCACATCATGTAGTAAACGCATTTGAGAGACGGGGTAGTCGAATGGGTATTCCAGTAGAGTTTTTGCCGGTCGGCGACAGCGACGGGGACGCCATCCTTGTCCAGTACGGCACGGAACAGAGCTATTACCTGACGGTCGTTGATGGCGGTTACGCCTCGGTCGGCGATCAGGTCATCGAGCACATCGAGGAGCATTACGGCCGCGACGTGACGATCCACGACATGGTGGTGTCGCACGCCGACAACGACCACGCGGTCGGGCTCATCCCCATCTTCAAGCGCTTCAACGTCGGCAAGCTCTGGATGAACCGCCCGTGGCTCTATGCCGCGCAGGTCATCGAGCACTTCCACGGAAACTGGACGATGCAGGGCTGGATCGACCACGTCCGCTCCAACCATGAATATCTCGTCGAGCTGGAAGACCTCGCATGGTCCCGGAACATGGAGCCGCGGGAGGTGTTTCAGGGCGCCAAGATCGGCTGCTCCACGGTCCTGGCGCCGTCGATGCAGCGCTACATCTCGCTGATCCCCGATCTCGACAAGACGCCGCCGCCGTACCGCAGCGATGGGGCGCCGAGGTCATTTCTGCAGACCGCGCGCAACGTCCTTGAGGCCGTGAAGGAGACGCTGCAGATCGAGACGCTGGACAAGAACCCGCCTGCGACTTCCGCCTCCAATGAAACGAGTGTCGTGCAGCTGGCGATGTACGACAATAGGAAGATCCTGCTCACGGCCGATGTCGGCCCCGAAGGTCTCGCCGAAGCTGCAAACTACGCCTACAGCCTA
>VAZV01000009.1 GCA_005884765.1 Alphaproteobacteria bacterium
GCGGCCCGTGCGTGAAGTACGCCCGGCCCTGGTCGAGCGCAGCTCTTGCATCTGCGTTGCGACCCGGTATACTTTGTAATGCAAAGTTAATTGGATCGCTGGATGCACGATCTCGACAAGGCGCTGGCCGATATCATCGCCATTCGCAGCCAACTCGCCGCGGGAACGGCATTTCGGGGCTATGGGCCCGCGGCAGTGGCGGCGACCGGCGTTGTTGCGCTCGCCACGGCATTCCTGCAATTCTACGGGCTCGACGATCCCACCCACAATCCCGTGAGCTTTTTCGCCGGCTGGGCTGCGGCCGCGCTGCTGTCG
>VAZV01000010.1 GCA_005884765.1 Alphaproteobacteria bacterium
GCCGCGCAGCGTCGCTTTCGCGGGCGCCTGGTATTTTGTCGCCGGTTTTGCGGTGCTGATACTGGCGAGCCAAAGCCATGCGCTGTCGCCTTGGACCATGGGGCTGCCGTTTGCGGCCGGCCAGTGGCTGATGGCGGCGATTCTGTACTTTGCCTCGGGAGAACTCGATGGCGAAGACTGACAGCGCACCGTTCTCCTACAACGGTCTCGACCGCGTCATCCACGAGAAGGCACGGCTTGGGCTCTTGACCTCGCTGATGGCGCATCCGAACGGACTGGCGTTCGCCAATCTCAAGCAGCTCTGCGGATTGACCGACGGCAATCTCAGCCGTCACCTGCAGGTGTTGCAAGAGGCGGGTCTCGTCGACGTCACCAAGGGCTACGAGGGCAATCGGCCACATACAAGTTGCCGCCTGACCAAATCCGGCCGCCGCCGCTTTCTTGAATATCTCATCGTGCTGGAGCGGCTGGTCCGCGATGCAGCCAAGGCCGCGGGCAAGGAGCACAGGCTGCTGTCACGTCTCGGCATCCTGCCAACCTGATACCTTTTTTTGAACAGGAACTTTGCGATGCAAAGTAGTCTCTCCGCCAAGCTCGGATCCGCCAAACTGCATGTCGGCATCATCATGGATGGCAACGGCCGCTGGGCCACCCGCCGCGGCCTGTCGCGCGTGCGCGGACACGAGGCCGGCGTCGAGGCGATCCGGCGGATCGCGCCGCCCGAAGGCCGAGGTCGGCGCGCTGATGACACTGTTGCGATTTTATCTCGCCAGCGAGGTCGAGAGCCTGGTCCGCAACGGCGTTCGCCTCACCGTGATTGGGCGCCGCGATCGTTTGCCTGACGGCATCGCGACCGCGATCGGGCGGGCGGAAAAAGCGACAGCAAGCGGCGAGGTGCTGCATCTGCGCATCGCGGTCGATTACTCCGCGCGCGACGCCATCCTCAACGCGGCCGCGCGGGTCGCGGGAATTGCAAGTCTCACCCGCGAGATGTTCGCCGATCTCATCACCGGCGAGACCGGGCTTCGCGACGTCGACCTCATCATCCGCACCAGCGGCGAGAAGCGTCTATCCGATTTCCTGCTCTGGGAAGGCGCTTACGCCGAATTGCACTTTACCGAGCGGATGTGGCCCGAATTCGAGGCGGAGGATCTCGCCGAAGCGCTGGCCTCGTTCCACCGGCGCGAGCGTCGCTTCGGCGGCTTGCCCTCGCTGCCGCTTGAGCCTGTTCCCAGCCTGTGAGTGTTTCGGAGCGGCCTCGTGCCGAGCCGCTAGCTAGTTTCTGTCGCGAAACGCCTGCTTTTGTGTCGAGGCATGCCATTTCCCCAATAAAACCGGGGTGAACTCACGTCGGATGCCGGCATTTTCCCGGGGCAATTGGACGCCGATTTTCGTCGCTATGTCGTTAAGCGCCCGTTGGGGGCGGTTTCGGTTGCAAGATACACGGGCGGATATCTTTCCGCCGTAAACAAACTTGGGAGGTGTTGTCAGGCGGCTTTTCGTCTGCGCGATGATCGTTCGGCCAACAGAGCTGCGATCTTCATCAGGTTGTTGGCGAGCACGGCGGCTGCGACCCACAGTTCAAAGCGCTCGCGACCTTCGGCGAGACAACGCTTCATGCCACGGCCGCGGAACAACACCGAGATGCGCCCTTCGATGCCAGCGCGAAAGCGCTGGCCGTCCTTGAACTCCCGGCTCTTCTCATAGGCTTCGCGTTCGGGCGCCTTGGTGCCGCCCCGCTGTGGAATGCACACGACCTTGACGGCTTCCTGCTTGCACGACATCACGTTCTTCTCGCTGAAGAAGCCGCGATCCGATCCGTACAATTTGGGCACGTCGCCGAAGGTTTGCTTGTGGCGTTCCAGTGAAGCAACCACGTGCTGTTCGTCGGCGGGATTTCCGTCCAGCACTTCATACTGCGTGATCAAGCCGCGCGCGCTTTCGGCGAGGAAGACCTTGTGGCCGAACTCGATTGGCGATTGCACCTTGCCGCGCTTGATGAGATCGGTATGGGGTTCGAAAATCGAATAGAGCTTCTCGATTGTTGGAACTTGCTCGCCGTTGAGCACACGGCGGCGCGACTGATCCGTCACACGAGCTCCCAGAGCACAAAAGTGCTCGATCTCCTTGCGCGTCTCCGCGATCGCCAGATCTGTGATCATATCTTTGCCGCGCGCTTTGCCGGTCCGCCGGAGGGCCGTTCGTGCACTATCGATGACCTCCTCGGCGATGCCGATGAGCTCACGGTATGTTCCGGTCTGATGATCCTGGCGCTGCCTTGAGGTCATCCGTTGAAGCTCTTGCATCCGGCGCCGCGCCGATCGCGTCCGATCCCGGAACCCCTTGATACGCCGGCGCCCCAGCGCTGCGGCGAGGCGACCGATCAGTCGCGTGACGACGCGAACAACATCCCACAATAGCGTGTTGTCGGTCGGATGATGAATGTCGGTCTGCACCACCGTGGTGTCGACACGCAGCTTTTGGCCGTCCTCCAGACCGAGCCCGACTGCCGCCTGCACCACCAGATCATTGATCGCCTTGAGCGTCGCGGGCGTCAGCCGATTGAAGCCACGGTTGAATGCGTCATGTCGAGGCACAGGCAGACAATAGAAGTCGGTGAACTGGCGCAGTGTGCATCCGTCGGCAATCCGCTCGCGCAATTCGCGATAGTTCCAGTTCTTGACGCGCATCAGAACCAGCGAGCGCAACACCTGTTGTGGCGTCAGGCCGCTGCGACCGGTCTCGGCCTTCTTCAAACCCCGCGTTAGATCGCGGCGGACCTGCTCGATCATGTCCTTCTGGTCGTCCAGAAAATCGGAAATGGTCTGCAGCACCGGCTCAAGACACAGGCCCTGACGTACCAGCTCAAAATCGGCAAAACTGACCTGCCGCTCCGCCGTCCGGGACACGCTCAGCCCTCATCGCTCTTTTTGGCTTCGGCGCGCCCTCGCTTCAACGCTTTGATGTATCGCGGTGCCGCCTGGTACAGCAGATCCTGCAGAGCGCGCCCGTTGTCCAGGCTGCGCTGAACCTCCGGCACAAGCTCTTCCGGCACGTAGACGGCAACGCGACGCCCGTTCGCGCGACCGTAGAGCACATAGCTTTGATGCTGTTCGCCAGACTGGCACGCCGGGCAATTCTTGCGGATGCACCGGCTACGACGCAGGCTCAGCGAACCCAGAAGTGCAGGCCAAAGATTCGTCGATTCGCTTCGCAGCCAGCGCGCGATATCCGAAGGCGATTCCGAATCAACATGCTTCATATCAAGAATGTGATACGATGCACATGTACATCGCAAGAAAAAACGTGCTCGAAGATCGCGCGATAACCCTTATTTTAAAGGGCGAAATGTCTTTCGCGACAGAAACTAGCTACGTCGTCGCCGCATGCTCAAGGTTCAGACAATATTTTTGTAGTAACGCGAGCTCGTGCTCGCGCG
>VAZV01000172.1 GCA_005884765.1 Alphaproteobacteria bacterium
CACGCTTCTGGAACGAATTCCGCACCGACGGCACGTCGGGGACGGCGGCGAACGCGCTGATCGACGGTTTGCAGACCCACAATGCCGGTGAGGTCAACGCAGCGGTGGAACAGCTCGCGGCGAACTCCGCGGACGTGGGAAGCAATAACGTGATGGCGGATGGCGGCAGCTACGCGAATGTGGTGGCGGCGGCGCAAGCAACAGCCGTGACACCGACGGGCGGCAACGCCGCGGCGGATCCCGCTGCGGCAACGCCTGCCGCGGCTGCTGCAACACCTGCTGCTGCAGATGCCGCCGCTGCCGCAACGCCTGCTGCAGATGCCGCAGCAGCTGCAGCACCCGCCGCGGCTCCGGCCGCCGCCGGTTTGACGGCAACGGATCTATTCAATGATGCAACGACCCGCGAGATCGGCGGCGTCGGCCCGGATCAGGTCAACCTGATCGTCTCCGACCTGATCGGCGTGCAGCAGATGCTGAGCGCGGCGGACCCCGCGATCAACAACCTCTCCGATCTGCACACCCACATCATCATCAATCAGCTCAATGAGGAGATCGCATCGGTCGAGAACGCGAATGCGCCGACCACGGGCACGCTGACGCTCGGAACCGATCTCGGACAATTTGTTGGGCGCTCGATCAACGATATCCATCGCGACATTATCGATATCGCCCAAGGCGATCCCGGCGTTCAGGCGCTGTTCAACCCGACGCCGCTGCCGGCCCTGAACACGCCCGCGGCTCCGTTCCACGACAGTGCCGACCAAACGACCTTTATTACGCAGTGGATCCAGGACAGTAACCATCTCGGACAAATGGCGACGACGATCGAGAACAACGGCTTTACCGGTGACGTCGCCGGACTGGTGCAGCAGATCCAGACTTACGCTACCAATTCGAATGCCTTCGATCAGGCCCAGGGCGGCCTATGGTCGGCACGCTTCTGGAACGAATTCCGCACCGACGGCACGTCGGGGACGGCGGCGAACGCGCTGATCGACGGTTTGCAGACCCACAATGCCGGTGAGGTCAACGCAGCGGTGGAACAGCTCGCGGCGAACTCCGCGGACGTGGGAAGCAATAACGTGATGGCGGATGGCGGCAGCTACGCGAATGTGGTGGCGGCGGCGCAAGCAACAGCCGTGACACCGACGGGCGGCAACGCCGCGGCGGATCCCGCTGCGGCAACGCCTGCCGCGGCTGCTGCAACACCTGCTGCTGCAGATGCCGCCGCTGCCGCAACGCCTGCTGCAGATGCCGCAGCAGCTGCAGCACCCGCCGCGGCTCCGGCCGCCGCCGGTTTGACGGCAACGGATCTATTCAATGATGCAACGACCCGCGAGATCGGCGGCGTCGGCCCGGATCAGGTCAACCTGATCGTCTCCGACCTGATCGGCGTGCAGCAGATGCTGAGCGCGGCGGACCCCGCGATCAACAACCTCTCCGATCTGCACACCCACATCATCATCAATCAGCTCAATGAGGAGATCGCATCGGTCGAGAACGCGAATGCGCCGACCACGGGCACGCTGACGCTCGGAACCGATCTCGGACAATTTGTTGGGCGCTCGATCAACGATATCCATCGCGACATTATCGATATCGCCCAAGGCGATCCCGGCGTTCAGGCGCTGTTCAACCCGACGCCGCTGCCGGCCCTGAACACGCCCGCGGCTCCGTTCCACGACAGTGCCGACCAAACGACCTTTATTACGCAGTGGATCCAGGACAGTAACCATCTCGGACAAATGGCGACGACGATCGAGAACAACGGCTTTACCGGTGACGTCGCCGGACTGGTGCAGCAGATCCAGACTTACGCTACCAATTCGAATGCCTTCGATCAGGCCCAGGGCGGCCTATGGTCGGCACGCTTCTGGAACGAATTCCGCACCGACGGCACGTCGGGGACGGCGGCGAACGCGCTGATCGACGGTTTGCAGACCCACAATGCCGGTGAGGTCAACGCAGCGGTGGAACAGCTCGCGGCGAACTCCGCGGACGTGGGAAGCAATAACGTGATGGCGGATGGCGGCAGCTACGCGAATGTAGTGGCGGCGGCGCAAGCCACAGCCGTAACACCGACGGGCGGCGGAGCAGGCGGCGGGGGAGACGGTGGAGGCGCGGGCGGCGGTGGAGCCGGCGGCGGTGGCGGGGGCGGCGGTGGAGCTGGCGGCGGTGGCGCTGTCGCAGGCCTCAATCCCGGCGATCTTTATTTCGAGAACATGTTCAACGACGCGACCAGAATCCTCGAAGGCGGGCTCTGGCACAACAATGTTCCGGTGGGCAACCAGGGCAACGGCACCGACGGCCGGTACATCGCCGACCTCACGGCCGTTCAGACCGGGTTGACTGCGGACGTTGCGGCCAACGACTTTTCGGGCGTCCAACTGACGCACGTTAACACGGTGCTGGCCGACATAACTACGGCACTCGGTTCGGTGCAGGGCGCGGTCAACAACGACCCCAATGCCGAGGCGACTTTGCGCACGGCGCATCTCGACATCATCAACACGATCGAGAACGACCCCATCCTGCAGGCGCTCAGCATCAAGGACAACAATCCCGGGTTCAACTTCGCGCCGCCGGAACTGGCCACGCCGCTCAACGCCAACACGCCGCACACGACCTTTGCGGAGCTTGGCGCGATATTCGACGACGCCCAGTCCAAATCGCTTGGCGGCATCAACGCTAACAACCTGCCGGCGATCCAGGCCGATCTGCAGACCGTCCACGACGGGCTGCTGACGCTGATGCAGAACGATCCGCAATTGTTTGGCGGCGCGACCGGCATCCACGCCTCCACCATTGTCGATCAGATCAATCTGCAATTGACCAACTTCGACCACCAATACGGGCTCAATCCCGACGCCGCGAAAGCGACCAACGATAATTTCCTCGACATCACCGACATCGTTGCGGGCGATGCCAATCTCGCCAACATGGCCTCCGCCAACGGCGTCACCGGGTGGACGCCGGCACCGTTCACCGACGTGGTGCCGGTCAAGTACCAGGACAATGCCGACCAGACCAATTTCTGGGCGGACTTCATCGCTTCCGGCAACACGCTCGGCGCGCAGGCCGAGCAGCTCGTCTCCAACGGCACCGCGGCGCAGGTCAAGGCCTTCATTCAGACGCTGCAGGGCTGGGAACACAACATCCAGAACTTCGACGCGGCCCAGGGCGGCATCTTCCAGGCGCGGTTCGACAACGAACTGCTCGGGCCCGACTCCACCGTAGGTGCCGATGTTACTGCGATGATCAACGGCCTCCAGACCCACAACGCGGCGCTGGTAAAAGCGGCCGCCGACGGCTTCCATGCCAACGCGGGAGACGTCTCCGGCAACAATGTCCCGCTCAACGGCGGAACCTTCAACGCCGACGGCACTACCATTGCGGACGCGCTCTCGACCGCCACGGGCCCGCTGCCTCCGGCGCCGGTCTCGCTGCTGACGCCTGCGGCGCCGGCCGCGCCTGTTGCCTGCGCTCCTTGCGGACCGGCGGCACCAGCGGCGGCGAACACGCCGGCCGCGCCGGCCGCGGCATCCGGTCCTGACGATCAGGTCGCCGCCGTCGACCCTGCCGCCGCGCATCAATCGCACTTTGCCGAAATGGCGCACCACTTCCACCACATGTGGGCATGACCGGCGGACGCGCACGACCTCCAGCGCCCTTGGGAAAAAACGGGCGCTGGAGGCCAACCGGATCCTTCAAGCAGCGGGGCTTGGCTGCGTGAGCGATCCATGAGCGAAGCAAAACCGAGAGAGGACCTTTCGTTCGCCGGCTTCGGCGAATCCTTAAATCTTGGGGGACAGACAGTTTGCGTACCAACAACCCTACTTCCTGGCGAAATGTCGCCCGGTCCCGATCAAACCGACGTCGAGCCGACCGCGCCCGCGCCCTGCCCGAGACGGGAGCACGCGCGTGAGACAACGCAAGACCGACTACGGGACCATCATCCTGCACTGGCTCTTGGTCGGAGCCTCCGGCGTGGCCTTGCTCACCGGATTGCGCATCGCAAGCGAAGCGCCGGATCGAACCTGGATCAACGCGTTCGACAGCCTGCTGCCGCGCAACGGTGTGTGGACCACGCATATGCAGGCGGCCGTGGTGCTGGTTGGCGTCGCGCTCGCCTACACGATCTATCTGGCCAGATCCGGCCTCAGCCGCCGCGTGCTGCTCGACAAGATTCGCCTGCGCGGACTTATCGGCCGCAAGCAGGCGCGATTGGGCGCGATCAGCGTGGTCTTGAACTGGCTGTTTTACCTGACGATGCTGGCGCTGATCATCACTGGGGGCCTGCTCTATTTCGGCGTGTTCGCAGGTCACGACGCGGCGGCAGTGCATTGGATCGCAACCTGGGCGATGCTGGCCTTTGTCGGCCTTCATATCGTCACGCACTTCCGGATCGGCGGCGCGTCGCAATTGCTGCGGATTTTCCGCCCCGAGCGCATTCCCGCGCCGCCGCGGCGGCTCGATGCGGTCGAATTGCTGACGCTGCTCGCCGAGCAATCGGCGCGGCTCGCGCCGGACGCGGATCATCCCGGCAAGATGCCGCCGCCGGCCAATCCGCAGACACCGCCCGGCCAACCACCCGTGCGGCATCCGCCGCAGTCTCATCATTCGGCAGCGCAGCCGCGGCCCAAGATGGCGGCGGGCGCGCGCCGGACCAAGCCGCGCAACCCGACGCTGCAATCCAATCCGCTTGTGGTGGCCGCGGCGATCGCGGTCACCGGCGCTTCGGCGCTGATGGCGGCCGATTGGCTGTCGGTCGACAGTTTGCGGATCCACCGCATCGAGGCCACCGACGTGCCGACGCTCGACGGCGACACCTCCGACCGGGTGTGGCGCGGCATCCAGCCCTATTCGGTGATGACCAACGAGGGCGGCAATTTCGACGGCAAGGGCGAAACGCGGATCGAGATCCGCGCGGTGCACGACGGCACCTGGGCGTATTTCCTGTTCACCTGGGAGGACCCGACGCGGTCGTTGAAACAACTGCCGCTGGTCAAGCAAATCGACGGCTGGCACGTGCTGCACAACGGTTCTGAGAGCGGCGACGAGCACGACTACAACGAGGACAAGTTCTCGGTGCTGTTGACCACCTCGGATGCGGTCCTCGCCGGCGACCGCACCTTCCATGCCGGTCCGCGCCCGATTGCGGAAGCGCCGGCGACCATGACCGGCCGCGGCCTGCATTACACCGCCAACGGCTATGTCGACGTCTGGGAGTGGAAGGCAACCAGCGGCGGCCCAACCGGCTGGATGGACGATATGCATTTCGGCCCGCCGCTCGATCCGACGCCGGAGCAGGCGCGCTACGTCACGCCGTACCGGGGCGGATTCGCTCCTGACCCTGGAACACCGAACTACAGCGAAAATTTCATCGTCCAGCCGCAATCTGCCTCGCCCGAAGGTCTCGCGGAGCGCAGCAGCCCGCTGGTCACGCCGCGGCGCTTGCCAAAGGACCTCGCGGCGACCGCGGCAGCGCTGGGCGAGATTTCGCTCGATCCAAACCTCGGCGAGAGCGACGGCGCGCGCTGGTTCATGACCGAAGCCGAATCGATACCCTACGCCCCCATGCTCGATCGCCTGATTCCGGTAGGCACCGTGCTGCCGGGCGTGATTCTCGCCGGCGACTTCACCGGTGACCGCGCCGACGTGCGCTGCGCGGCGCGCTGGGCAGGCGGGCACTGGGCGCTGGAAGTAGCGCGCAAGCTCGATACCGGCAGCCAATACGACGTGCCGCTGAAGAGCGGCATCTTCATGCGGGTCGCGGCCTTTGATCACAGCCAGATCAGGCACACCCGTCATATCAGGCCAATCCGACTTGAGGTGGATAAGTAATGGCGAAGACTTGCAAGGTGACCGTCAACAACGAGACCTTCGTCGCGAACTGCGGCGACCTCCTGCTGGACGGCGCGATGATGAACGGGGTCGACCTGCCGCACGATTGCCGGAGCGGCGTTTGCGGCACCTGCCGCGTGCGCCTGGTCGCGGGCAAGGTGTTTGGCGGCGACGACGACGGCAGCGACATGATCCATGCCTGCCAGGCGCGCATCGTCTCGGATCTCAAGATCGTCACCGAACCCGTACCCGATCCGGTGTCGGTGGCGGCGCAGGTCGTGCATATGACGCGGCTCGCGCCCGACGTGATCGGCGTCAGCATGGAAGTGGAGAAGCCGTTCGATCATCTGCCGGGGCAATATTGCAACGTGCAATTCCGTGGCTTCCCCGGGCGCTGCTACAGCCCGACCTATCCGCTGGTGGGCGGCCCCAATCCGCGGGTGCTGCATTTCCACATTCGCACGTTGCCCGACGGCGCGGTTTCCGCCGCGCTCGGCAAGAGTATCCGCATCGGCCATCGCGTCCGGCTGAGCGGTCCGCACGGCAGCGCTTTTTTGCGGCCGAACCATCAAGGCGGCACGGTGCTGGTCTCCGGCGGCACGGGTTTCGCGCCGATGTGGTCGATCGCGGTGGCGGCGATCACGGAAGCCCCCGAGCGCGAATTGATCTTCGTGGTCGCGGCGCGCGATCTGGCGTCGTTCTACATGCATGGCGCGCTGTGCCGGTTGGCGCTGTTTCCCAATGTCACGATCGTGCCCGTCGTCACCGAGCCGCAGAGCGTTTCGCCGGCGTTCCGCGGCGGTTTGCCGACCGAGCATTTGCCGAACCTGTCGGCCAACGACATCGTCTACACCGCCGGCGCGCCGGGGCTGACGGACCAGGTGGCGAAGGTCGCGAAAGCGGCTGGCGCGCGATGCTACACCGATCCGTTTGTCTCCAACGCCAAGCACAGCGAACCTTCCCGGCTGATCTCGCGCCTCACCGGATGGCTCGACACCGGCAGCGCGCCGACGCTGGCGCCGGCGCAAATGCCGGCACGAAAGCCGGCGCCGAAAACGCGCATGCCCCAGGACGCCCGTGCCTATGCCCCACGTTTCGCTCGTTCCGAAATTTCAAACAGCCGGTAGCAAGTCACCTCGCCCCGCCCACCGCTGTCGTACCCCGCGCAGGCGGGGTACCCAGTACGCCGCGGCTTCTCCATTCCATCGCTGACGTCTCGGAATACTGGATCGCCCGCCTTCGCGGGCGATGACGGCTGAGAATGTTGCGCGCTTTTCTTCGGGCACACCCTCGCAATCCCGCGGCGCGTTTCGCCCGAGTGATGCAAGAATCATCCGCCCAAAAAAATCAAGAGGGCGCAGGGAAAGCCGGGTGCGCGATGCACCCGCAGCCTCGCGCGCAACAAAAAAAGCGCACGAGCGTAGTCACCACAGGTTCACCGCAACAATCGGCCTTCCCTGCGCAATGGTTTTAACGGCTTATAGCGCGCTCTCCCCGGCGACGAATTCGTTTTGTCACCGTCATCGGCGGATTAAAGGTTTGTCTAGGCCCGGTCGGGCCGACGCGCCTCCGCCGATTTAGCATCAGCAACGGATGCCAGGACCACACGGTTTTGCCGTCCGCTACAACGCCATTCGTCCTGCGCGCTGCGACCGCTCACGGAAATCCCTGGAGACCCGCCCTGCGATCCCATCACGCGCTTGACGCTGCCGCGTCCACCGCATCCCGTCCCAACGTTCGTGACGATGGCCAACGCCCCTCTTGCGGGACAGGATGGCTGAAACTAGTGGAGGTGATTTGCCCGACGGCACAAGCGAAATATTTTTGGTGAGGGAGACTGGACAGGTAGAATCACGTTGATCGGGTTCAAGAAATTAGAATTTTGGCGCGCGGCTAAAGACGCATTTGACGTGATGGCGCGAGTGATTGGTTCGCTCTCAAGCTGAACTAAATGCTTCGCGGTGTCTGGCGACATAGCTCCGATGTGGCCACAGCCTTGGATCATCCGGAAGATGAATGCGTTCTAGCTGCTTGGAAAAGAGGCCACGCAATTCGGCCGGCACCTTGTTATGCGAGATCAGTAACCCATAGTCATCGGTTAGTGAAATAAGGTGACGATCGAAGAGCCAATGCGCGGTGCTCGATAGCGCCAGACCATTCTGAACGACGTCCGGGCCACCCGAGGCGACAGACCAAATGTGCGCGGCTTGCACCTCAGCTTTTCCACCGCCATTGACTATGCGAAGTCTCGTCACGGCACAACGGTTGTCGTAAGCCTCGCAAACATGGCGCCGGAAGTTGGCGTCGCGGATCTTTCGATTGAGAAGAATCTGCTCAATTCGTCTCGCTTGCTCCACCGGTGGTGCTGTGAGGTACTCGACAGTCTCCTCGTCGAGTTCGAGACGATCAAGTTCAAGACGGATCGCGTTGGGTGGCGCAAGCGTTTCGCCAAGACCGGTACGCACGATCGCCGCGAAATCAGCTTCAGAGATGATGCGAATCGACTTGCCCTGCAGATAAGCGCCGACGCGACTTGGATTACCAATTTCGCGCAGGGCCGCCTCGGCGTAGGCGCCTTTATTGACAAATGGCACCGGCCGGTCGAACGGTAGATAGTCACTGACAACGGCGTAGGAGTAGCCGGCTCGACGCGAGTCGGCCTCTATCCGTAGCACCCTAGCAACGGCGATGTAGGCACGGCGGCCGCCGTTTCGCTGTGGTTCGCGATAGACAATCCAATCGCCAATCAGTTGCGCTGCTACCGTCCGGTATTGAGGGGGGAAGTGGTAGCGGCGCACGATTTCGTCGTCGTAACCAGAGTTAGCCTTTGTATCGAAGATTCCCTTCACTTCGCTGCCGTCCATCGTCGCATCTGGGTGAGTTCGGACTGACGCACGAAACGAGCGCCTACGTGTCGCGTAAAACAGATACCGATGACTTCATGAGCGTTTTGATCTCCTCGACAAGCTTGGATAGGTCCTCAGGCTTTGTCTGACACTCCCAAACCTCGATGACACGCCAGCCCCGCTTCTCCAAGGCGATCTTAACTCGCTCGTCGCGGAGGCGATTTCCCTTCAGCTTGGGCGCCCAAAAATCCAATTTGGATTTCGGCATTCGAGCGAGGCGGCAATTTTGATCGGGATGTTGATGCCAAAAGCAGCCATGTACGAAAACGGCGATCTGGCGACTACGAAAGACGAGGTCGGGCTTGCCAATTAGATCCTTAGCTTGCAACCGGTAACGTAAGCCCGCCGCATGTAGCGTTCTCCGAACAAGCAGCTCAGGTTTCGTGTCGCGGCCGCGCACAAGCGCCATTTGCGCG
The DNA here is from genome assembly GCA_005884765.1 of Alphaproteobacteria bacterium. Lineage (GTDB taxonomy): Bacteria > Pseudomonadota > Alphaproteobacteria > Rhizobiales > Xanthobacteraceae > Bradyrhizobium. The sequence continues at coordinate 9,167 of VAZV01000172.1, forward strand.
CTTCTGGCCGGATCAACGCTATTGGTCGTCCGCACCGCCAGCCTCATCGAGCTCTGGACCAGCAACGACTTCGCCCACGGGGGGAATGTCATTGTCCCCTGCCTGCGGGGCGTCATCTTGACGGAAGCCGGCCAGCATTTCTTCAAGCAAGGCCGCATGGTCGAGCCGCGCGGGGATGCGTTCGAGGTCCGTAGGGCGGATTAGCGTCAGCGTAATCCGCCGCTAAAGCCGCCGAGTTGGCGGATTACGCCTACGGCTAATCCGCCCTACGACCTAGCCCGCGCTACCTCGACCAGGTTTGAGAAGCCAGGATTTCGCTGCCTGCAGTACGGAGGCCGCCGTTTCAGCGCGTCGCGTTAATTGCGCTGGTCGGCATCGAAGGTCAAGAAAACGACGCGCGCCAACTATCGGGGCGCAAGTTGAGAGCTTCATTCAGAGGAGGGGTTATTTGAAAAATAAGCGGATTCTGGGCGAATAGGTGTACGCGATACAGGCGCCATTTTTCCGCAGATGCTGCAGCCTTTTGACACTCATTTTCAGAAATAAAGAATGGTGTTCTAGCTGCTCCATTCGTCGTCTTGACTTCTATTAGAAGCTCTCGACCGTCGGGCTCGAAAGAAAGGATATCGTATCCAGCGCCATCTCCCTCCTCCGCCGATATCCATCTTATTTTTTTCAGAAGGTCGAGTCGCTGGAATTTTTCAAGTTTCTTTTTTTCTATCTCCAGCACGAATTCTTCGCCCGCTCGTCCTAAAGATCGGTTGCGGAGATCTCGCTCGACGGGATCGAATTTTCTAACCAACCGCTCAAGCTGCCAGGGCCTTTGAGTTTGAGGCTCTAATCTCGGAGCATCCACAAAAGTAGCGCCATCATCGGCAACTGCGAGCACTTTCGGAGGTAACTGATGATAGGCTATATCTTCGTTCGACGAAAGGTACCGGTCAATTGCACCAAAAATCGACGCCTGATAATTTCTTTTCGGTTTGTAACCGATGATCCAAGGTAGTCCCATTTCTTCCAAAACGGCTGATATGTTTTGATGCTTGAACTCCACCGATCGATGCGATCGTCCGATCTGTTGCATGAGGACAGCGCTATGGTGAGATTTGACATATTGCTGCCGAGATAGCTCAGCCCTCAACATCGAAAAATAATCGGCGACAATGGCATCAAGCTCATCGTCGCTCCACGGTTTTCCAATCTTTTCTTCGTCCGCCATACCTTGCACTGCGTTGGGTTAGCCACTCCGCTCCCATCCCCTACCCCAACCCCGCCCGCCGGAACGCCTCGACGTAGCAATCGCGCACGTCGTCGTTCTGGAACGGCATTTCCTTGGCGATCCATTCGAGCGAGATGTCCGGCTGCACGCGGCGCAATTCGGCTAGCGCGGCGCGCGCGACGTCGTCATGCCCGGCCATGGCGGCGGCCGCGGTCAGCACGCGGTGGGCGCCGACAAAGTCGGCGCGCTGCCTTAAACCCTCGCGCGACAGGCGGATCGCTTCCTCGTAATTGCGGCCGACGAATTGCGAATAGGCGGCGACGCCGCAATAGATTGCGGCGAACGGATCGCGCGGCGAAAGCCTAAGCGCATGCTGTGCGGCACGATCGCCCTCCTGCCATCGCCCGCAATAGGCCAGCGCGACGCCGTAATAGCCGTGGCCGATCGAAAAATTCGGATTGAGGCGGAGCGTGAGCTCGAATTCGGCGAGGCAATCCTCGAACCGGCGATTGAGAAGGTAGACGCCCGCCAGCGCGAAATGCGCCCACGGGTCCTCGCTGTCGGCGTGGATCGCAGCCAGCGCGCAGCGCTCGGCGACCGGCATCGCTTTCGCCATCGGCTCCCAGCCCATGTGGGCGCCGAACATGCGACTGCCCGCGAGCACGCCCAGCGCCTGGCCGTAGTGGGGGTCGATATCGATGGCCTTTTCCAACAGCGCCTGCGCCACCACGTTGTCCTGCCGCGTCACCCGCCAATAATGCGACAGCGCGCGCATCACCAGATCCCAGGCGTCCATCGAATCCGGCGCCTTGCGCAGGCTGCGGAAATTCTCGGCGGCATAGAGCTGCGGCTCGATCGCAGCGACAATGGCTTGCGTGATCTCGTCCTGCACGGCGAACACATCGGCGAGGCCGCGGTCGTAACGCTCCGCCCAAAGGTGACTGCCGGTGGCGACATCGTTCAACTGCACCGTGATGCGCACGCGATCGCCGTCCTTGCGCACGCTGCCTTCGACGACATAGTTGACGCCGAGCTCCTGGCCGACCTGCTTCAAGTGAACGGATTTGCCCTTGTAGATAAAGGAGGAGTTGCGCGCGATCACATAGAACCAGCGCAGTTTCGACAGCGCGGTGATGATGTCCTCGCTGATGCCGTCGGAAAAATATTCCTGCTCCGCCTCGCCGCTCATGTTGGTGAACGGCAACACCGCGATCGCCGGGCGATCCAGCACCGAGAGTGCTGCCCGCGGCTGCTGGGTGTCGTCGGGCGAGTGATGCGAGGGCTTGGGCGGCGCGTCCTCCGGCTTGGCTTCGGGCAAGGTCACGCTGACATCGCCGATGAAGCGGAACCCCTTGCGGGCGATGGTGCGCACCAGCCGCTGATCGCGCCCCGTATCGCCGACCGCCTTGCGGACGGCATTGATCCGCGACGTCAGCGTCGATTCCGAGACGATCCGCCCCTCCCAGACATGATCGAACAGGTCGTCCTTGCTCACGACCCGATCGCGATTTTCCAACAGATAAAGCAGGAGATCGAACACCTGCGGCTCGACCGCCACGCCCTCCCCACTGCGGCTCAGCTCCTGCCGGCTGGTGTCAAGTACATGATTTGAAAAGACAAATTGCAATGTTTTAAATCCTGGTGCGTGAAGACTTTGAGTCGCATCGGTCAATCTTGTCGGTCACCTCGCCCCGCTTGCGGGGAGAGGTCGGATCGCCCTTGGCGATCCGGGTGAGGGGGACTCTCACGGTCACAGTCCGTGGAGAGTCCCCCTCACCCCGACCCTCTCCCCGCGAGCGGGGCGAGGGAGAAGCGGCCCTCAAGCAACAATCAAGCTGATCTCAGGGCAAAATCAAGCGGGTGTCAGAGTCTTTAGGTCCGCGCAGGGGCAGTTTGGGTTCACCGGTCGTGGCCCCATGACCGCGTTCCTGTTCCAGATAAGGACACGCCCATGTCGACCACGACTACCGCAACCCAAACCGGTAATTCCGCGGCCACCGCAACATCGGGGCTCGCCGCGCTCAAGATCCGCCAGCAGGCGGCCTGGTCGTCGGGCAATTACGCCGTCGTCGGCACCACGCTGCAAATCGTCGGCGAGGAACTGTGCGAGGCGCTCGATCTGCGCGCCGGCTCCAAGGTGCTCGACGTCGCCGCCGGCAACGGCATGGCCACGCTCGCGGCGGCCCGCCGCTGGTGCGACGTGACGTCGACCGACTACGTGCCGGCGCTGCTCGAAGCCGGCGCGGCGCGGGCGGCCGCCGAAGGGCTGTCGATCGAATTCATGGAGGCGGATGCCGAAAGCCTGCCGTTTGCAACCGGAACGTTCGACACTGTCGTCTCCACCTTCGGGGTGATGTTCACGCCGAACCAGGAGCAGGCCGCAGCCGAGCTGCTGCGGGTCTGCAAGTCCGGCGGCAAGATCGGTCTCGCCAACTGGACGCCGGAAGGCTTTATCGGGCAGGTGTTCAAGACGCTCGGGAAATATTTGCCGCCGCCGCCGAAATCGCCGGCGCTGTGGGGCACGCGCGCGCGGCTCGACGAAATGTTCGGCAGTGAGGCCCGTTCGATCAAGGCCACCTCGCGGCTGTTCAATTTCCGCTACCGCTCGCCCGAGCATTTCCTCGCCGTGTTCAAGACCTTTTACGGCCCGGTGTTGAAGGCGTTCGCCGCGCTCGATGCGGCAACGGCGGAAAGCCTCCGCAACGACCTGCACGCGCTGATCGTGCGCATGAACCGGGCCGATGACGGCACCATGGTGGTGCCATCAGAATATCTCGAGGTCGTCGTCACCAGGCGGTGAGCGGCGGCTTGATCGATACTTTCAGAAGACACGTCGCAACGGAAATTTCGAACGTAAGGAGAATTTGAAATGAGCAGACTGATTGCGCTTGCCTACGGACTGGTGTCCTACGCCTTCTTCTTCGTCACCTTCCTCTACGCGCTTTGCTTCGTCGCGAACGCCGTGGTGCCCAAGACCATCGACAGCGGCGTCCCCGTCGGCGTGCCTGAAGCTATGATCGTCAATCTATTGCTGATGTCGGTGTTTGCGATCCAGCACAGCGTGATGGCGCGCCGCCAGTTCAAGGAATGGTGGACGCGGTTCGTGCCGAAATCGGTCGAGCGCTCGACCTACGTGCTGTTTTCGACACTGGCGCTAGCGCTATTGTGCTGGCAGTGGCGGCCGATGCCGGGCGTGATGTGGCAGGTCGAGGATACAGACGTGGCCAACGCCCTGGTCGGCCTGTCGCTGCTCGGCTGGCTGATCGCCTTGACCAGCACGTTCCTGATCAATCATTTCGAACTGTTCGGATTGCATCAGGTCGCCAACAACCTCGCGGGGCGGCCGATGCCGCAGCCGATTTTCCGCGCGCCGCTGTTTTATCAGTTCGTGCGGCATCCGATCTATCTCGGCTTCATCATCGCATTCTGGGCAACGCCCGTCATGACCGCCGGCCACCTGTTGTTCGCGGCGGTGACCACCGCCTACATCATCGTCGGCATCCTGCTCGAGGAGCGCGATCTCGTCGGCATGTTCGGCGACGACTATCGCCGCTACCGGCAGCGGGTGTCGATGCTGGTGCCTTGGCGCAAATCGGCCTGACGCGCACGACGCCACAATCAAGCAAGCCCAGGAACAGTTCGATGATCCATTCAAAGCACGCCCCCTTGGCGGGGGGATCGAAGCGCTGCGTCGTCGCGGTGCATGGTTCGCTGTCTTCCGGCCGGCTATGGGCGCGGTTGGCCGACGAACTCGGCCCCAACACGCAGATGATCGCGCCGGATGTTTCCGGATATGGCGGCAATCGCGATTCGATCATCATGCCCGAGCGGCTCTCCGGCGAAGTCGCGCTGCTCGCCGAGCACATCGGCCAGATCGAGGGCCCGTTTCATCTGGTCGGCCATTCCTATGGCGGGGCCATCGCCTTCAAGATCGCAACTGGCTCGCGGTTCGCCAGCCGCGTGCGCAGCCTGACGCTGATCGAGCCGGTGCTGCCGACCTTGCTGGCCGAAAGTGCCGCCGACCGGCGGCTGCACGAGCTGTTCGCGCAATTGGCGCGCCAGCTTTACGACGATCTCAGCAAGGGCCTCGCCATGGAGGCGATCGACAAGTTCACCGCGTACTGGAACGGATCTGGGCCTGCCGAAAAACTGTCCCCCGAGGCACGGCTGCGCATGATCGAACAGGCCGGCAAGCTCGCGTTCGATTTTCGCGCGGTGCTCGCCGAGAAAAATGTCACGGCGGCCGCGGCCGCGATTCGCGTGCCGACGCTGCTGTTTTCCGGCGGCCTGTCGCCCTATCTCACCCAGCGCATCGTCAGCCGGCTGGCCTCGCTGATTGCGGGCGTCGACGCGCGGCATTTGCCGGCCGCGGGGCACATGATGGCGCTCTCGCATGCCAAGCTGATCAATCCGGAGATTGCCGCGCATATCGCGCGCGCGGAGCTGGCCGAGGTTCCGGCCGGCCTCTTGACCAGCGCTTGATCCAACCAACGACAAGGAGAGACGATGCCGACCGAGAGCAAGAAGGCTGAAACGATCGTGCTGCATGGCGGCAGCTATCGCGCCGACCCGGCGACCAGCGCCGTGGCCGTGCCGATCTATCAGACGACGTCCTATCAATTCAATTCGACCGAACACGCCGGCAATTTGTTCGCGCTAAAGGAGCTCGGCAATATCTACACCCGCATCATGAATCCGACGCAGGCGGTGCTGGAGGAACGCATCGCCGCGCTGGAGGGCGGGGCCGCGGCACTGGCGCTCGCCTCCGGCCAGGCCGCCTCGCTGATTGCGGTGCAGAACATCTGCCATGCCGGCGACAACTTCGTCTGTTCGACCGACATCTATGGCGGCACCTGGAATCTGTTCCAGAACACCATGGCCACGATGGGCATCGAATGCCGCTTCGTCGATCCCGCCGATCCCGACAATTTCCGCCGCGCCACCGACGCCAGGACCCGCTGCTATTATGGCGAGACGCTGCCGAACCCCAAGCTCGCGGTGTTCCCGATCGGCGAGGTCGCGCGGATCGGCCGCCACCTCGGCGTGCCCCTGATCATGGACAACACCGCCTGTCCGGTGCTGTGCCAGCCGATCAGGCACGGCGCCGCGATCACGCTGCACTCGACGACGAAATATATCGGCGGCCACGGCACCTCGATCGGCGGCATCATCGTCGATGGCGGTCATTTCGATTGGGAAAAGCATGCCGACCGCTTTCCGATGCTCAACAGCCCCGATCCGAGCTACCATGGCGCGGTGTGGACGCAGGCGGTCAAGCCGCTCGGCCCGATCGCCTATATCCTCAAAGCCCGCGTGACCTTGCTGCGCGACGTCGGCGCGGCGATGTCGCCGTTCAACGCCTTCATGTTCATCCAGGGATTGGAAACGCTGGCGCTGCGCATGCGCCAGCACTGCGCCAATGCGAGTGCCGTCGCCGAACATCTGTCGCGGCATCCCAAGGTTGGCCGTGTGATCTTTCCAGCCATGATGGATGGCGAGGCAAGGCGCCGGGCCGACGCGTACCTCAAGGGCGGATACGGCGGTCTCGTTGGATTCGAGCTCAAGGGCGGCCGCGACGCGGGGGGCAAATTCATCGATGCGCTCAAGATATTCTACCATGTCGCCAATATCGGCGATGCGCGCTCGCTCGCGATCCATCCCGCCACCACGACGCACTCGCAACTGACCGCGGAAGAGCAGCACAAGACCGGCGTGACCGACGGCTACGTCAGGCTCTCCATCGGGATCGAACATATCGACGATATCGTTGGCGATCTCGATCAGGCGCTCCGCTAGCGGCACGGAATTCGCGCTTGGCGCTCAAGCCAAGCTTCTGATATCGAAGGACCCGCCAAGACCAGACGGGCAAGACCAGACGGGCAAGACCTGATGAGAATGCCGATGAACCAATTTGCCGCGCTCGGGCTAACGCAAAAATGGCTCGCCCCGGCGCTTGCCGGGCTGCTCGCGCTCGCCGGCCTCCTCGCCCTTGCCACTTCCCCGGCCCTCGCCGCCGACACTCCCGATCCCGACGCGCCCAAGGGTGCGACGGTGACGGTGCTCAAGGCGGCGAAATCCTGCTTCTCGAACCTGGTCGAGGTCACGGGGATCGTGCTTGCCCGCGACGAGACCACCGTGCGGCCGGAACGAGCGGGGTTGAAGGTCGCGGAAGTGCTGGCGGATGCCGGCGACACCGTGACCGCCGGCCAGACGCTGGCCCGGCTCACTTTGCCTGAAGGCGGCACGGCGCAGGTCGCAGCGCCGGTCGCGGGGCTGATCGCCTCGAGTTCGGCGGTGGTCGGCGCCATGGCATCAGCCAAGGGCGAAGCACTGTTTTCCATCATCGCGAGGTCCGAATACGATCTGGTCGGCCTGGTGCCGACCCAGGACGTGGCGAAGCTCGCGGTCAATCAGGGAGCCTCGATCCGCATCCCCGGCGCCGGCGACGTCGACGGCAAGGTGCGCCGGATCGCGCCGACGGTGCAGCCCGACAGCCAACTCGGCCAGGTCTTTATCGCCATCACCACCAACCGCCGCCTGCTCGTGAATTCGTCGGGCCGCGCGCTGATCAAGACCGGGCAAAGCTGCGGCGTCGCCGTGCCGCTCACCGCCGTGCTCTATGGCACCGGCGGCACTGTCGTCCAGGTGGTGCGGCGCTCGCGGGTCGAGACCAAGCGGGTCGAGGTCGGCCTGATGGCCGGCGGCCAAGTCGAAATCCGCGAAGGCGTGAACGAAGGCGATATCGTGGTGGCGCGGGCCGGCTCGCTTTTGCGCGAAGGCGATCCGGTACGGCCGGTGACGGCAGCTGGGGATGGGAAGTAGAGTGCAGAACGACTGAGCGCTTTATCGCGTTCTGTCATGCCCCGCGGAGGCGGGGCATCCAGTATCCCAGAGGCCGCAAATGGGAGCACGTAACTTCTACGTCTATATTCTTGCCAGTCGAATCGGAGGGACGCTTTACATCGGCATCACCAACGACCTTATCCGCCGCGTCGCGGAACACCGGCTGAAGTTGATAGAAAGCTTCACGGGAAAGTACGACGTCGTGAGGCTCGTGTACTTCGAGCAGTTCGACGATCCCGAAAATGCGATCACACGCGAAAAGCGATTGAAGAAGTGGAATCGAGCGTGGAAGATTCGACTGATAGAAGAGCACAATCCGGACTGGAACGATCTTTATCCCGGGATTGCCAGCGCTTAGGGACGTTTCGATCAGATGGAATCAATCCTTCGCCGTCATGCCGCTTCAAGCGGGGCATCCAGTAATCCGTGCCGCCAGTCGTTTTCACGAATGTGCGCCGCGGAATACTGGATCGTCCGCCTTCGCGGACGATGACCCGGAAACGAAGCCGGGCCTATCCGCCGGCGTTGGCGTTGGTGCCGAGGCGGACATCTTCCAGGAGCGATGACGACACTGACGGCACTTGCTCGCCATCGGAAGCGCGGGAGATCGTGACGCGAGTTTTGTTGAACACGGCCTCCGCGCCGCTTGCCTGCGCCGCCAGATTGCCGAGCAGTTCCGACACCAGCACGCTGTGCTCGCCCTTGGAATCTTCGGCGACCTTGCCGGGGGTGGCCGAGGTCAGGACCAGCGCATTGTCGGGCGCGTTGATCGGCGCGAGGCCGTGGGAGAAGGTGCGGAAACGGCGCTCGTAGGGATTGCGGCGCGAGGCGTCGACGACGACGAGCTTGGCGCGCGCGCCGCGCTCCTTCATCACGGTGAGCACGGATTCGATCGAAAGCCCGTCGCGGCGAACATCGGCTTCCCTCCAGATCACGGCATCGACCGGGATCATGTAGCTCTCGCGGCCAACCTGGACGCCATAGCCGCCGTAGAACAGCATGACGACGGAGTCCTGCTTGATCTTGGATTTCAGCCGCTCGACTGCGCGGGCCATGTCGTCCCGGCTTGCGTCTTCCACCACATCGACATCAAAACCGTCACGGCGGAGCGCTGCGGTCAGCGCGCGGGCGTCGTTGATCGGCTGGGTCAGCGGCGCATTGGCGTCGGGATAATTGCCGTTGCCGATCACCAGCGCGATGCGCGAGGGGCGCTTTGCGGCCTCGAGATCCTGCTCGGTCGCAACCGCCTTGGCAGCATCCAGCGCCCGCAGGTTCAGCGCGGCATGGGCGCCGATCGCGAGCGACACCGTTCCGGCCAGCGCGGCGGCGATGGCGAGCGAGCGGCGGGAGATGCAAAGCTTAAAATTCATCACTGGTCACATTCCTGATCACTGAAAAGGGCGCGCGGCTGATCGTAGTCGCTGCCAAAGTCGCTTCGGTTTGTGGGGTGGCTCGTTTGAGTGTCGCTCGATTGCGCTCAATTTGCGGCACCGCAACAAACAGACCCTTAACCTCCCCGGCCGGTTCCAGCAACCCATAAGCTTGCATGACATTCAACATACTGAAATTATTAGATAATTCTTCCAAGCTCGGCCATTAACACTGACCTGAAAAGCCTTGGATAGGGCAAATATATGATCGGCCAAAGCGGCTGCGGCGGCTGTGACGTTGGTCACATTTGTGTTTCCCCACCGGCCGTGTAGCTTTTGTTAAGGGATTTGCAAGCTGGTCGTCTCCCTCGCCCCGCTCTTCGCGGGGAGAGGGTGGGGTGAGGGGCACTCTCCAGGAATTCAACTTGTGGAGAGTCCCCCCTCACCCGGATTGCTGCGCAATCCGACCTCTCCCCGCAAGCGGGGCGAGGTAAGGGACAATCGCGCGGAAAGAACCCCATGAGCTTTCAGCATTTCGCCGGCGCCGCCGGGGCCGCTTATCGCGCGCTGACCGCCTCGAAGGAGGGTCCGTCGCTGTACGACGTCTGCGACCCCCTGCTGCTGCACCACCGCGGCGGCGATCCCCACCTGGCCAAATTCTACCGGACCGCGCTGGGCAATCCGGCGCTGCGGGCAATTTTGCGACGGGCGGGATTGCCCGAACTGGCCGATCGCGCACGCCTGCAGTCGCTGCGCGACGCCGTGCGGAGGGCCCGCGACGATCATGCCCCGGACTGGGAGACGATCGGCCAGCCGATCGCCGACCTGCTCGATACCATCGCGCTCGATCACCCGAAGCCGGAGGCAGCAGTGCGCGGCGGACCGGCGCCTAGTCCGGCTAAAATCGAAAGCGCGATTCGCATTTGCGGCGCGCATCTGCTGCGCTCGTATGCGAGATGCGGCTTCATCCCGACCTATGCGGCGTTCAACCTGATTGGCGATGCCGACGTGCGCGGCCGAGAATTGCTGATGGCGCTGCGCGGTCTCAATTCGCGCGGCTACAAGAACTCGACGCTGTTGTTCAACCTGGCACGGGTCTTCATCGCCCGCTCCCAGGCCGCCGCGTTGATCAACCCACCCTGGCGGGGGATTGCCGAGCCGATGTGGGAGCCGATGCAGATCCGCCATCGCTCCGCCTATTACGATGCGTTCTTCACCGAGGCGCTGCTGAGCTTTATCGAGACCGGCCTGGCCTCGTCCGACGAGGCCGGCGCGGCGCGAACGGCGATCTCGGAGATGATCGATTTCTGCCTCAAGACCAGCCGCGAGGAGGTGCGCGCGCATGACGGCTCGACGGTCAGTGTCGTCACCGCGCTGGCGCCGCTGCCGCATCCGCGATTCTCGCGGTTCTTCGCCCAGATCAAGCAGGATTTGGGCTTTGGCGTCTACGTGCCGGATTGCGACACCACGGCCTGCGCCTTCTCGGCCGCAACCCAGGCAGGTTCGACCGACCCGATCCTCGATCAGCCGCTGTTGGATTTTTACGCCGGCTACCAGGTGCGCGAGGGCGACAACGAGCCTCGCGTGACGGTGCCGCTCAACGATCACATCGACTATGAAGGCGGCGTCGCCACCTGGATCGACAACCTCAAGGGCGAACGTCCCTTTGGCAATGATCTCGATCCGACGCTCAATCTCGATATCCTCGAAGTCAGCTTCCGCAACTTGAGCCGCTGGAAGATCCTGGAGACACCGCAGCGGCTCGAAACGCTCCGGCGCATTATCGGTTTCCAGAAACGTCTCACTGAGAGCGGCGCGTTCACCAATCCGCGCTCGCACATCTATTATCTGCCGGAACTTTACTGCGCCTATTTTGGCCGCTGCTATGCTGCCTTCATGGCGCTGCCGGCGGCCGCCCAACGCGTAATCGATACCGACGGCGCGTTCGATTTCATCCGCAGCCGCGTGCTCGCCTATGTCGAGAGCGAGCTGATCGCGGGCGAGATGAACGTATTCGATGCGGCGCTGGCACTGATCGCGCTCGGACACCTTGGGGCGGATCCAGCTTGCTTTACGCCGGCCCTGGTCTGCATTCTGAGCCATCTCGGCGAAGGCGGCCGCCATGGACCATTCAAGGCCTATGAATGGAACAAGATGAAGACGCCGACGCGCATTCTCGTGGGCGGCCCCGAGGTCACCTCGGCCTTCGTGCTGATGGGCCTCGCGCTGGCGCGGAAAGCGATGACGCGGGCGGTGGGCGGAGCGTAAATTCGCCGGCGTCATTGCGAGGAGCGCACGCGACGAAGCAATCCGGACCCTCCTTGCTGCCCTCTGGATTGCTTCGCTTTCGCTCGCAATGACGGTAGCGTATAATGTTTCTCCGCCGTCCCGGGACCACCGATGAAAATCACCAACCTTCTCGTTGCCACCTCGATCCTGCTGCTGCCGTCGATCGCGCAAGCGGCCGACCTCACCGGCGTAGCGAAGATCCGCGACGGCGATCAAATCCAGATCGGCTCCAGCCGCATTCGCCTCGGCGGCATCGACGCGCCGTCGGCCGACCAGCTCTGCCTCAACACCAATGGCGAACGCTGGACCTGCGGCGCGGCCGCGCGCGACGAACTTGCCAAGCACGTCGAGAACAAGAGCTGGACCTGCCATGTCGAGCGCACCGATCGCCGCGGCCGCATCGTGGCTCGTTGCGAGGTCGACGGCGAGGACATCCAGAAATGGTTGGTGAGAAGCGGCTGGGCCTTGTCCTATGCGCGCTTCTCCCATGACTACGATGCCGACGAGGCCGCCGCGCGCGAGGCCAAGGCCGGCATGTGGCAAGGCGCCTTCATCGCGCCGTGGGACTGGCGCGTCCGCAACAAGAAGACCGCGATATTAGGCGCCGCCAAGCCGCCGCCGAATGCTCATGCGACCCTGCTGGCTTCGGCCTCCGGTCCGGTCGCGCCCTCGCCCGATTGCACGATCAAGGGCAACGTCAACAGTGCCGGCGAGTGCATCTATCACCGGCCCACCAGCCGCTGGTACGCGCAGATCAAGATGCAGATCAACAAGGGCACGCGCTGGTTCTGTTCGGTCGAAGATGCCGAGGCCGCGGGCTGCCGCGAGACCAAACGCTAGGCGCTTTCACTTTCCGCTAGGGAAGAAATGCAACTCCATCCGCACTCGGATCATGCGCGACTGGAGCGCATTCTGCTGCTCGCGCTCTCGCTCGTCGCTATCTATGGCGTGCTCGCCTATTTCGTGCTGCCGGCGCTCTGGAGCCATTATGAGCACCAGAAGGGACTTGCCAATCTGCCGATGGTGACACGGACCGCGCAGGGCATTCCCGGCGACCCCATCAATGTCGGGTTGATCGGCGACGAAAGGGACGTGCTGTGCGCCATGAATGAAGCGGGCTGGTTTCCCGCCGATCCGGTGACGTTCCGCTCCTCGATCGAAATTGCCGGCAGCGTATTATTGGATCGCGCCTACAAGGACGCGCCGGTCAGCAACCTTTATTATCTCGGCCGCCACGAGGATCTCGCGTTCGAAAAGCCGGCCGGCAACAGCGCCGATCGCCGCCATCATGTGCGGTTCTGGAAGGTGCTCGACAAGGGCCAGGAACAACGGCCGGTCTGGCTTGGCGATGCCGCCTTCGATCGCGGCGTCGGCGTCAGCCGCTATACCGGCGCCATCACCCACCACATCGATGCCGATGTCGATCTCGAAAGAAAAGCGCTCGCCGCCGACCTGGAGAACGCGGGAATGGTGGACGCCAAATATCAGGTGACCGGCATTGGACCGACCGTCGACGGCCGCAACGGCGGCGGCGATCTCTATTACACCGATGGCGAGGTGTGGGTGCTGCGGCTGGTTACGGCTTGTCACAAGCGAAGCGGACCCACAACCATCATTCCGAGTCCGCCCGCGACCGCGATCAAGGATGAAATCTGGCAGGCGGTTGCCAATACGCTTAGAAATTAGAGGCTGGATGCCGTCATTGCGAGGAGCAACGCGACGAAGCAATCCACCCCTTCTTTGCGGCCCTGGATTGCTTCGCTCGCGCTCGCAATGACGGCTTCAATACATTATCCTCGTGTTCTAGCTTGAAATCCCCCTCGTTCCCCTGCATCCCTTCCCTCACGCAATACCCAAAGGAAAAAACAAAAATGACTGTTCGCGCGGGCCGGGAGTTTTTGGCGATCCCGGGGCCCACCACGATGCCCGACGAAGTTTTGCAGGCGATGCATCGTCCTGCGCTCGACATCTATTCCAATCAGATGGTCGACCTGACCGACAGCCTGATGGCCGATCTTTCAAGGCTGTTCGCCACCAAGGGCCGCTCCTACATCTACATCTCCAACGGCCATGGCGCGTGGGAAGCGGTGCTCTCCAACGTGCTGTCGCGCGGCGACAAGGTGTTGGTGCTCGAAAGCGGGCGGTTTGCGATCGGCTGGGGCAATGCCGCCGCCGCCATGGGCGCCGAGGTCGAGGTGTTAAAGGGCGACTGGCGCCGCGCGATACGCCCCGACGAGGTCGAGGCGCGTCTGCGCGTCGACAAGAGCCACAGCATCAAGGCGATCCTGGCGGTGCAGGTCGATACGGCCTCAGGCGCCTACAACGATATCGAGGCGATCGGCAAGGCGATCAAGGCATCAGGGCATCCCGCGCTGTTCATGGTGGATGCGGTGGCCTCGCTCGGCTGCATGCCGTTCGAGATGGACAAATGGGGCATCGATGTCGCGATGTCGGGTTCGCAAAAAGGATTGATGACCCCGCCGGGCTTAGGCTTCGTCGCCGCCAACGACCGCGCCAGGGAAGTACACGCCAACGCCGGGCTGCGAACGCCCTATTGGGATTGGACCGAGCGCGAAGGCAGCGAGCACTACCGCAAATATGCCGGCACCGCGCCGGTGCATCTGTTGTTCGCGCTGCGCCAGGCCGTCGATATGATCTTCGAGGAGGGACTTGAGAACGTGTTCCTGCGCCATCGCCTGTTGGCCGGCGCGGTTCGTCGCGCGGTTGCCGTGTGGGCCGAGGGCCAGGTGCTCGGCTTCAACGTCGCGGAGGCGGCCGAGCGTTCGGACACCGTCACGACCGTAGTCATGGGAGGCGGTCACGATCCGGTCGCGCTGCATCGCTATTGCAAGGAAAAATGCGGTGTGGTGCTGGGGGTCGGGATCGGCGAACTGCAGGGGCAGGCGTTCCGGATCGCCCATATGGGCCACATCAACGCCCCGATGGTGCTGGGGACGCTTGGCGTCATCGAGGTCGGCCTCAACGCGCTGCAAATTCCGCATGGCAAGGGCGGCACCGAGGCCGCGATCGAATGGCTCGGCGAAAGTGTAAGTCCGTAATGGGCCGTCATTGCGAGGAGCAACGCGACGAGGCAATCCATTCCGCCTATTAATGGGTCATGGATTGCTTCGCTTGCGCTCGCAATGACGACAAATTAAGTGCGTCCAAACGCTTCCCGCCAACCCTCACTTCGTGCTTATATTGATCTACCGATAAATAACAGGCCGACAACGGCGCTGCTGCGCGGGGAACGCGCGCAAGAAGACAGGGAGTGATGCGATTGGCGTCCGTTGAATTGCGCGGCCTGACCAAGCGATTTGGACCGCTTAGGGTGGTCGACCAGGTCTCGCTGCGGATCGACCACGGGCAGCTCATCTGCCTCCTGGGCCCTTCCGGCTGCGGCAAAACCACGACGCTGCGGCTGATTGCCGGGTTCCTGGAACCGTCGGACGGCGAAATCCATGTCGGCGATCGCGTGGTGTCTTCGAAGGCCAAGACATTGCCGCCCGAGAGCCGCAAGATGTCGATGATCTTCCAGAGCTATGCCTTGTGGCCGCATATGACGGTCGCGGAAAATATCGTCTACGGCTTGCGCCTGCGCAAAATGGACCGCGACAGCATCGCGAAAAAACTCGGCGCGATCCTTTCGACCACCAAACTGGAAATCCTCGCCCAGCGCTACCCCGGGGAATTGTCCGGCGGGCAGCAGCAGCGGGTAGCACTGGCCCGCGCGCTGATCGTCGAGCCGGAAACATTGCTGCTCGACGAGCCGTTGTCCAATCTCGACGCCAATTTGCGCGAGGAGATGCGATTCGAGATCCGCCGGCTGCATGACGAATATCGCTACACGACGGTTTACGTCACCCACGACCAGTCCGAGGCGATGACGACAGCCGATCTGATCGCGGTGATGAATGCGGGAAAGATCGACCAGCTCGGCACCCCCGAACAAATCTACGCCCGCCCGGAATCAGAGTTCGTGGCGCGCTTCATCGGCGCCAGCAACGTGATCAAAGGCGTCGCGCGCGACGACAATCACATCGCATTCGCAGGCGCCACCTTGCAGGTGGTCGGCGCGAAACTTAAAGCCGGCCAGGATGCTGCCGTCGCGATCCGCCAGCACGACATCCAGCTTTCCACGCAAATACCGCAAGGTCAGACCAACGCGGTCAAGGCCACCGTGACGCGCCAGGTGTTTCTCGGCGCCAGCCGCGACTACATGGTCGAGACCTCCGACGGTAGCTCCTTGCGCGTCGTCACCTCGACGGAAAACGCCGTTGCCAAAGGCATCGAGGTCTGGCTCACGCTGCCACCTGAGCGCTGCCGCGCGCTCACCCGATGACTTTGGCAGAGCACGCGATGAAGAAAGTAAAAGTTTCGCGACGCGACATTCTCAAAGGCTCGAGCGCGCTTGCGCTCTCGTCGGTATTTGCAAGTCCTGCCCGCGCCGCGGCGCCGCCGGCGATAGCGATCACGCCGCAACTGATCGAGGCCGCCAAGCAAGAAGGCAAGGTGGTGCTGTATTCCTCGATGGACTTGCCGGTCGGGGAAAAGCTCGGCAAGGCTTTCGAGGCGGCCTATCCCGGCATGGCCGTGCAGATCGAGCGCTCCGGCTCCGAGCGGCTGTTTCAGCGGATCGACCAGGAATTTGCATCCGGCATCCACGCCGCCGACGTGATCAACTCTTCAGACGCCTCGCACTTCATCCCCTGGAAAAAGAACGGCTGGCTCGAGCCGTTCGTGTCGGAGGACGTCGCGAAATATTTCCCGCCAGAATATCGCGACCCCGACGGTCTTTTCGTGACGACGCGGCTATACCTGTCGTCGATCGCCTACAATACGAACCTGGTGAAGGCCGACGACGCGCCGAACAGCTTTGCCGACCTGCTCGATCCGAAATGGGCCGGCAAGATGGTCAAGGGCCACCCGGCCTATAGCGGCACGATCATGACCGCGACCTTCCAGATGGTGCGCGAGCTCGGCTGGGATTATTTCGAAAAGCTGTCGAAGCAGCGCGTGATGCAGGTGCAGTCGTCGACGGATCCGCCGAAGAAGCTGTCGCTCGGCGAACGCGCCGTGATGGCCGACGGCAACGAATACGGCATCGTGCTGCTCAAGGAAGCGGGCCAGCCGGTCGAGCCGGTGTATCCGACCGAGGGCGCGCCGACGATCTCGGGACCGACCGGGATTTTTGCCGGCGCGCCGCATCCCAATGCCGCAAAACTGTTCCAGGCCTGGCTGCACACAAGACAGACCCAGCAATTCTTCAGCGATTTCACCGCGCAATATTCGGCTCATGCGCAGGTGCAATCCAAGCCCGGACGCCGCAGGCTTTCCGACATCAAGCTGATGAAGGAAGATCCCGCCGGCGTCGAGGCGATGGCCGAAGAGATCAAGACGCGCTATGCGAAACTGTTTCGGGTGTGAGATGATGCGTCCTCTCCACGTTCGTCATTCCGGGGCGCGCGCGAGCGCGAGCCCGGAATCCATAACCACAGCGCGCTTGGCCCTTGGGTCATTCGCGCGATACACAATGAGACAAGCGCGCCTCTTTTGTGTTTCGCGAATGCAGCAGGCCGCACGCGCGGTCGTGAGTATGGATTCCGGGCCGGCGCCAAGAGGCGCATCCACGATGTGCAATTGCACATCGGGGAATGACGGGGAGAGAGTCTTCGTATGAACCTCACCTCGACCGTCGAGATTGCGAAACCCCGCATCGACTGGACCAAGCCGGTGCTGTGGCTGTTTGCGGCGTGCCTGGTTGTGCTGATCGTGCTGCCGATGTCGTGGCTCGCGGTGTTCAGCTTCACCGACAAGGCCAGACATCCGACGCTGCAAAATTTCGTCACGCTGTTCACCGACCCCGACTTCCTCGATCCGCTTTTGACCACCGCCATCATCGCGATCACGTCCGCCACCATCTGCTGCGTGGTCGCCGCGCCGATCAGCTGGCTGGTGTCGCGCACCGACATGCCGGGACGGCAGACCATCCGTGCGCTGGTGACGGCATCGTTCGTCACGCCGCCGTTCCTCGGCGCGGTGGCCTGGGAACTGCTGGCCGCGCCCAACAGCGGACTGCTCAACCAGCTCTATCGCGCGGTGACCGGCGCAGAGTCCGGCGAGTATCTGTTCAACATCTATTCGATGGCCGGAATCATCTTCGTGATTTCCTGCTACACGTTTCCGTTCGTATTCGTGCTGGTGGCAAACGCGCTCGATACCATGCCGGGCGAACTGGAAGATGCTTCCGCGATCCTCGGCGGCAGGGCCTGGACCACGGCGCGGCGGGTGACGATTCCGTTGGCGCTGCCGGCGCTGGTGGCAGGCGCGCTGATTGCGTTTCTGCAGGCGATGACGCTGTTCGGCTCGCCCGCGATTTTGGCGCTGCCGGCCGGATTTCACACCATGACCACGAAAATATGGAGCCTGTTCCAGTATCCGCCAAAACTCGAACTCGCCGCCGCCGCCGCGGTGCCGCTGTTGCTGCTAACGATCCTCTTGTTGCAGGCGCAAAAATTCATCCTGGGGCGCCGCGGCTACTCGGTAGTCGGCGGCAAATACGGCAGCCCCCGTCGCGTTGAGATGAAGGGGTGGCGCTGGGCGGCGCTGGCCTTCTGCCTGGTGATGCTGCTCAACCCGGTTTTCCTGCCGTATCTGGCGCTGCTCAACGCGGCGTTCTCGCCGAACGCGACGACATTGGTGACGCCCGCGACCTTCACGCTGCACAACATCGTGTTCGTTTTCACCGAACTATCGTCGACACAGTTGGCGCTGAAGAACACCGTGATCCTGGGGACCGCGACTGCGACCATCGGAACGATGCTGGCACTGGTGATCGCCTATGTCACGACGCGCCGGATCATCGCGGGCTCGCGCGTGCTCGGCTTTCTCGCCACCGCTCCCGTTGCGGTGCCCGGCATCGTGCTCGGGGTCGGCTTGTTCCTGAGCTACACGCGGCCGCCGTTTGTCCTGTACGGGACGCTGTGGATCCTCCTGCTCGCGTTTCTCACCATCAATCTGCCGTCGGCGTATCAGCAATTGCAGGCGGCGTTCGCCACCATCCATCCCGAGCTCGAGGACGCGAGCCGCATCCTCGGCGCGAGCCGGCTGCGATCGCTGCTGCAGATCACCGCGCCGTTGCTGCGCACGGGCGTGATCGCGACCTGGTGCTTCATCTTTATCGGCGTGATGCGCGAATTGTCGGCGGCGATCGTTTTGTTCACGTCGCAAACAAAAGTGATCTCGGTCTTGATCTACGACCTCAATGAAAGCGGCGATCTCGCCGCGATCGCGGTGTTGGGGATTGCGATGCTGGTGATCACCTTCGCGGTGGTCCTCGCCGTCAACCGAATTCCGATGTTCGGCGCCAACGCCGGCACTCGCTTGAGAAACAGCTAGCCGCGTTATGGCAATCGGCCGGGCACATCCCATATATCGGGCGCCGATATTGGCCCGACCGCACGAGGATTGAGTGACAAAAGTCCTGGAAAAAGCAACCTTGGCACCGGTCGCCCCGCGCCGGCCTCATTCCTTCACAAAACACGGCATCACGGTTGTCGACGACTACGCTTGGCTCAAGGACGCCGATTGGCAGGAAGTGCTGCACGATCCCTCCGCGCTGAACACGGACATCCGCAATTATCTCGAAGCGGAAAACAACTACACCGAGAGCCTGCTCGGCCATACCGCGCACCTGCAGAAGAAGCTGGTTGCTGAAATGCGCGGGCGGATCAAGGAAGACGATTCCAGCGTGCCGTCGCCGGACGGTCCCTTCGCCTATTTCCGCAAATTCCGCGAGGGCGGCCAGCATGAAATGTTCGGGCGCATGCCACGCGATGGGGGCGAGACCACCATCGTGCTCGACGGCGATGCGCTTGCCGAATCCCACGAATATTTCAAGTTCGGCGGCGCGCGGCATTCGCCCGACCACAGGTTGGAAGCCTGGAGCGCCGACACCAAGGGCTCGGAATACTTTTCAATTCGCGTGCGCGACTGGACGAGCTTGGCCGACCGCGACGACCTCGTCGAAGAGACCGACGGCGGCGTGGTGTGGAGCGCGGACTGCAACGGCTTCTTTTACGTCAAGCTCGACGACAACCATCGCCCGAGGCAGGTCTGGCGTCATCGCCTGGGGACATCGCAGGCGGACGACATTCTGATTTACCAGGAACAGGACCCCGGCTGGTTCATCCATCTGCATGAGTCGACCTCCGGGCGCTTCTGCGTGATCGCCGGCGGCGACCATGAGACCTCCGAGCAGCGCTTGATCGATCTCGCAAAACCCGATGCGCCGCCGCGGCTGATCGCGCCGCGCGAGAGCAGTGTGCAATATTCGATCGCCGACCGCGGCGACGAATTGTTTATCCTCACCAATGCGGACAACGCGATCGACTTCAAGATCGTCACCGCGCCGCTGGCTTCGCCCGATCGCGCCAACTGGCGCGACCTGATCGGCCATCGGGAAGGCGTCTATATCCTCGACCACGATCTCTATTCCGGCCATCTGGTGCGGCTGGAGCGCGCCAATGCGCTGCCCGCGATCGTCATTCGCGACCTGAAGAACGGCGAAGAGCACGCCATCGCCTTCGATGAGGCCGCCTATTCGCTCGACACCATGGGTTCTTACGAATTCGACACCACGAATTTGCGGATCTCCTATTCATCGATGACGACGCCCTCGGAAGTCTATGACTACGACATGGCAAGCCGCGCACGAACTTTGCGCAAGCGGCAGGAAATTCCATCCGGCCACAATCCCGCCGATTACGTCACCACCCGCATCATGGCGACCTCGCATGACGGCGCGCAGGTGCCGGTGTCGCTGTTGCACCGGCGCGATTTTGTCCGCGACGCAAGCGCGCCGCTGCTGCTCTACGGTTACGGCTCCTATGGCATGGCGATGCCGGCATCGTTTTCGGCGAACCGGTTGTCGCTGGTCGACCGCGGCTTCGTCTATGCCATCGCGCATATCCGAGGCGGCACGGACAAAGGCTGGGGCTGGTATCTCGACGGCAAGCGCGAGAAGAAGACAAACAGCTTTGACGATTTCGCGGCTTGCGCGCGCGAGCTGTGTGATGCGAAGTACACCAGCCCAAGGCGCATCGTCGCCCATGGCGGCAGCGCCGGCGGCATGCTGATGGGCGCCGTCGCCAACCGGACCAGGGAATTGTTTGCCGGCATCGTCGCCGAAGTGCCGTTCGTCGACGTGCTCAACACCATGCTCGACGACAGCTTGCCGCTGACGCCGCCGGAATGGCCGGAATGGGGCAATCCGATCGAAAGCGAACAGGATTTCCGCACCATCCTGTCCTATTCGCCTTACGACAATGTCGCGGCTAAGGAATATCCGGCGGTTCTCGCGATGGCCGGCCTGACCGATCCGCGCGTCACCTATTGGGAGCCGGCAAAATGGATCGCGCGATTGCGCGCGACCATGACCGGGGGCGGCCCCGTTCTGTTACGCACCAACATGGGCGCCGGCCATGGCGGCGCGTCGGGCCGCTTCCACCGCCTCGACGAGGTCGCGATCGCCTATGCGTTCGCGTTATGGGCGGTGGGATTGGCGGAGCGCGGTGAGGTGTGAACCAACGTCCCGGACGCGGCGCAGCGTCTCCTGAATCCTCATGGCATCGTATATGCAGTCTTGACGGCCGTATAGAACTCCGCGGCGTATTTTCCCTGTTCGCGCGGTCCGAAGCTCGAACCCTTTCGGCCACCGAACGGCACGTGATAGTCGACCCCGGCGATCGGCAAATTGACCATCACCATGCCGGCTTCCGCGTTGCGCTTGAAGTCGCTGGCATATTTCAGGCTGGTAGTGCAGATGCCCGCGGACAGGCCGAACTCGGTATCGTTCGCGGTGGCCAAGCCTTCCGCGTAATCGTTGACGCGAATTACGGCTGCGACCGGTCCAAAGATTTCCTCGCGTGCGATCCGCATTGTGTTGGTCACGTCGGTGAATAGCGCCGGCTGCAAATAGAAGCCGGGCGCATCGCGCTTAAGGCGCTCGCCGCCAAAGCTGAGCTTTGCTCCCTCTTCCTTGCCGATCGTGAGATATTTCAGATCCTGATCGAGCTGGCTTTGATCGACCACCGGACCGATGTCGGTGCCGGCCTTCACGGCGTCGTCGATCTTGAGGCCGCTCAGACGTTCGGTGAGCGCGGCGACGAATCTGTCATGAATGCCCTTGGTGACGATCAGCCGCGAGGCCGCGGTGCAGCGCTGTCCGGTGGAAAAGAACGCGCTGTTGACGGCGCATTCCACTGCCACCTTCAAGTCGGCATCGTCGAGAATAACAAGCGGATTCTTGCCGCCCATCTCAAGCTGAAATTTCTTCATCGGCCGCGACGCAACACAGGCCGCCGCGACCTTATGACCTGTTGCGACCGAACCGGTAAAGCTGATCGCAGCGACGCCCGGATGCTCCAGCAATGCGGCGCCGACCTCCGAGCCACGGCCGATCACGAGATTGAGCACACCCTTCGGCAGGCCGGCGCGATGCAGGATATCGACCAGCGCCCAGGTCGAACCGGGCACCAGATCTGCAGGCTTGATCACCACGGTGTTGCCATAGGCCAGCGCCGGCGCAATCTTCCAGGCCGGAATTGCGATCGGGAAATTCCACGGCGTGATCAGGCCGACGACGCCCAGCGCTTCGCGGGTGATCTCGACGTCGATGCCGGGGCGCACCGAGGCCAGCTTCTCGCCGGCCATACGCAAGCATTCCCCGGCGAAGAACGCAAAGATTTGTCCTGCGCGCGCCGCCTCGCCAATGCCCTCGGGCAGGGTCTTGCCTTCCTCGCGCGACAGCAACCGACCGAGTTCATCCTTACGCGCCAGGATTTCGTCCGAGGCCTTCTTCAATATGTCGTAACGGAACTGCGGCGTCGAGCGCGACCATGCCGGGAATGCCGCTTTGGCGGCAGCGACCGCGGCATCGGCCTGGGCGCGGGTGCCGCGCACGGCTTCGCCGATAACATCATTGGTATCCGACGGATTGACGTTCGGCGAGCGCGCGCCATCGGAAATCCATTCTCCGTCGATCAGATTATTAAACATCAGCATGGCGTGGTCTCCCTGTTGCTCTATTGTGTTGTCGCACCGATTGATCTGCTTAGGACTGGAGCGTCAATTACCGCCCCATCTTCTGCCGCCACACGGCGAAATCCTTTAGCGTTTGCTCGTCGGTCGCCGGGTAGAGGCCGAAGATGCCACGGCCCTTGCGCACCTCCTCCGTGACGAAATCCTCAAACGCCGTCATCTCGAACGTCTCGTCCGCGATCTCGTCTGCCAGATGCGCCGGGATCACGATGACTCCGTCGGCATCGCCCAAAATAACATCGCCGGGAAATACCGGCGCGTCCCCGCAGCCGATCGGCCCATTGATCTCGATCGCCTGATGCAGCGTCAGATTGGTCGGCGCGCTCGGCCGATGATGATAGACCGGAAAGCCGAGTTTGGCGATTTCGGCCGAGTCGCGAAAGCCGCCGTCGGTGACGACGCCGGCGACGCCGCGCTGCATCAGCCGCGTCACCAGGATGGCGCCAGCGGATGCGGCGCGGGCATCTTTACGGCTGTCCATCACCAAGACCGCGCCCACCGGGCAGTCCTCGATCGCCTTGCGCTGCGGATGGGAACGGTCGCGAAACACCTCTAGCTTGTTGAGGTCTTCGCGCGCCGGCATGTAGCGCAGCGTAAAGGCCTCGCCCACCAGGGTCGGCTGGTCGGCGCTCAACGGATGCACATCCTGAATGCACTGGATGCGGAAGCCGCGCTTGTAGAGCGCGGTCGCGACCGTCGCGGTGGAGACGGTCTTGAGCTTGGCGCGGGTGGCGTCGCTAAGTTTGGTCATGATGTGCACTCTCGCTATCTTCGTCATTCCGGAATGCGCCGGAACGGCGCAGGCCCGGAATCCATAATCCGGGCTGGTGGTTATGGATTCCGGGCTCGCCGCTACGCGGCGCCCCGGAATGACAGCGGGTCAATAGATCGACGGTTCACCGACCGGCGCACCGAAGCCGGTTTCGAGGAAATCGAAATCGCAGCCTTCGCTGGCCTGCTTGATATGGCGGGTGAACATCCAGCCATAGCCGCGCTCGAAGCGCCGCTCGGGCTTTTTCCATGCGGCGCGGCGTCTGGCGAGTTCGACCTCGCTCACCTCGAGATTGATGGTGCGCGCGGCGACGTCGAGCGTGATGCGGTCGCCGCTCTTCACCAGCGCCAACGGCCCGCCCACAAAGGATTCCGGCGCGACGTGCAGGATGCAGGCGCCGTAGCTGGTGCCGCTCATCCGCGCGTCCGACAATCGCACCATGTCGCGCACACCCTGCTTAACTAACTTGGTGGGAATCGGCAGCATGCCCCATTCCGGCATGCCCGGCCCGCCTTGCGGCCCGGCATTGCGCAGGATCAGGACATGATCGGCCGTGACGTCGAGATCGGGGTCGTCGATCGCCTTCTTCATCGCGGGATAGTCGTCGAACACCAAAGCGGGGCCGCTATGTTTGAGGAAGCGCGCCTCGCAGGCGGAGGGTTTGATCACACAGCCGTTGGGCGCGAGGTTGCCCTTGAGCACCGCGAGCGCGCCTTCCTGGTAGATCGGGTTGGCAAGATCGCGGATGACGTCATCATTATAGACTTCGGCGTCCGCAATATTTTCGCCCAGCGTTTGGCCGGTGACCGTGACGCAGTCGAGATGCAGGTGCTCGCGGATCCGGCTCATCAGGCCGGGCAGGCCGCCGGCGTAGAAGAAATCTTCCATCAGATAGGTGTCGCCGGAAGGCCTGACATTGGCGATCACGGGTACCTTGCGGCTTGCCTTCTCGAAATCGTCGAGGGTGATGTCGTGACCGGCGCGGCGGGCCTGCGCGATCAGATGAATGATCGCGTTGGTCGAGCAGCCCATTGCCATCGCCACCACAATCGCGTTCTCGAAGGCCTTGCGGGTCTGGATCTGCTTCGGCGTCAGATCCTCCCACACCATCTCGACGATGCGGCGGCCGCATTCGGAAGCCATGCGGATGTGGCCGGCATCGGCGGCTGGGATCGAGGACGCCCCCGGCAGC
>VAZV01000011.1 GCA_005884765.1 Alphaproteobacteria bacterium
GATATTTCCGCGATCGAGCGCTACCTTGCGCGCAACGGCACCGTGATCCTGAAGTTCTTCCTCAATATCTCGAAAGAGGAGCAGCGCGAGCGTTTTCTCGATCGGCTGGATGAGCCCGCCAAGAACTGGAAGTTCTCGATGGGCGACGTCAACGAGCGCGCGCTGTGGGGGAGATACCAGGCCGCCTATCAGGAGGTCGTCCGGCACACCTCCAGCGCCGTGGCGCCGTGGTACGTGGTGCCGGCCGATCACAAATGGTTCGCGCGCGTGGTGATCGGCTCCGCCATCGTCCGTGCGCTGGAGGACCTCAACCTGAGATTTCCGCGCGCCGACAAGGCGTCCCTTGAGGAGTTCACGCAAGTGCGCAAGGCGCTGGCGAACGAAGGCAAGCGCGGAGCAAAGAAGGTAATGAAGAAGATCGTGAAGGCGGCCAAGGGCGCTTAGTTTGGCAACGCCATCTGGGTCGATTCACGTTGCGCCGATAGCACGCAAGCCCGACCGGACAGATTTTTTCGGCTATAACCATTCCGAGGGCTCACCGGAGCCTTGGGACAAGCCTGGAGATAGTCGGGTGCCTGGAATCAGCAAATGAGCAAGTGGCAGGGAGCGGCGGGATCATGGTCGGTGAAGCTGCTGGTCGCGGCGGCCGCGATCGCGTTCGGCGCTCTCCTGGGTTGGGGGGTGCTCACCGGGCGCAACGAGGCGGCTACCGAGGCCGGCCGCGAACGCGCGATCAAGGTGCCGATTCGTGTCTCCAGCGAGAACGGCGAGCCCTTGATCACGCTTGATACCGAGACACAACGGCGGAGCGGTATAGAGACCGCCGCGCTGCCCTCCGCAACTCATCAGGAGCAGGTTCGCGGCTACGGGATGGTGCTCGACGTTGCACGACTGACCGAGCTTAGCAACAACTACGCCAGTGCAAAGGCGCAGGTCCAGACGGCGCAGGCGAAACTTGCGATGTCGAAGCCGGCATTCGAGCGGGCTCAGAGACTGTTCAGCGAGCATCAGGTTGTCTCCGAAGCCCAATTGCAGGTGGCGGTGGCGGCTTTCGGCAGCGACCAAGCCAGCCTGGCTGTGGCGGAGGCGCAGGTGCGCACGCTCACTGCGACCGCATACCAGGAATGGGGTTCGGTTCTCGGCAAGTCGCTTCTCGATGAGTCGCCTATGATCGCCCGCTTGATCGAGCGGCAGGACTTCCTCCTGCAAATCACCCTGTCGCCCGGTGTGATCCTCGCAGCGCCGCCTTCCACGGCTTCGATCGCAACCGGCAAGTCCGTGCGGGCAGCGATCACGTTCGTCTCGCCGGCAACGCGGATCGATCCGAAGATTCAGGGCATGAGCTTCTTCTACACCGTACCCGCCGATAGCGGTGTCCTGCCCGGCATGAACGTGCTCGCCTTCTTGCCCTCCGGGCAATCCATAGAAGCTGCCAGCGTGCCAGCCTCTGCGATTGTTTGGTGGCAGGGTCGAGCCTGGGTGTATCGGCGCACGGCGCCAGATAAGTTCATTCGCGTCGAGATCGCGACCGATCTGCCGGCGCGGGGCGGCGGCTATATCGTGAAAGATTTGCCGAAGGAAGCGGAAATCGTCATGGGCGGTGCGCAACTGCTTCTGTCCGAGGAATTCCGCGCGCAGATTCAGGTCGAGGATAAAACGTGAGCGCCGTTTTGCCCACCGGTCCGCAGGCGGCGATCATTGCCTTCGCAATCCGCTTCCGCGGTATCGTCGCCGCGCTCGCCTGCGTTCTGGTTGCCTATGGCGTCTATGCGCTCGGTCGCGCCAAGTATGACGTGTTTCCGGAGTTTGCGCCGCCCCAGGTCAGCATCCAAACCGAGGCCGTCGGCCTGACGCCCGAGCAGGTCGAGATTCTCGTCACCCGTCCGATTGAGAACGCCATCAGCGGCGTGCCCGGCGTTCAGACGCTCCGTTCCACGTCGATCCAGGGCCTGTCCGTGGTGACCGTATTCTTCGACGCGTCGAGCGATATTTATCGCGACCGGCAAGTCGTCGCCGAGCGGCTGGCCGCTGCCGCCCAGCAGCTGCCGCAGGGCGTGCAGCCGCCCATCATGACGCCGCTCACTTCATCGACCAGCCGAATGCTGGTGGTCGGTCTCACATCGCAGACGCGCTCGCTGATGGATCTGCGCACGGTCGCCGACTGGACGGTCCGCTTGCGCCTGTTGGCCGTGCCCGGTGTTGCCAGCGTGACGGTGTTCGGGGGCGACAAGCGCTCGATCCAGGTCCAGGTCCATCCGGACGAACTGATCCGATACAACCTGACGCTCAACGACGTGCTGAACGTTGCGCGCCGGTCAACCGGCGTCCGGGGGGCCGGCTTCGTCGACACCAGGAATCAGCGAATCGTCTTTCAAACCGAGGGACAATCTCTCAAGCCTGACGACATTGCCCGGACCGTCCTTTTGAGCCGAGGGGCGGCGAGCATCACCTTGGGGAATGTGGCCGACGTCGTCGACGCGCCCGAACCGCCCATCGGCGGCGCGAGCATCCAAGGCGGCCCCGGCGTGGTCCTCAACGTGGCGGAACAGTATGCCGCCGACACGCTCAAGGTGACGCAGAAGGTCGAGGCGGCTCTGGAAGAGCTGCGGCCTGCGCTTGAAGCGGACGGCATCACCATCCACAGCGATCTTTTCCGTCCCGCAAATTTCATCAATACCGCAACAGGCAATGTCCGGGATTCGCTGATCCTGGGCGGCGTGCTTGTGATCGTGGTCCTGTTCCTGTTCCTGTTCGACCTGCGCACGGCCGCGATCTCCT
>VAZV01000173.1 GCA_005884765.1 Alphaproteobacteria bacterium
ACGCTCGCGCTGCTCCTCTTTCGAGATATTGAGGAAGAACTTCAGGATCACGGTGCCGTTGCGCGCAAGGTAGCGCTCGATCGCGGAAATATCCTCGAACCGCTCGCGCCAGACGTTCTTGGTGATCAGCTTCGGCGGAATCTTCTCCTTGGCGAGGATCTGCGGATGCACCCGCGTCACCAGGCATTCTTCGTAATAGGAGCGATTGAAGATGCCGATGCGGCCGCGCTCCGGCAGCGCAATCATCGTGCGCCACATGAAATCATGATCGAGTTCGTGGGACGTCGGTTGCTTGAACGAATAGACCTCGCAGCCCTGCGGATTGACGCCGTCGAATATGTGTTTGACGGCGCTGTCCTTGCCGGCGGCATCCATGCCCTGCAGGATCACGAGTAGCGACCAGCGGTCCTGCGCGAACAGCTTTTCCTGGAAATCGGCCAATCGCTTGCGATTGGCCTCGATGATCCTTTCGGCCTTGTCCTTGTCGAGCCCGCCCTTCTCGGCTGGATTGTGCGACTTGAGATGGAATTCGCGCGAGCCGTCGATCCGAAACGGCCCGACGAAGCGATCCAGTTCACCTGCGAGTGATTGCGATGATTTCCTGCTCATGACCTCAAGGACGGCTTGCGTTGCGTTTTCAGCTTCTCGATGACGCTGCCAAGAATACCCTTGGGAAGAAATATGATGAACAGCACAAGCAGCACGCCATAGACGAGGTTGTCCCAGCCGACCGCATTGGTGCCGAATCCGATGCGCAAGGTTTCCGCCAAAAGAATGGTGATGACGGCACCGATTGTCGGTCCGAACGAGACATAGAGACCGCCGACGATCGCGGCAAAGGCCATCTGCAGCGACACCGAGATACCGCTCACCGTGTCGGGAGAGATGAACATCTGGTACTGGCAATAGAGCGCGCCGGCGAGCGCGGTCATCAGTGCGGAGATCACCGTGATCTTCAGCTTTTCGGCTGTGACGTTGACGCCGACTGCTGCGGCGGCGTCCTCGTCCTCCGAGATCGCGTCCATGGCGTAGCGGCCCATGCTGCGATCGATCCAGCGCCAGATCAGGAGGCCCGACAGCCAGATCAAGAGCGCGATGAAGTACCAGATCACCTTGTCGTCGAATTGCAGCGCCAGCAACTGCCGGCCGCTGGTCGCGCGATCGGGCGTATAGCCGAGTGAGCCGCCGGTATAGTCGCGCGTGGCGGTGATGACCTGCAGTACGATGCCGGACAATGCCAGCGTCACCAGCACGAAATAATGCCCGGTGATGCGGAAGCGAAAGCAGGGATAGCCCACCACGAGTGCGAGCAGGGCTGCCGCCACCATGGCGAGCGGAATGCCGAGCCACGGCGACATCCCGAGATGATTCCACAGCAGCGCCGTGACATAGGCACCGACGCCCATGAAGCCGCCGTGCCCGAGCGATACCAGGCCGAAGCGGCCCATGATCGACCACGACGTATAGGCAAACGACCAGATCAGGATCAGCACCAGGATATGCAGATGATAGGGGTCGCGATGGACGAAGGGCAGCGCGATCGCCGCCGCGATCCCTGCAATCCACACCGCTCGAGGCGTCTTCATCGCCGCCTCGCCAGCAGGCCGGCGGGCCGGATGAACATCATGACGATGAAGAACGCAAAGGCCAGCACGTAGCCCCATTCCAGATCGGAAAACAGGCCGCCGAGCGAGATGATCTCCGCGAACACGAAAGCTGCGATGAAGCCGCCGATGAAATTGCCGAGCCCGCCGAGCACGCAGATCAGAAAGGTGATCGGTCCGAACGACAGGCCGACAAAGGGATGCACGTCGTATTGCAACACCAGGAGGCAGGCGGCGAGCCCCGCGAGCGCGCCGCCGAGCGCGGAGGTGACAATATAGAGGCGCTTCGTATCGACCCCCATCAAGGACATGATCTGGCGGTCCTGCGAGATGGCGCGGATCGCGGTGCCGGTGAAGGTGCGCGTCATGAACAGGTAGACCACGACCATGCCGATCAGCGCCGCGGCAAAGGACAACAGCCGCGCGTAGCTGAAATTCATGTCGCCGAACATCAAAACCGGCAGGCGGATGCCGAGATTGCGGAATTCGATGCCAAAGGCAACCGTGGCAAAGCTCTGCAGGATGAACAGCACGCCGCCGGTGGCAAGCAGCTGGTTGATCGGCGGCGCGGTCAACAGCGGCGCGATGACGATGTAGTGCAGCGCGGCTCCGAGCGCCGCCACCAGGAGAATAGTGAGCGGTGCGGCGATCCAGTACGGCAGGCCGTATACCTGCACCATGAAATACATGCCGTACATGCCGATCATCACGAGCTCGGCATAACAGATCCAGGTCACGTCGATGACGCCGAAGATCAGGTTCAAGCCGAGCGCCAGCAGCGCGAGCACGCCGCCCAAAAGAATGCCGTTGATGACGGCCTCAAGCAGGTAGATGTCGAAGATGTCCAGAAATGCCTGCATCGATCGCTACACCCCGAGATAAGCTTGCTTGACAATATCGGTGCGCATGATCTCCGCCGAGGTCCCCGATGCGCGGATGCTGCCGGCCTCAAGCAGGTAGGCGCGATCCACCACGCGCAGCACCTGCTGCACGTTCTGCTCGACGATCAGCACCGTCAGCCCGCTGGTCCGAATCCGGTTCACCAGTTCGAACACCTGCTGCACCACCACCGGCGCGAGCCCGGCCGACGGCTCGTCGAGTAGCAGCAGCTTCGGACTGGACATCAGCGCACGGCCGATCGCGCACATCTGCTGCTCGCCGCCCGACATGGTGCCGGCCATCTGGTGGCGCCGCTCCTTCAGCCGCGGGAACAGATCGAACACAAACTCCAGCCGCTCGGCATATCGCGCGCGGGCGTCCTGCATGTACGCCCCCATCCTCAGATTGTCGTTGACCGTGAGCTTCGGAAACAGGCGGCGGTTCTCAGGCACGTGCGCGATGCC
Source organism: Alphaproteobacteria bacterium (assembly GCA_005884765.1). Taxonomy (GTDB): domain Bacteria; phylum Pseudomonadota; class Alphaproteobacteria; order Rhizobiales; family Xanthobacteraceae; genus Bradyrhizobium. The sequence goes on from VAZV01000173.1 coordinate 2,948, forward strand.
GAGGCTGACGATCCGATGTGCGGGCGTCGCCAGCACGTCGGTGCCCTGAATGGTGATCGAGCCTTTGTTGGGCCGGATCAGGCCCGAGATCGCCCGCATCAAGGTGGTCTTGCCGGCGCCATTCGGGCCGATCACCCCGACCGCCTCGCCCGCCTTGACCTCGAGGCTGACGCCAAACAGCGCCTGAAAGCTGCCATAGCCCGCATCGACCGATTTCAGCTCGAGCATGGCTACCTCTCCGTCCGGCGGCGCGCCAGCGCTGCCGCAGCCTGGGTCGCGTCCGCATCGGTGCCAAGATAGACCTCGATCACGCGCGGGTCGCCCGCGACCTCGCCCGGCAGGCCCTCGCTGATCTTCTCGCCATGGTCGAGCACCATCACCCGATCGACCACGCGCATCAACACGCCCATGATGTGCTCGACCCAGATGATGGTGATGCCGAGCTCGTCGCGGATCTTGCGCAGCATGTCGGCGGCCTGATCCATCTCGCTCTCGTCCAGGCCCCCCAGGCTCTCGTCGGCGAGCAGCAGTTTCGGCCCGGTCGCAAGCGCCTTGGCGAGCTCCAGCTTTTTGAGCCCGGCGGCGCCGAGCCCGTCGACACCGGCGTGGCGGTCGGTCGAAAGCCCGACCATGGCGAGCGCGCGTTCGGCCGCCTCCTCCGCCTTCGCCCGGCTGTGCCGGCCCTGGCCGAAATATCCGGCGAGCGCCACGTTCTCGAAGATCGTCAATCGATGAAATGGCCGGGGGATCTGGAAAGTGCGGCCGATGCCGCGGTTGATGATCCGGTGCGGCGCAAGGCCTGCCAGCTCGGCGCCATCGAACCTCATCGAGCCCGCGGTCGGCGGGAATGTGCCCGACAGCATGTTGAAGATCGTGCTCTTGCCCGAGCCGTTGGGGCCGATCAGGCCGAGAATTTCGCTCCGCTCCACCGTGAACGACACGTTGTTGACGGCCTTGAAGCCGTAAAAGCTTTTGACCAGGCCTTCAACTACGAGCACGGCGGTCCCCTCCCTCAGTCGAGGACCACCTATTTGTAACTATAGGTCGTGCCTGCCGGCAGCGGCAGCACGGCCTCGCGTTGCGCCTGGCTCTTCGGCCATACCACATACGACTTGTCATCGATATACTGGATCACCACCGGGAACGAGCGCTCGTTCTGGCCCGCCATCTCGGTGCCTTCGCCATAGAATTTGACGCCGAAGCCCAGCATGGTTCCGCCGTCGGGAACGTCGGTATCCAGCGCCGCCTTGCGCAGGGCGTCGGGATCGACACCGCCATATTTCTTGATCGCGCGCGGCAGCACTTCGGTGAGGAACACGTAAGTATTCGATGCGGCCATGCCGACATGAGCGGAGCGAATCGCCACGCCTGGTTTGATCTTGTCGAACTCCTCGCCGACCATCTTGATGACCGGCGGCAATTTCGGATCGAGGCCCTCCGGGTTGGTGAGCCAGATCGAAATCGGATCGGTGTCGAAAATATAGTTAGCGTCGGCGCCGAGACCTTCCTTCAGCTTCTCATAGACGCCGTAGCCGGCACCATGGCCAACCAGGGCACCGAATTTCAGCCCCTGCTCGCGGGCCTGACGCAAGAGCAGCGTGATGTCGGGATTGTAGCCGGTGTGGAAGATCACATCGGGCCGCGCGCGCTTCAACTTGGTGACGAGCGCGGAGAGATCGGGCGCAGTGGCAGAATAGCCCTCCTTCAGGACGACATTGAAGCCGGCCTTCTTGGCGCCGGCGACATTGCCCTTGGCCACGTCGACGCCATAGGCGCCATCCTCATGGATGATGGCGACGCGCAGATCCTTCGGCTCCTTGCCGAACTTGGACTGCGCATTCTGCGCGATGAAGTCCATCGTCATCGTGCCGAACTGGTCGCCGCTCGCCTGCGGACGGAACACATATTTGTAGTTCTTGTTGTCGAGCACGGCTGAGGAAATGCAAGTGGTGATCCACATGAACTTCTTGAGCTGCTCGACGCGGGCAGCCACCGGCACGCACTGCGCCGAGGAGAAGAAGCCCAACAGCATGTCGACCTTTTCCTGCTCGATCAGGCGGACCGCTTCGTTGATGGCGACATCGGGCTTGCTCTGGGCGTCGGCATAGACCGCCTCGACCCTGTAGCCCTCGACCCCGGTCTTGCTGTACTGGTCGAGCATGATCTTGGCGCCGATATATTGCAGCTCCGAACCGCCGCCCGCGAGCGGACCGGTCAGGTCATAAATCACGCCGATCTTGATTTTCTTTTCCTGGGCGTGGGCGGAAACCGCCATCCCCAGCGCCGCCACGGCGGCCACTAGCCCAACGAGCAGGCGTGCAGCTTTGCGCTCCAGCATCGAACCCTCCCTCTAGAATTGTGCATTGCGTTTGTTATTATTGTTGGCGCCTATCACATTGATAGCGCCAATCGATGTCAAGCCGCATTAGGTAGCAAGCGGGGTCCGCAGTCAGCCTGCAAACCGGCTTTCGATGAACGCCGTCACAAAGCGCGGCATCGCTGCGGTCAGATCGCTTGCGCTCCGCACTAGATGAATTGCCGATAATTCGGGCATTTGCTGTCCGGCGAGATTGGCCTCGATCCGCCGGCGCAGGGCTTCGCCCGGCATATCGACTTGCAATATCCTGATCATCGCCACCGCCCGGCCGGCGAGAACGCAATCCCAATGTGGGCTGGCGCGGTAATCGGCCGGCGTGAGGCCGGTTTCTTCTTCCACCTCGCGCCCGACGCTGCCTGCAATATCGACCGCGTCGTCGCGGATATCGGCGAGATCGGGTGTGCCGGATGGAAAATAAATCCGCCCGGCATTCGCGGTATGCTGGCCCATTTCGCCCATGACGAATGCGCCGTCGCGGCTCCGCAGCGCGCCCATGCCAAAACCGTTGAACACGCTCTGGTCCGGAAAGCCCCAGTCGCGCCACGCCAGGAAACTGGCAAAATCAGTCTCGAAGTACTCGGCACACAAGCGTTCGCCGCCAAGGACCGGATTGCGCCCCAACAGCACACGTCCGTTCCAGATCTTCGGCTTCTCTCGCTGCTTCGCCGCGAAATGCGCATCGATGTCAGCGCGCCACTTGGTCGCGAACGGCCACGGCCATGGCCGCACGGGTAGATCAAGCGCGGTGACACGATGGATGCGAGGGTCTGTCATCGTGCCTGAACGCGCTATTTCGCGTTCATCCCCGTCGTCTTGGCCTGCTCGACAAATCTGTTGGTGTAGGTCTTGGCTACGTCGATATTGGCTTTGGCGACCTCGGGCGAGCTTTCGCTGAACACCGCGAGCACCGCATCCGCTCCCTTCGGATCCATCTTGCCGGTCTCTGAATACATCGGAATCGTGTTCTTGAGCGCCGCTAGATAGAGTTCCTTGTTCTTGCCGACCATCTCGTCGGGCATCTTGGCCATGATCTCTTCCGGCGTATGCGCGTGAATCCACGCCAGCGTCCCCAGGATCGCATTGGTCAGCGCCTGAGCCTCCTTCTCATGCGAGGCGACCCAGGCCGTCGTCGAGTAGAGCGCCCCGCCCGGATATTCGCCGCCAAAGGTCGCGAGCGTGTCCCGCTGCGTGCGGGTATCGGAGAGGATGCGAAGGTCCGGGTGGCCGCCCTGCAGCACGGTGACGGACGGGTCGAGCATCACGGCGGCATCGATCTGGCCCTGCTCCATGGCGGCGACCGCGGTCGCGCCGAGACCGACGCCGATCACCGAGGCGCTCGTGGGATCAAGGCCATTCTTCTTCAGAAGATACTTCAAGAAGAAATCGGTCGAGGAGCCCGGCGCGCTGACGCCGACTTTCTTGCCGGCGAGATCCTTGATCGATTTGATCTCGCCATTGTGCGAGGGCGAGACCACCAGCACCAATCCGGGATAGCGGTCATAGACGACAAAGGCTTGCAGCTCCTGCTTTTTCGCGGCGAGATTGACACAATGGTCGAAATAGCCGGACACCACATCGGCGCTGCCGCCGAGCACGGCCTTGAGTGCGTCCGAACCGCCCTTCAGATCGACCAGTTCGACGGCAAGGCCGGCCTTGTCGAACTCGCCGAGCTGCTTGGCGAGCACCGTCGGCAGATAGCATAGGCACGCGCCGCCGCCGACGGCGACCGTGATCTTGCTTTGCGCGGCGGCAAGAGAAGAGGTCAAAACCAGCGCCGCGAGCGCCCCGCCCAGCCTGCCGAACATCTTCCTCATCGTTTCCTCCATCGGTTGGGCGGCACGATAGAGTAGCCTGCGCCCCTTGAGAAGGACCGCCGCCAGCCTTTAGGGTTGCCCTTCAACCGCCGCCGGCCAGCGCAGCAGCCCGCGCTGCATCACGATCACCGCGGCGATCAGCTCCAGGGCGATGCAGAGCGCAAGGACCGCATCATAGTTGCCGCTCCAGGCGTGAACGAGACCGACAAGCCCAGGGCCCAACGCTCCAACGGTTCCGCTGATCGCGTTCGCGAGCCCCATGACGATGACAAAGCTTGCGGCGCTGAACTCGCGGTGAATGATCAACGGCGGCAAGGTGATGAGATTGCCGACTGAAAAGCCGAACACCGCACAGGCAGCCAGTACCATCGGTACGCTATCGGTTTGCAGGATGGTCAGCAGCGCCGCCGCCTGACTTACCAGGGATGCAGCGGTGACGAGCCGCGGATTCAACCGGTCGACGACCATGCCGAGGCCAAGCCGCCCGGCGATCGCCATGAACGCCAAAACGGAGACCGCAAGCCCCGCGCTGGCGCGCCCGATCTTCGGTTCCAGCAACGCGATCTCGTGCACGATGAAACCGATCTGAGCCAGCAGGGCAAGCGCAAATGGGATCGAGATCGTCCAGAATGCCAAGTTGCGCATGAGTTTCGCGCGCGGCATGTCGTTTGGTGCGGAAGATATCCGGGCTCGCAACGAGACATCCATATGCCGCTCGGCCGGATCGACCGACGGGGGCGCCCCGATCCAGGCAAGCGCGACGGGTAAGAGAACGGCAACCATGATCGCTGTCGCGGTCAGCATCGCGGCCGGAAAGCCCAACCGCTCAACAAGAAACACCAGCAACGGCGTCACGACGACGCCACCGGAACTCGCGCCGGTGAACGCAAGACTGATCGCGAGGCCGCGACGGCGGACGAACCAAAGGCTCAAGATGGTCGCGATCACGACTGTCCCCATGCCAATCCATCCGAGCGACATCAGGATGAACGCGAGGTAGACTTGCCACGGCGCGCTCGCCAATGCGAGCAGGGTCGTCGCTGCCGCCAGCGCCGCAATTCCCAGCAGAACAAGCCGCTTGGCGCCAAACCGGACCACGAGCTCATTGGTAAATGTCGCGAAAATATTGCTGAGCAGAAAGGACAGCGTGCTCGCACCCGAGATAAGGGCGGTCGGCCAACCGTACAGACGCTGCAACTCGGCAATATAGACGCCTTGGCCGTAGAGGCCAAAGCCGAAGAGAAACAGCGCTATCAAGAAACAGGCGAGCACCACGCGCCAGCCCGCATAATGTAGCGACGTTTCGTCGGACGGGCTTTTGTCCTGGGCGGTCAATCTCGCACTGCGGCCGGCCGCCACACCAGAAGCCGCCGCTCGACCAGTGTCACGGCCATGTCGATGAGGATGACGAAGGCGGAGAGCACGAACATGCCGGCGAACACGCCGGCAACATCGAACACGCCTTCCGCCTGCTGGATCAGGTAACCGAGCCCGGCCGCCGATCCCAGATATTCGCCGACCACGGCGCCGACCACCGCAAACCCTACCGAGGTGTGGAGCGAGGAAAACATCCAGGACAGCGCCGAGGGCCAGTAGACGTGCCGCATCAATTGCCGCTCGCTCATGCCGAGCATGCGGCCGTTGTCGAGCACGGTGGCGCTGACTTCCTTGACGCCCTGATAGACGTTGAAGAAGACGATGAAGAACACCAGCGTGACGCCGAGCGCAACCTTGGACCAGATGCCAAGCCCGAGCCAGAGCGTGAAGATCGGTGCCAGCACCACGCGCGGCAGCGCGTTGACCATCTTGACGTAGGGATCAAACACCGCGGCCACGTTCGGCTGGCGCGCGAACCAGAAGCCGACTATGACGCCACCGAGCGAACCGATCGCAAAAGCCAGGATCGATTCCCACAAGGTGATCACAAGATGCTTCCAGATCACGCCGGAGGAAAACCATTTGACGACCTGGCTAAAGACATCGACCGGATTGGAAAAGAAGAACGGCGGCAGCAACATTTTTCCGAACACCGGCACCGAGGCGAAAAACTGCCACAGCGCCAGCCCAACGATCGCGACCAGCAATTGCAATGAGAGGAGCCCGATCCTCGACATGCCTCCAGCTCCTCTCATTTCCGCCGGTCTGTCCGGGATCAAGGCTTGGAGAAGGTGCCGACCAGACTGGTGGCGGCCTTGGCGTGGCCGTCGAGCGCCTTGAGCAGCTCTTCGCGGCTCATGCCCGCCTTCAATGCAGCCGGCTCGAGATCGGTGGCCATCAGGGTGAAGATGTAATGATGGGGCGGACCGGGCGGCGTGCAGGGTCCGAAATAGCTCGGCAGCTTCATCGTGCTCTCGCCGCCGACATATTTTTCGCCCGGCTTTGCCGCTTCGCCCTCGGCAAACCCGGTGACCGAGGGCGGAATGCCATAGGCCACCCAATGGCTGACGCCGCCGGGCGGACGGCCATCGACATCAAACATCAACAGCGCATAGCTCTTGGTCCCCGCCGGCGGGTTCGCCCAGGACAAGGCGGGCGAAACGTTCTCGCCGACGCAATTGGGGTTGGACTTGGCGTTGCCGGCAAACTTTGTCGCCAGCCGTTCGCCGTCCTTGAAGCCTGTCGATGACAACGTGAACACGCCTTGGGCGTTGGCGCCTGGCGCGCCGCCGGCCGCCAAGAGCGCGACAGTCGCGGCCAGAATAGAACTGCGGATCAACATGATGGTCACCTTTTTTGATTGTGTTTCTGAATGGCTTCCCGACATCGGCATCGAGATCACCCGGCGCCCGATTGCGCGTAGCCCTTCAACACTTCAGCCTTCAAAACACTCCAAATCTCACGATGAAGTGAGTGAAATTCCTTATCCAGCCGAGCCTCGAAAATATCGCGCGGCCGCGGTAGCGGCACGCGCCAGTCGCCGATAATGCGCGCACTCGGCCCCGCCGACATGATCACGACGCGATCGGCCAGCGCGATCGCCTCCTCGAGATCATGGGTAACGAACAGCACCGCCTTGCGGTCGGCATTCCACAAGTCCAGCAAGAGATTGCCCATGATCTGCCGGGTCTGGGCATCGAGCGGTCCGAACGGCTCGTCCATCAAGAGGATCTTTGGGTCGCGGATCAAAACCTGCGCCAGGCCCACGCGCTTGCGCTGGCCGCCCGAGAGCATATGCGGATAGCGGTTGGCGAAGGCGGAAAGTCCGACGGATTTGAGCCAGCCCTGCGCACGTTCGAGCGCCTGTACGCGCGGCGTGCCCGCAATTTCAAGGCCGATGGCGACATTGTCGATCGCGGTCTTCCAGGGAAACAGCGCATCGGCCTGGAAGAGATAGCCGGCGTCCCCGTTCAACCCGGTCAGCGGCGCATCGAAGATCCGCACCGTCCCCGACGCCGGCCGGCGCAAGCCTGCGGCGACGTTGAGCAAGGTCGATTTTCCACATCCGGTCGGCCCGACGATGGCAACGAATTCGCCTGGCGCAACCGTTAGACGCGCCTTTTCGACTGCCGTGTAGACGCGCGCGTCCGCAAGCCGAAAGGCCACCGTCGCGTCATCGAGCGCGACCGCCGTTGGCGTTGCCATCTCCACCGCGTCTCCCCCTTCCGGATTTGGATGATCCCTTAGCGGTTTACCGGGACGAGTTCAACGAAGTGCTGCAACGTGCTAGTCCAACACTTCACCCTCCAAAAGAGGGTAAGGTAACACAGCCGAGATACCGAGGCCCGATGCCGACCGCGCCACTGATCGCCTATGCCCATGTCGGCAAGAGTTTTGACGATGGCCGTGGCGCGGGGCGCGTGGTGGCGCTCGATGACGTCTCGCTTCAAGTCGCCGAGGGCGAATTCCTCGCCATTGTCGGCGGCTCCGGCTCGGGAAAGACCACGCTGCTGCGGCTCGCCAACCGACTGATCGAGGCCGATCGCGGCAGCATCACGGTCGAGGGCGCGGACATCAGCACCGTCGATCCCGTGCAATTGCGCCGCCGCATCGGCTATGTGTTCCAGAGCGGCGGGCTGTTTCCGCATATGAGCGTCGCCGACAATATCGGCATCACGCCAAAGCTGTTGGGCACGCCGACCGACGAGATTTCCGCTGGAGTCGACGAACTACTCGACCTGGTGCGGCTCGATCGTGCGCAACATCGTGATCGCCTGCCGCAAGAATTATCGGGCGGTCAGCGGCAGCGGGTTGGCGTGGCGCGGGCGCTCGCGGCCAAGCCGCGTATCGTGCTGATGGACGAGCCATTCGGCGCGCTGGACCCCCTCACCCGCGATGCGCTCCGATCGCATCGCCGTCATGCGGGGCGGACGTCTACTCGCTTTGGGCGTGCCGGGTGAACTTTCGGCCGCCAGCGATCCTTATGTCGGCGAACTCCTGCGCGCGCCGCGGCGCCAGGCCGAACGGCTCGGCACGTTGTTGCCGCGGGGCGGCGCGGCATGAGCCTGTTTAGCGATCCACGCTGGAGCGAGGCTTTGGCGCATCTGCCGGATTATCTCGGCAACCACGTGCGCGTCAGCGTGGCGGCGCTGGCGCTCGGGCTCGCGGTCAGCCTTCCCCTTGCGATTGCGGCACGCAATCGTCGGATAATGCGCGGCGTGCTGCTGGGCCTCGCCAGCATCGTGCAGACGGTGCCAGGGCTCGCGTTGCTTGCGCTGTTCTATCCGCTGCTGCTGGCGCTCGCGGCGCTGACATTGTCGTGGTTCGGGTTCGGCTTTTCCGCCTTCGGATTCCTGCCCGCGGTGCTGGCGCTGGCGCTCTATTCGATGCTGCCGGTGTTGCGCAACACCATCACCGGCCTCAACGGCGTGGAGCCTGCGATCCTTGAGGCGGCGCAGGGCGTCGGCATGACGCCCCGCCAATCGCTGTTCACGGTGGAGCTGCCGCTGGCGCTGCCCGTGATGATGGCGGGCATCCGCACCGCGGCGGTCTGGGTGATCGGCACCGCGACGCTGTCGACGCCGATCGGCCAGACCAGCCTCGGCAATTACATCTTCGCCGGCTTGCAGACCCAGAACTGGGTGTTCGTGCTGTTCGGCTGTTTTGCCGCGGCCATATTGGCGCTTGCGGTCGATCAATTGCTGGCGCTGATCGAAAGCGGGTTGCGCCGCCGCAGCCGCCTGCGCGCGAGCCTCGGCGGTATCGGCATTGCGGCGCTGGCAGCGGTCACGCTGGTGCCTACGATGGCACGCTCGTCATCGAGCTACATCATCGGCGCCAAGACCTTCAGCGAACAATATGTGTTGTCGGCGCTGATCGCGCAGCGGCTGCGCGCGGCGGGGTTTTCCGCCACTTCGCGCGAGGGCCTCGGCTCCAACGTGATTTTCGAGGCGCTGGCCTCCAACGATATCGACGTTTATGCCGATTATTCCGGCACGCTCTGGGCCAACCAATTTCACCGCAGCGACATCAGGCCGCGCCAGGAGCTGCTCGGCGAATTGAAGACGATGCTGGCCAAGCAGAACATCACGCTACTCGGCGAGCTCGGCTTCGAGAACGCCTACGCGCTGGTGATGCCAAAGAAGCGCGCCGATGCGCTTGGTATTCACTCGATCACAGATCTGGCCTCGCATGCGTCTACGATGTCGCTGGCCGCGGATTATGAATTCTTCTCACGGCCGGAATGGGCCGCTTTGCAAAAAGCCTACGGCCTGACGTTTCGCGCGCAGCGCCAGATGCAGCCGGACTTCATGTACGCGGCGATTGCTTCGGGCGAGGTCGATGTGATCGCGGGCTATACGAGCGACGGCCTGATCGCGAAATACGATCTGGTGGTGCTGGACGATCCCAGACACGCCATCCCGCCATATGACGCGATCGTGCTGCTGTCGCCGAAGCGCGCCAACGACTCTGCGCTGCAGGCCGCGATCCAGCCGCTGCTCGGCAAGATCGATATCGCCGCGATGCGCGAGGCCAACCTGCGCGCCGCGGGCGGCGACGGCGCAGCCTCATCCGACGCAGTGGCGCGCTGGCTGTGGGAGAAAGTCCGCAGATGAGATTAGACTCCTCCTCACGCCCTCACCTCCTGACGCTGGAACAGGACGTAGCCGGCGACGAACAGCACGACGGTGGCGGCGATCAGGCTGACGGTTTGCGGCCAGGCAATCATGACACTTCGGCAAAGGGAAGCGGCGTGCCCATCAGGGCGCCGCGCAATTGCTCCAGGAACACCGGGCCGAGGGTCCGCGTGGTCGGCGACAGCACCGCCGTCATCGCCTCGGCAAAAATGTCGTTCGGCGATATCCGCATCAGGATCTGCGACCATATCGCCGTATCCGGCGTCTCGATGCCGAGCGCGGCATAACGCGGATCGGGTGGTGCAATCACTTGCGCGAATGCCGGCGCCAGCATGGGCCACAGCACGGTCAGGAACAGCCAGACACCGAGCGCGACAAGCGCAGCGGTTGCGGGCGAACGAAACACGATCGACAGCAGCATCGCCAGCGACAGCCAGACACCAGCGTAGAAAATCGCGATCACGAGGAACGCCAGCGAGCGCGCGACCTCCTCGCCTCCCGGCGGCACGCCGAGGAAGATCAGACCAAGCCCGATCACCATCAGCCACAACGCTGCGAGACTAACCGCGAGCGTGGCAAGGCCCGCGAGATATTTTCCCATCAATAGCGCATCGCGATAGATCGGCTGCGCCAGGATCCGCGACAACGTCCTACGGTTATGTTCGCTGTTGATCGCATCGAAACCCAATCCGATCGCCATCAGTGGAATAAGGAAGCCCAGGATCGCGACAAAGGACGGCAACGGCTCCCGCGCGACCGTGAACAGCCGCAGCAGCAGGAACGGGTCTTCCGCGGTACTCTGCCGCAGATTGTCGATCGCGCCATAAAGTGCGGCCAGCGCCGTCAATACGATCAACAGCTCAAGCACCAGCATGCGGGCGCTCGAGAGGTTGTCCGCCAATTCCTTGACGAACACGGTGCCAAGTCCGGAAAACGGCGAGCCCTCACGCCGCATCGAGCGTCCTCCCCTCCGGCCTGATCTGGAAATAGCGGGCGTAGATCGCCTCCAGGCTCGGCTCATCGACTGAGAGCCGCCGCAATGATCCGTCCGCGGCAACGACGGCGCGCGCCGCCTCAGGCCGCACGTCCCGATCGGCGGTCATGCGGAAACGGTCAGTCGCCAATGTTTCGACGTTGGTGACGCCCGGTATCGCGGCAAGCCGCCGGGCAATGCCGGCACCTTCGGCCTCGACCTCGACGACAAAGCCGGCACCTAGCACCTGGGCTGCGAGATCGGCGACCGAGCCCATCATGACGATACGCCCGGCCTGGAATAAAGCGACGCGGTCGCACACCCGCTGCACCTGATCGAGCAAGTGCGACGAGAGCAGAACGGTGATGCCCTCGGCCCTGAGCTCGCCGATAAGCCCTAAGAATTCGAGTGTCGCCTGCGGATCGAGCCCGGAAGTCGGCTCGTCGAGAATCGCGATTTCCGCTCGCTTGACGATGATCTCAGCGATCCCGAGGCGCTGGCGCATGCCGTGCGAGAACGTCGCCACGCGCTTGTGCGCGACATCGGCGAGCCGCACCCGCTCAAGCGCGTCTTCGATCCGCCGGGTCCGCTCGGATCGCGAAAGGCCCATCAGCCGCGCGGTATAGGAAAGGTTCTCCACCGCGGTCAGATGCTCGTAGAAGCCGACGGAATCGGGCAGATAGCCGACCCGCCGCTTGACTTCCAGCGGGGAGCGGGCGGGGTCGAACCCGAGCACGTTGACTTTACCCAAAGAAATATCGGTGAGGCCGAGCATCATCAGGATCGTGGTGGTCTTGCCGGCGCCGTTGGGTCCAAGCAGGCCGAACACTTCACCGCGAAAGATGTCGAAGCTGATGGCGTCCACCGCGTTGGCATTGCCGTAGCGCTTGGTGAGATCGCGGGCTGCGATAACGACGCTATCGGGCCCGGTGACGGCTTCGTTTTGGCTGCCGCTCATCGCCGTCCGAACCTCGCAACCGCGCCGAGCATCAGCAGCAGCGCAATCCCGATGATGCCGGCGCCTGCCATTCCCCAGACGGTCGAGGTCGTTACCGTAATGCGGAACTGGCTCGATGCATTTTCGCCGCGTGAGGTGGCGCGGATCGTCGTCATGTAATCGCCGGCCAGCGACTTGTCGCTCGGCGTCACCAGAGCCTGAACCTCGGCGTCCTTTCCGGGCACCAGCCGATCGATGGTGGCGGGTTCGAACGAAACCTTCCACCCCGTCGGCGCCGATGCTGCAAGCGTAATATTCTCAGCCGGCGCGGTGCCGCTATTGGTGACGACGATCGGGATCGAGCTTTGCTGCGCCGCGACGGCGCGCGCACTGACCAATCCGTCTCGCCCCGAGACCTGGAGTTGGGGCTGTCCTGCGATATCGAGCGCAAGCTCGGTCTTCGCCGACGCATCTTCCGCGTTGACCGTCACGCCCACCGGGAAATGGCCGGCATCGACCGTGCTCGGCGGTCGGACCTTCAGCTTGATGTCCTTGGACTGGCCGGCCTCGATCGGGATCGACGAAAGCTCCTGGGTGCCGTAGGCCTCGGTGAATGAGGTTTCGAAATTGGCGGGCGCTTGCGCGGCAATGCTCGCGACCAGGTTACGCCCGCTATCGTTCTTGATGGTCAGCGCATATTCGAAATTCGATTTCGGGCTGCCGCGCAGCGAGGGGAGTTTCGACGTCACCGTCAGCTTGGCCGGCAATTCCTTGGCGAGCGCAACGGCGAGCGGCAAGGTCGCTTCGCTACCCTGCCCTTCCGCCTTTACGGTCAAGGTCTGCACGCTCAAATCGCTCGTCGCCGGCACGTCGAGGCGAAGCTGGAGCGCGACGCTGGCATCCGGCGCCGGCATCGCCGCCGCAACCGGTTGCCCGCCGCCCAGCAGCGTTGCGGTCCAGCCACTCGGTACGCCCGCAACCGATAGCTGATACCGCTGCGGTCCCAGTCCATAATTCTGCAGGCGAAGCGGTATGTTCGATGTCGTGCCCGGCCGCACCGTGATCGCCGGATAGTCCGTCATCAGATAAAGACCCTTGATGTCGCGCGGCGGCTCTGCGGCATGCGCGGCAGGGATGATCAGTCCGAGGGCAATCGCAAGTCCGCGACGGCAAGCGCTCGCATGGGCAACACTCCTGCAAGGAAGAAGATTCGTGATGTCGGCTGGCGGGCCGGTCAGAGACCATGACGACAGCGCGTCGCATCATGGAAACAATCGTGACAAAGTTTTGGAGATTTTCCGGCAGACCAATTACAAGTCGGTAATCTGCAATCAGACTTTAGTTTTCCGACTTTAGTTTTGACCGCGATTGCAAGGATTGTTTGGAAATGACCACTGTCTCGACCGACCCAAGAAACTGGAATGTAGGCCTCATAGGCTACGGCGAAGTCGGCCGCATCCTGGCCGAGGACCTGCGCCGGCAAGACGTTCAGGTGATCGCCTACGACATCAAGCTCCGCAGCGGCCAGGCCGGCGGCGCCCTGCGCGATCATGCCGCGCAACACGGCGTTGCGCTCACCGCTTCTCACGCCGATCTTGCAGGCCAGGCCGACTTGATCGTCTCCGCCGTTACCGCGAGCCAGGCCGTGCCGGTGGCGCAGGCTTGCGCGCCAACGGTGAAGAAAGGCGCCTGGTTCCTCGACTTCAATTCGGCATCGCCCGGCGCCAAGCGGCGCGCGGCCGAGTTGATCGACGGCAAAGGCGGCAACTTCATCGAAGGCGCCGTGATGACCTCGGTGCCGCCGAAGCGGATCAAGGTGCCGCTGCTGCTTGGCGGGGCGACCGCCGAGGCGCTGGCGCCGATGCTGGTCGAATTGGGCTTCGACGCGAAGGTGGCAAGCGTTGAGTTGGGCGTTGCGTCGGCCGTCAAGATGTGCCGCAGCGTGATGATCAAGGGCCTCGAGGCGATGGTGATCGAGGCTTACACCACCGCGCGGGCCTACGGCGTCGAGGACGCCGTGCTGGCGTCGCTGCAAGAAACCTTTCCCGGCATCGACTGGGAAAAACAAGGCGCCTACTTCTTCCAGCGCGTGATCGAACACGGCCGGCGCCGCAGCGAAGAGGTCCGCGAGGTGGCGCAAACCGTGCGCGAGATCGGGCTTGAGCCATGGTCGGCGCAAGGCACGGCCGAGCGCCAGGCCTGGGTTGCGGATCTCGCCGACCAAGGCCTGTTCGGTGCGAAAGGCACGCAGACGTTTGCCCGCAGCGCCGACTGGCGCCTAGAGGCCGACCGCATCCTTGCTTCGATCAGGAAAGACTGAGCTCAACCGGCTTCTTCGATCGCGCCACCGCTCTCGGCCCAATCCTTGAAGCCGCCGAGATTATAGACATGCTGATAACCCATGTCCTTGAGCAGCTTGCCGGCGAGCGCTGCGCGGCCGCCTGAACCGCAATAAACAACTACGTTCTTGTCCTTGGCGAAATTCCTGTCGTGAGACGGCGACTCTGGGTCGGCACGAAATTCCAGCATGCCGCGCGAGACATGCACTGCGCCGGCAACTTTGCCGCTCTTTTCCAGTTCAGGCGCGTCGCGCACGTCGACCACCAGCGCGTTGCCCTTGCCGATCATTTCACGCGCCTGGGCCGGCGTGATCTTCGGCACCGCGGCATTGGCCGCCTCCATCATCTGCTTCAGGGTGAGTGCCATGCTAAAGTTCCCTTGATTGTCGAGTGGGCAAAGCCGCTTGCCCCCAATTGCTTCGAGGAAAGATAGTTTCTTCAAGCTTAGATTTAAGAGGCGATAGGGTGCGCAAAGCGAATGTGTGCTTTTCAGAGTCGCGTCTGAATTGGTGGGCACGGCGCAAGTGCGCGTGTGCACACCCTACCGATGCCTCAGGTGAACGCGGTGGCGAGGAACGCGGCCAGGATGCCGCCGATCAACAGATATTTCACCGCGTAATAGACGCGCTTGTTCCAGGCCTTCATCCGCTTGCCGACAAGCCGCACGTGGTAGACGTAACCGAAGACCCGGTTGAGCCAGCCGACGCGCTCGCCCTCTTGGTTTTGCGTCGCGCTCTCGTTGATGATGTTCCTTGAGACCCAGCGGTTGACCGCGGTCATCGCGCGCGTCTTCAGCGGACGTTCGACATCGCAGAACAGGATGATGCGATCGTCGCTGGTGGTGTTCTCGGCGTAGTGCAGATAGGTCTCGTCGAACAAAAGGTCCTCGCCGTCGCGCCAGGAATAAGACTGGCCGTCGATGAAGATGCGGCATTGGCCCGGCGATTTCGGCACCACCAAGCCCAGATGATAGCGCAGCGAGCCGGCATAGGGATCGCGGTGCTGCACCAGCCTGCCGCCGGGCGGCAGGTTGGCGAACATTGCGCCCTTGACATTGGGAATGGTGTTCAAGAGTTCAACCGTCTTCGGGCAATTGGCGAGCGCCGACGGCAGCGCCTCGTCGTACCATTTCAGATAGAACCGCTTCCACCCGGTTCGGAAGAACGAGTTGAAGCCCCAGTCGTTGTACTTGTCCGCGGCCTTGATCTGTCCCTGCGCAAACAGATGCAGCGCCTCCTCGCGGATCGTCTGCCAGTTGTCGCGCAGCACATTAAGCCCGGGGACCATACCGACCTGGAGGATCGGCCGGTTCGGCACCGCCGAGAACAGGTACATCAGCACATTGTAGGGCGCCATGATGGTGGAATGGTCGGACACCTGCCGCCAGAAACCGAGCCGCACCTTGCCGCGGAAATGCACGGCAATCGCGGAGGCGACGAAAGCCCAGACCACAAGAAATTGCGGCGCGAACAGACGCATCAGCATGGCGAGAAAACCGAAGGGAGCCCTCTAGCACCAACAGATTTAGCAGGTTTGCAGGGCCGCACTCAAGACGGCCGTGGCATGCTTCGCTGGGAACCCTAAGTCCGGTAGCCTACAAATCGTGGATGAGGCCGGCATCGATCAGCAGGCGGTTGAAGCGACGCGCTTCCGCGCCGTCCTTGCAGCCATAGAACATGCCCTTGCAGCGCAACATGATCTGTTTCTGCTCTTCGAATGACGGATCGAGCGGAATGCCTGCGGCCTCCTGGATGACGAGCGGCAGATAGGGTCCGTCGATCGCATCCATTTCGGTCGGGCTCTTGACCGGTTCGAAGTTGACCGCATCGATCGCGTAGTAGGTCGCGTAATAGCGCGGATCGTAAGCGTCGAGCTTCCTGCCAATACCGGCCTCGTCGAGCGCGGGATCGAGAATATGCGGCGAGAATTCCGGCTGGTGATCGCCGTAACGCACGATCAGGAACGGCTGGCCGGGAAACTTCTTCTTCAAGCCGGCGAGAAACGTCTTGTAGTCATCGGCGCTGATCGCCTGCCGGCGCAGATATTCGTCGATCACCGGTTCATTGCCCGGCCCGCGCCAGGACGGCATCAGGTCGGGGCGAAACTTGGTCTCCCAGGGAAAATGATTGGCGGCGAGATAGACGAACATGAACAGCGGTGTCTTGGGCGGCTGTAGCGACATCAGCGACAAGGCCTTGTCGTAAAAGAAACTGTCGGGCTCGACATCCTTGGCGCCGAGATCATGTGCGTCATAGAAATGCTGGATGCCCGTCGTCAGCTGGAAGGCCCGCGCGCTCATGAATTCGCCGAAGGCAGGATAGAGCGAGATCGTGTCATAGCCGCAGCGGCGCAGCGCCAGCGGCAGTCCGCGCTCGACCCGGCCGGAGGCGATGCGCGTCACGAAATAAGCGAACCGGCCGAACGAGCGCGACGAGAGGCCTGCGAGCACATTGTATTCGGTGAACCAGCTCGGACCGCCATTGCTCTCGGCCAGGAATCTACGCTCCTTGCCATCGAACGACTTGAAATGGCTGCCGTAGCCAGCCGGCACCTTGATCCCATCGGCCTGACGAATATCGAAACTGGATTCGTCATGGACCATGATGATGTTCGGCCGCAGGCCTTTGGGCTGGCAGGAATCCACGAGCGGCACATTGAGACGCTCGGTCGCGACTGCGTCCGATTCCATGAAGCCGGAATGGACGAAATCCGACACGGCAGTGACAGCGGAGCGGGAAAATTTCGACAGATAGCCGTCGTCGTAATAGCCGCGCCAGGCCTCGTCCGGCCGCGCAACGGAATATCCGACCAGCGATGCAAGGCAGGCGAGCTTGCAGGCCAGCGCCGGCAGGCGGCGGATGCGGAACGGGTCGAGCCACCACAGCGCATACATCAAGGGGATCGTTACCAGGCCCGCCGAGATCACCGACCAGCGCAGATTGGGGAAGATCGTAAACAGGAATGCCACGGTGTCACGATCGATCACCATCAGGTCGACGAAGTTCGCGGTCATCTGCACGACGTCGTGCTTGAGCCGCGACAACAGTACCAGCACCACGACGATGGTCAGCGACAGCGCGCCCGACAGGGCGGGACGCCGCAACAACGCGAGCCATAAGAAGTTCAGGAACCCCCACGACAGCAAAAAGCAGAGGCGCGAGCCGAAATCGGCCTCGGTTTGCACCATCAAGACCAGCGCCGCCACATGTGGCGCCGCGACGGCCAATAGCCTGAAAATGCCAAGGGATACGCCCGCGGAGGCGGCGGTGGCCAATGGGCCTGGATTAGGCGCGGACGCCATCTGCGGGGACGCAACTAGAACCCGGCGCTGCCCTAAGCCTTGGCTGGCGATGACCAGGAGACCGACGCCGCGGCCGGAACCCGCGGGCGTGTCACAAAAATGTAATGGAACCGTCACCGCAGCGCAATGGACTAGACCCTTTGACCTTTGATCTAGAAGGCTATTTTTGCGCCAGTCCAAAACTGGGCAGCCGCACCCGCTCACGCGGGGACCTCAGGCGGTACCCGTAAACGATATTTTCAATTCTCGGTCGGGCACCGAACAGACAAGGATTTCAGGACGGAATTAGGTTTTTCGCGATGCCGAGGACGTCGAAACCCGATCCAGAGCTATTGCCAGTCCACCGTCCGCGCTGCCCCGACTGCCACATGCGGATGGTGACAGCCGACGTCACGCCCGGGCCTGCGGGTTTCGAGTATCGCAGCTACGAATGCCCAAAGTGCGCCCACACCGAAACCAGGATTGAGGACAGCGATCCGCTTGACGTGATTGGGTGGATCGCCCGCGAGACGGGGCCGCCGCATGTGCGGCAAGCCGGCAATGGAATAGATCCGCGACAGCAAACGGATAATCCAGCATCGACGAAATAGCACCTATCCATGGCACGACCGATTAAAAATCCGCGGCCCAGGCTTGATCTGGAAACCGAAGCGTTGGCAGCCCTCGAAAAGGCCCGTGCGATGCCGCACGGGCCGGAGCGGACCGAGGCGATGAAGCAAGCTGGCATTCTGCGGAATGCAGCGGACCTGCGCGGAATGCTTTTCGCCAAGCGGGGAAGACCTCCGAAGCCCTGAGTTTCGCAACTAGCGCAAAAATGGAGGAGGACCATGATTGCGGAAGAGTTCGATTCCCGGACCATCGCCAACATGGAGGTTGCTCTCGAGCGGGCATGCAAGATGCTACCGACCGGGGCCGAACAGCACGTGTACCGCCGCTATCTCGCCAGCAGGATCATTGGATGCGCCCACCGCGGCGACACCACCCTTCGAGGTCTCACTGAAGCGGGTTGCCTCGCGGCAAGCGAACTTCGGGCACGCGCTCAAGCCCGACTTACGAACCGTGATTTGAACAAGCTGAGGCCCTCAACTCGGCGGCCGGACACTGGTCGCTAGTCCCCCAGAACCAGATATCCGCTGGCTGTTTTCCTGTGTCCGGTACCGGACACAGGAAAACAGAATTGTCGTTGCTATGTCGGGTACTTGGCGTAGCCTTCACGCATTATCGGTTATCCAGCCTAGGCACCGATAGCTGAGAGTTCTTTGCGCTCCCGCCTGTCACAGGGGAGCCCATCAATGAAGAACTTTCTACTTAGCCTGCTTTCATCGTCCGACCTGAAGTATCTTGAGCCGCATCTAAAGTCTGCGCGTTTCGAACAGCATCATGTGTTGTTCGAGGCGGACGAACAAATCCGCTATGTCTACTTTCCGACCGGCGCGGTGATATCCCTCGTCGTTACGCTTTCAACCGGAGAAATGGTTGAAGCTGCGATGGTCGGGGTCGACGGCGTGGTAGGCGCGTCCGCCGCGCTCGATGGCAAGGTATCGTTGAGCCGCGGCATCGTTCAACTCGGCGGCGAGATTATCGTGTGCGATCCCGAGGCGCTGAAATCCGCCGCGCTGCAAAGCCCCAAATTGCTTTCCCTGCTTATCCGACATGAGCAGACCGTTTACGCCCAGGCCCAGCAGTCGGCGGCATGTTTCGCGACGCATCAGGTTGTCGCCAGGCTCTCGCGCTGGCTGCTTCGCGCGCGGGATTTATCCGGCAGCGATACCCTTTCGTTCACGCAGGAATACCTTGCCGAAATGCTCGGCGTGCGAAGAACCAGCGTGACCGTGGTGGCCCACACATTGCAGGCGGCTGGACTGATCAAATATTCCCGCGGAAGGATTCAAATACTGAATACGGAAGGGCTGCAGGACAGCGCGTGCGAGTGTTACGGGACCGTCAAAGCCCAGTACGCGCGGCTGATCGGACCAACCATTTTGAAATAAAGCCGGGTTTTGGGATTTACCGGGCCTTCATCCCGCAGCGGCTGGCGGCCGCTTCGCGATCCCCTCGATGAACAGATCGAGGATCGCCTCGGCGGTGCGCTCAGTTTCGGCTTTCACCACGCCCCAGCGCCGAAAATGGCCGTCGATGTTCATCCGCGCAAAGCCGTAGACCAGCGCGCGGCCGGCGATCAATACGGGCTTCAGTTCGCCTGTACGCAACGCGCCTTGCGCAAGAGCCTCCGCCAGCATCCGCTCGGACATGGCGATCAATTCGGCGTTGTCGCGCGACAGTTCGCCCGCCCCGTCGTGATCGAAATACCTGCCGCTCGAGATGATCTCGAAATAAGCGGGATTGCGGATCGCCCAACGCAGATAAGCGAGGCCAAAGTTGCGAAAGCGGCGCAAGGGCTGATCGGCCGGCACTTCCGAAAGCGCGGTTTCGATCTCGGCCCGGAAGCGGCGCTGGGCTTCCTCGGCGACCGCCGTCATCAGCGCGTCCCGGCTTTCGAAATGCCGGAACGGCGCGCCCGGCGAGACGCCGGCGCGGCGGGCGGCCTCACGTACGCTCACCGCCGCGGCCCCGCCCCGCTCGGCCAATTGCAGCGCCGCGTCGACCAGGACGCGCCGCAGGTCGCCATGATGATAGGGCTTGGGCGGCGGGCGGCGCAACGGCCGGTGTTTGGGTCTCGGCAACGCGGGCATAGGTAAGCTGTAGCATCACCCACTTGTGAATGTAAGCACCGATTACACTAATTGACCTGTCGCTTATCACCGTATGTAACTGGCGATTACATAAGGGAGAGTGGGCCATAAAGGAGCGGACGATGGCATTGCGTCGTCAGGACTGGTTCGAAGGCTGGCGGCTGTTCGGCGTGCTGACGCTGACCGTGATCGCATTGTGCATCTGGATCGCCGGCATGCGGCAGTTCGAAGTCGAGGGCATCCGCATGGTGATCCGCTTCACCGCGCGAACCTCGCTTATCCTGTTCTGCCTGGCGTTCGGGGCCGCGGCGCTGGCAAGGCTTAGGCCCAATGCATGGACGCGGTGGCAGCGTCGCAACCGCCGCTATCTCGGCGTAGCTTTTGCGGCCTCGCATGGCCTGCACGCCATCGCGATCGTGACTTTTGCCGGCCTGGATCCCGTGGGTTTCGCGGCGGCGACCAACATCGCCTCCTACCTCTTCGGCGGCATCGGTTATGCCTTTGTCATCGCCATGACCGCAACGTCGTTCGATCGCACGGCAAGCGCGATCGGCCCGCACGCCTGGCGCCTCCTGCACCTCACCGGCGGCTATTATCTGTTGCTGCAGTTTACGGTCTCTTTCGGCAAGCGGATCCCGGACATGCCGCTTTATGCGCTGTTCCTGATCCCGCTGCTGGCGGTATTCGTCTTGCGGATGGTCGCAATGGCATCGAAACCAACGGAGCGCGCGCTGCAAGCGGGATAGCGGCCGGTAACCGCGGCCTTCCAGCGTGCGATCTCGCCTCGCTCATTCGTCCATCAGCAGATGGAATTGTCGGCCGAGCTGGCGATGAACGGCGAGGACCGCCCGGTCGACGTCACTGATAAGACTGTCGCCAAGAACCACGTTCGGGATTTCCCAGTTCCGGCCCTGGCGGACATCCGGCAATCCCTGGAGCGCGGGAACACGCGCGGTTTCGCATCCCGGCTCGCTCCGCAACGCATCGTTCGCGAGTTGCGTCAATTCCGCATTGTTCCTGCCAATCGTCGCCATCGCAGAAGCCCATCATGCCGGCGGCATCAACCCGAGCCGCTTGGCGATGATCCTGTCGACCATACGCTTGGGCAAATACGCCGTCATGAGATGCCGCATCGGATCGGGCGCGATCTGATAGCGCACCCTGGGGTGCGCCGTCGTCAGCGCTTCATGGACGCGCTCGGCGATCTTCTCCGGCGGCAGACCGATGGCGTCGAGATGTTTCATGTAATTGGTGACCTTCTGAAGCGCGGGCAGGTAAGGTGAGTTCTTGTATTTGGACATGTCGACGTCCTCCCGGCCCTTGCTCCAGATCGGGGTCTTCACCGGACCGGGCGCGACGATGATGACGTCGATGCCGAACAGCATCAGCTCGCGACGCAGGCTTTCCGACAAGCCCTCGATCGCATGTTTTGAGGCGGCATAGGCAGGCGTCAGAGGGTTGCCGTTCTTGCCGGCGACCGAGGAGATCATCACGATGCGGCCTTTCGGGCCCTTCAACGAAGGATCGGAGCCGAGCAGCGGACCAAAGGCCTGCGTGGCGATAATCGGGCCGACGACGTTGACGTCCAGCTGGCGGCGGAATTCGTCGGCCGACAGCTCGAGCACCGGGCCGGGCACCGCAATGCCGGCATTGTTGACGAGGCCCGCGAGCGTTTGGCCGCCAAGCGCGGCGCGGACCTCGCGCGCGGCCGACAGTACCGCGGCCTCATCGGTGATGTCGAACGTCAACGGGGTGAAATTGGCGCCGAATTCGCTTTTCAGCCGCGCCGCATCGGCCTGTTTGCGCACGCTGCCGAACACGCGAAAGCCCTTGTCCAGCAGCAATTTGGCGGTGGCCCAGCCGATGCCGGTCGAAGCACCGGTGATGACAACGGATTGCATGGCTCAACTCCTGGCCTTCGTGCGCATGGAGCGCTTGTAACCCGAACCGAGCGAATCGCAATCCACGGCCGAGTTGCAATCTCATGGTCCCGCCCAATTCGCAGCAGGCGCCCTTTAGTTTAGCTTAGATCGCATAGCGCAGGACGGCCGCAAGCGATTTGCCGCCGGGAATATCGGCCTTTCGCACGCCGAGAATCCGGCCGCCCGAGCGGATGACACGGCTCGCGATTTCGTCAACCACGCCGTAATCCCCGGCGTTCGCCGATTTCGAGAAGTTGACGGCACCATTCGTCTCGTCGACCGTACCGGGGATGACCTCGTCGATATCAACCAGCATGGTCTCCACCGCGCCATAGGTTGCCGCTCGCGCGGCCTGTGCGATGTCAGTGGTTGCGCGACCTTCATTCTCCCGTGCTGCGAACGTGGTTTTCCATTGAGCAATCTCGTCACGATTTATGCCATCCAGTAAGGCGCGAGCCCGATCCGCGAGCTGGGCATCGCTCAGATATACCGGACTGCCGTCGATCCGCGCTTTGGCCAGATGGGCGTAGGTGTTGACCGAGCGATAGACCGAGGCAAGCGGCTCGCTCGCAGCCAGCACCAGCGGGACGTCGCTGCCGGTCAAAGGCCCGCGTAGCCCCTGATCGATCTTGCGCGCGAACTGTCGCAACAAGACCTTCTGACCTTCCGATCCTTGAAGACGGCCGCTCGGCGAGCGGTCGTTGATGGTGGAGCGCCCGACTGCGCCGGCCGCGTCCTTCGGCACGCCGTCGACATTTACCGGCGCGGGCGGCAGGTCGGCCGAGACCTGGACGACACGGACCGCATTTTCCGCCAGCGCCAACACAAAGCAGGTATTGGGAAATGCGACGGCGCGTAACAGCGGCTCGAGGTGAAATCGGTCCGATACTTCAACAATTGCCACCAGCGCATTGGCCACGCGGAACGTCCGCGCGTTGTCCGGGGTCGCCAACACTGCGAGACTGCGGGCCTGGAACCGCCAGAACTCGTCGTCATCGACCAGGTCATCGAGATGCTCCATCAGCGCGGCGACGCGCCGCTTGTCGGCGTTTGCCGTTTCGAGCTGCCGCAAGGCCTCCTTTGCGAGATTCTTCAATTCGATCCGATCACCCGCCACCTCTCGACTGACGGGCGTGGTGGGTAGATAAATCGAGACACAAATGTCGTCGCGGTGGGCCGCCAGCGATTTCAGATCAGCCAAACTCGGGAAGTCGACATAGAGCATGGCGGCGATACTCCGCAATCCGGTTCAGCGGTTCATTGAAGCAACTATAACCCAAGAACCATCGTAAGGCAGCGATTAGCTTCATTCGGCAGGCGCGCCGATCACCGAGGACGGAATGCGGTTTGGAATGTGCAAAAACAGCGCGCAAACGAGTGCAGCGACCAGACCGAGCAAAGCGAGCCCATAAAGTCCGCCGGCGTAGCTGCCGGTGAGGTCTTTCATGACGCCGACATACCAGGGCCCGAAGAAACCTCCCAGGTTGCCGATCGAATTGATCCACGCAATCCCTGCGGCGAGCCCGGCGCCACTGAGAAACATCGGCGGCATGGCGAAAAATGGGCCCTTGGAGCCATAAAAGCCCATCGCGGCGATCGACATTCCGACCAGCGCCCACCAGGTCCCCATCGTCATGGCGGCGATGACGAGGCCTACGGTCGAGAACACGCAGCCGATGAACAGATTCCAGCGCCGCTCGTTCATGCGATCGGAGATGCGCCCCCACGCCACCATGGCGATGCCGCCGCAAATATAGGGAATCATGGTGAGCCAGCCGACCATCATGTTGCTGGAGTTGCCCAGCGACTTGATGATTTGCGGAATGAAGATCAGCATGCCGAGGCTAGCCGTGACGATGCCGAGATAGTTCAACGCCAAGAGCAGCACCTTGGGATTGTAGAGCGCCTGCCACAGCGTGAATTTGCGCACCGCCTCGGTGGCGCGGCGCTCAGTGGCGATCTTGGCGACGAGCCAGTTGCGCTCCTCCGCAGTGAGGAACTTTGCTTGCTCAGGCTTGTCCGTCAGCACGAAGAATGTGATCACCCCGATCACCACGGTTGGGATCGCCTCGGCGATGTACATGACTTGCCAACCCTTCAGACCGAACAGGCCATCGAGGCCGAGCAGCGCGGTCGAGATCGGCGCGCCGATCGCCACTGCCACCGGCAGGCCGACCAGGAAGCCCGATACGATGCGGGCGTGATGATGGCTCGGGAACCAATAGGTGAAGTAAAGAATGATGCCGGGAAAGAAACCGGCTTCGGCGACGCCAAGCAGGAAACGCACGATCGCGAAAGTCGTCGAGTCCGTGACCACGGCGGTCAGCCCCGCCAGGACTCCCCAGGTGATCATGATCCGGGCGATCCATATTCTGGCGCCGACCTTTTCCAGGATCACGTTGCTCGGTACCTCGAAAATGAAATAACCCCAGTAAAATAGGCCGACGGCGAACCCGAAGGTGCCGGCGGACATGCCGAGATCGCCACGCATGGTGAGGCCGGCGAAGCTGACATTGATCCGATCGATGTAGGCGAGTACGTAAGACAGGACAGCAAACGGCAAGAGCCGCAAATAGACTTTGCGCATGGTCGATCGTTCGAGCGTGCGATCCATAGTTTCCTCCCCATGATAATGTTGCCAGCCCCGGCTTAAAGCCGATGTTCTGATCTTTCAGAAAATTCCTTACTCGGCGTGCCCGTCGATGATCGGGCCGAACAACTGCCAATTCTCGCCCGTGAAGCGCATCATCTGCACCTGTTCGATCGGATAGAAATCGGTCGGCGAGGTCTTGATGCGGATGCCCGGGATGTAGGTGTCGATCTCGAAATCCATGTTGGCAACGATCTTCATGACGTTGTCGCGGGTGAGGTCATCGCCGCAGCGCGTGAGCACATAGACCAGCCCGGTCGACAGGTTATAGCCCGTGAGCGGCCCGCTCTCGGACTTGTCGGCTTCCGGATAATATTTCGCCATGAAGGCGCGGAATATCTGCATGCCGGGATAGCTGTCCCACTGCGGATCGGTGACATCCATCTGGTAGTAAGCGCTGAGGATGCCTTTGGCGTTCTCAAGCCCTGCGGGCTTGAGCACCGCGCCGACCGAGGCCGACACGTTGCTCATGATGTGGACCGGATGCCAGTCGAGCTCGGCAAGCTTCTTGATGGCCTGGGCTGCGAATTTCGGGGTGCCGATGTTGACAAAGATATCCGGATTGGCGGACTTGATCGCTACCACCTGGGAGTCGACGGTCGGCATCGCCACCTCGTAAGGGATGCTGGCAACGACCATGCGGTCATATTTGTCGCGCAACACGTCCTTGAGGCCCAGCACGTAGTCCTTGCCGAAATCGTCGTTCTGGTACAACAGGCCGATCTTGGCGTTCGGATAGTGCTGCAGGATGTAGGTCGCATAGATGCGCGCCTCGGCGCGGTAGTTCGGCTGCCAGCCGATGGTCCAGGGGAAATGTTCGGGGTCGCCCCAGCGCGACGAGCCGGTGGCAACGAAGAGCTGCGGCACCTTCATGGTGTTCATGTATTTCTGGATCGCGGCGTTGCTCGCGGTGCCGAGCGGGGCGAAAATCAGGAAGACCTCATCGCTCTCGACGAGTTTTCGCGCCTGCTCCACGGTTTTCGGCGGGCTGTAGGCGTCATCATAGCTGATGAAGTTGATCTTGCGGCCGTTGACCCCGCCATTGTCGTTGATCATCCGGAAATAGGCGCTCATCGTCTTGCCGATGATGCCATAGGCCGAGGCCGGCCCCGAATACGGCATGATGTTGCCGATCTTGATCTCCGTGTCGGTGACGCCGGGGCTGTATTTTTTCTGCGCGGCGGCCGGCACTGCGGCGAGCGCGAGGCTAAGGATCAGCCCGGAAAGGCCAAGCTTTTGAGTGAGATGCGGCCGGATGCAGCGTGTCCAGATGGAATGCTTCGCGCAGCGCTTCATGAGCTTCCCCCTCGGGCCAGGAGTGACGGCGATTTCCTCGATGTTTTTTCTTGAGGCGTGGACGATAGCAGGGGGAAGGGGATGCAGGAAGCGGCGTGCGGCGGGAATGAAGTCGTCTGCTGGAGGCGATTGGTCGCGCGGGCTCACGACGCAACGCAGCAAATTGACGTGTGGGTATTCCCCCCCTCTTCCCGCTGCGAACTTCGGCGCGTGATCCGGCTGTGGTCGATGCCTGGCGGCGCGCGTCTCGCGATCGATCGTGCCGGAAACGAGAATCCGGATTAAGTGCCAGCGCCGTGGACCTGGACTGGCACGACTTTTGGCTCGTAGAACTCGCCTGAGCTGTCTCACACCAAGACTGTGGTCGAAAGCGTCAGTTCTCCGTTTCCGGGCCGCGGCCATCGTGAAGCTTTTCAGCGGCTCGGCTTAGAGATTGGATTAGGTCGCAAGACTCATATCGACAAAAAGCGAGAACGCATCTTGCGCTCTCGCTTTTGAACATGCCGATCAGGGCTTGGTTCTTCGTCGACCGGAGGAAGCCGTCGGCCTTGCTAGTTCTTGGTCTTGTCCACCAAGGCGCCTTTCTTGATCCACGGCATCATGTCGCGAAGCTTGGCGCCGACTTCCTCGATCGGGTGTTGGGCGAGCTTGGCGCGGGTTGCCTTGAACGAGGTCTGGTTGACCTTGTTCTCCAGCATCCAGTCGCGGGCGAACCTGCCGGACTGGATATCGGACAGCACCCGCTTCATCTCCTTCTTGGTCTCGTCCGTGACGATGCGGGGGCCGGAGACGTATTCGCCGTACTCAGCGGTGTTGGAGATCGAATAATTCATGTTGGCGATGCCGCCTTCATAGATCAGGTCGACGATCAGCTTCACCTCGTGCAGGCACTCGAAATAGGCCATCTCGGGGGCGTAGCCGGCTTCGACCAGGGTTTCGAAGCCGCCCTTGATCAATTCGACCAGGCCGCCGCACAGCACTACCTGCTCGCCGAACAGGTCGGTTTCGCATTCCTCCTTGAACGAGGTTTCGATGATGCCGGCGCGGCCGCCGCCGATCGCCGAGGCATAGCTCAAGCCCAGATCATGGGCGTTGCCGGAGACATCCTTGGCGATCGCGATCAGGCAGGGCACGCCACCGCCGCGCTGGTATTCCGAGCGCACGGTGTGGCCGGGGCCCTTAGGGGCGATCATCAGCACGTCGAGATCGGGGCGCGGGTCGAGCAGGTTGAAGTGGACGTTGAGGCCGTGGGCGAAGACCAGCGCCGCGCCCTTCTTCATGTTGTCGTGCAGGTGCTCGCGATAGATGTCACCCTGCAATTCGTCGGGGGTCAGCATCATCACAAGATCGGCCCACTTCGCAGCTTCCGCGACTTCCATCACCTTGAAGCCGGCGGCTTCCGCCTTCCTGGCCGATTGCGAGCCCTTGCGCAGCGCGATGGCGACTTCCTTGACGCCGGAATCCTTCAGGTTCAGCGCATGGGCGTGGCCCTGGCTGCCGTAGCCGACGATGACGACCTTCTTGCCCTTGATCAGGTTTAAATCGGCGTCGCGATCGTAATAAACACGCATGGTCGTTTCCTTAAAGTGGTGGCCAACATCGGCCGGTTAATCAGGCTATTAGGGAGGCAGGAGCGCCGGTCGCCCGCGAATTTCCGGCCGTGGTCTAGAGCATTTTCGCAGTCATTGGAAACCCCCTCTTCTCGCATGGGTGCGGCATCACACGTCCATGAAGACGGGATAGAGCGAGGCCAACAGCAGCACCGCCATCACGAAATTGAAGATCCGCACTGCCCGTCGGGAGGTCACAAGCCGCCGCAGCGAACTGCCGAACAGCGCCCAGGCCGTGCACGACACCGCGCCCAGCATCAGGCTAAGCGCGACCTGGATCGCGATATTCCAGGGGAACGAGGCGATCGCCGCGTAGGCGGTGATGGTGCCGATCACCATCACCCAGCCCTTGGCATTGATCCACTGGAACATCGCGGCACCCCAGAAGGTCATGGGCCCGCGGCGGTTGTCCTGATCGGGGGCGACCGGCTCGGACATCGCGATCGCGATGGCAAGATAGACCAGATAGGCGACGCCGCCATATTTGAGGATCGTCTGCAGCACCGGATAGGCGATGAAGATGGTCCCGAGCCCGAGACCGACGGCACCGATCATGAACGCGAAACCGATCGTGATGCCGGCGATATGCGGCAGCGTCGGGCGAAAACCATAGGTCAGCCCCGACGACAGCAGCATGATGTTGTTCGGCCCCGGGGTGAAGAACATCACGGTGGCAAACATCACGAAGGCGAGCAGAAGCGAGGGCGACATGACAAGACCTCAGGCGATCTTCGGTAAGGCGCCGGGCCGCCTCGCCAGCAGCATGACGGCGATGCCGCCGACCACCGTGATCATCCCGGCAAGCCGCAGCGGCCCGAACTTCTCGCCGAACACGATGCTGGAGGCCCACGAGCCCACGAACGGCACCAGCAGCGCAAACGGCACTACCTGCGCCGCCGGGTAGTCGCGGAGCAGCCGGCCCCACAGCCAGTAGGCAATGCTGGTCGACACCGCACCGAGGCCGAGCACGCAGATAAGGCCAGTCAGCGACATGTGTGCCAGCGCCTGCCACGTCGGCTGCGGGCCGTTGGTGACAAGCGTCAGCGCAAACAGCGGGATCGCGGCCGCGAGACACAGCCATGCGAACAGGTCGAACATGGGCACGCCGTTGGCGCGGCGCAGCAGCAGGTTGCCGACGGCGAAGCTGATCGGGGAAATCAGCAGCACCGCAAACGCACCGGCGCTGAAATCGTAGCCGACCGTGCCGCAGATCATCAGAAGTCCGATGGCGGCGATGCCGATGCCGACGGTCTGCATCGGCGTCGGCAATTCGCGGAAAGCGATCGCGGCAAAGCCGATCGTGAACAGCGCCTGGCTTTGCACGATGACGCTGGAAAGGCCGACGGGCACGCCGTCGGCGATGCCAAAGGCCTGCGCCAGGAACTGGCCAAGAAACAGCGTGGAGCTGATCGCAATCAGCAGCGACCACGATAGTTTCGGCTTGCGCACGAACAGGCACGGCACCGCCGCGATCGCAAAGCGCAGCGCGGTCATCAGCTCCGGCGAGAATTCGTCGAGCGCGATCCGGCTTGCGACGAACGCAAGTCCCCAGATCACCGTCACCATGACGGCGATGCAAATGTCGGCCGGTTTCATTTTTCTTAACTCTTTTTTAGGCCTGCTCGCCGGATTTGGGTTTGCGTAGGAGATAGGTGCCGTGCAATGGGGCGTGATAGTCGGCCGAGACCAGCGTGAAGCCAGCCTCGGTCAGCATGCGCTCGATCACCCAGCCGAAAGTCGAATACTCGTCGCGCATATGGGTGACGACACTAGCGCGCTCAAAGCCGTGGTTCTTGATGTTGAAGTCCGCCCATTGCTCGACGTCGCGCTCGCTTCCATCGGGCATGCTGACGAACACGATATCGCGCAAATAGAAATTCGCGCCGTGCTTCAGCGCGCCATAGATACGCGACAGCGCCACCGCCTTCCAGAAATCCGGCAGATGATGCAGCGTGAACTCGCTGACAATGAGATCGTACGAATTGGCGTCATAGGCAAAGCTCAGCAGCCCCGCGGACTGGGTGCGGATCGATGCCTTGCGGTCGCGAGCGTAGACTTCCGCGAGCGCCAGCATCGCCGGCGAAATGTCAATCGCGTCGACCTCGGCGCCCATCAGTGCGGCTTCGCAAGCCAGCACCCCATTGCCGCAGCCGATATCGGCGACCCGCCAACCCGCCCTGACGCCCAGCATGGTGAGCGCCCCGCGGGCGCGCAGATCGCTGTCGTCGTGGCGGTCGTAGATCGAGGCGACCGCGGAATCGAGCCCGATCCGCCGCCGTTCATTGTAGTACCAGTCCCGCGCCAGCATGTGTCACATCCCCTCGGGCCCGCGCGCGATCGCGGCGACGCCGGTGCGCGAGACCTCGACCAGGCCAAGCGGGCGCATCAGGTCGATGAACTGGTTGATCTTGGCGGTGTTGCCTGTGATCTCAAACACAAAGCTCTCGGTGGTAGCGTCGATGACGCGGGCGCGGAAAGCGTCCGCGAGGCGCAGCGCCTCGACGCGATGATCGCCGGTGCCGCGCACTTTCACCATGGCGAGCTCGCGCTCGATCGCACGGCCGCTAAGCGTCATGTCGACGACGCGATAGACCGGCACCATGCGGTCGAGCTGGTGCTTGATCTGCTCGATCACCATTGGCGTACCCGTGGTGACGATGGTGATGCGGGAGAGATGTTTCTGGCTCTCGGTCTCGGAGACCGTGAGGCTTTCGATGTTGTAGCCGCGGCCCGAAAATAGCCCGATGACCCGCGCGAGCACGCCCGGCTCGTTCTGCACCAGCACGGACAGCGTGTGGGTCTCGCTCGGGTCGTGGCGTTCTTCCATGAAGTAGGCGGATGCGGGCTGGTTCATTGTCGTCCCCTTCGATTTTTCGTTCATCATACCGCCCGCTCTGCAGAAGTGATTGCGGCCTCCGGCCCGACCCATTTCCAGAACAAATCGAAATCGATATTGCCGCCGCTCAGGATGAGGCCGACGCGCTTACCTTGCAGCTTGTTCTTCTCCTGCAAGGCCGCCGCCAGCGCCGCGGCGCCCGCCCCTTCGGCCAAGTTGTGCGTATCGGTCCAGTAGATCCGCATTGCGGAAGCAATCTCGTCATCGGTCACCTGCACGATATGCGAGGCGCCCTTGAGGATGATTGCGAGTGCGTCGGGATCGGGGACGCGTGTAGCCAGACCATCGGCCAGGGTATCGCTGCTGTTCGTCCGCACGACGCGACCTGCCGCGAATGATAACGCATAGGACGCCGCCAGGCTCGATTGCACGCCGATGATTTCGGTTTTCAGCCCGAGCAGGTCGCGCGCCAGGATGCAGCCGCAAATGCCGGAGCCCTGCCCGATCGGCACATAAAGCACCTCGATGTCGCTCGCCGTTCGCAGCAATTCGAGCGCGTAGGTCGCAACGCCCAGCACCAGATCGGGATGGAACGCCGGCACGATGTGAAGCCCTGCCGCTTCGGCGCGGCGATAGGCCTCCTCGCGCGCGGCCTGGAAATCATCGCCGTATTCCACGAGATCGGCGCCGAACGCCTGCATGGCGCGGTTCTTCTCGATCGAATTGCCGCGCGGTACATAGATCATCGCCGGCAGAGCGTGCCGGCTTGCCGCAAAAGCAAGGCTCTGGCCGTGGTTGCCGCGCGTCGCCGAGATGATGCCCGATGTCTTGGGCTGCTCGCGCGTCAAATGATCGACATAGACGAGACCGCCGCGCACCTTGAAGGCGCCGGTCGGCGTATGGTTCTCATGCTTGACCACCACCGCCGCGCCAAGCCGCTGCGAAAGCAGCGGCCAGGCATGCGCCGGCGTCGGCGGCATCGCGCGAGCGACGACCTCATGCGCCTGCTCAAGCTCCCTGAGGTCAAACATCGCTGCACCAATGGTCGTCATACCCGCGAAGGCGGGTATCCAGTAAACGCAGGCAGGGCTTGAAAGCGAGCGCCGCGGCGTATTGGATCGTCCGGACAAGCCGGACGATGACAGTGGAATTTGCCGCCTGCCACATCACCACGATGTTCATCATCACACCAGCGCCTTGCCGCCGGCGAAGGCGGACGCGGTGGCATCCCCGGTCGCCTGCTCCGGCAGCAGCATTTCGTTGTGCGCCTTGCCTGAAGGAATCATCGGGAAACAATTTTCCAGCGCCGCCACCCGGCAGTCGAACAGCACCGGGCGCCTGACGCTGATCATTTCCTTGATCGCGCCGTCGAGATCGGCCGGCTTGATCGCCTGGATGCCGACGCAGCCATAGGCCTCCGCCAGCTTGACGAAATCCGGCAGCGCCTCGGAATAGGAATGCGACAACCGGTTGCCGTGCAAGAGCTGCTGCCACTGCCGCACCATGCCCATATACTGGTTGTTCAGGATGAAGATCTTGATCGGCAGCTCGTGCTGGACCGCCGTCGACATCTCCTGCATCGTCATCTGCACCGAGGCATCGCCGGCGATATCGATCACGAGGCTTTCGGGATGGGCGACCTGCACGCCCAGCGCCGCCGGCAGGCCATAGCCCATGGTGCCGAGGCCGCCGGAAGTCATCCAGCGGTGCGGCTCCTCGAAGCCGAAGAACTGCGCCGCCCACATCTGATGCTGGCCGACCTCCGTGGTGATGTAAGTATCGCGGCCGCGCGTTAACTCGAACAGGCGCTGGATCGCATATTGCGGCAGGATGATATCGTTGTTCTTCCTGTAGGACAGCGAGTTGCGCGCGCGCCATTTAGCGATCTCGGCCCACCACGGCTTGATGTCGGGCTTCTTGGCTTCCGCCTTGAACACCTGCAACAGATCGCCCAGCACATTGCCGGCATCGCCGATGATCGGCACGTCGACACGGATATTCTTGTTGATCGAGGACGGGTCGATGTCGATGTGGATCTTCTTTGAGCCCGGCGAAAACGCGTCGGTGCGGCCGGTAATGCGATCGTCGAAGCGCGCGCCGACGCACAGCATGACATCGCAGTCGTGCATCGTCATGTTGGCTTCGTAAGTGCCGTGCATGCCGAGCATGCCGAGCCAGTTCTTGCCCGACGCCGGATAGGCCCCTAACCCCATCAAGGTCGAGGTGATCGGGAAGCCGGTGAACTCGACCAGCTCGCGCAACAGCTTTGAGGCCCCGGTTCCGGAATTGATGACGCCGCCGCCGGAATAGATCACCGGCCGCTTGGCGGCAGCGAGCAGCGCCACGGCTTTGCGGATCTGGGCCGCGTCGCCCTTCACACGCGGAGCATAGGAAACGTGGACGTCGGATTTGCGCGGCGGATGATAGGTGCCGACCGCGAACTGCACGTCCTTCGGCACGTCGACCACGACCGGACCGGGACGGCCGCTGGTGGCGACATAGAACGCCTCATGCAGCACCTTGGCGAGGTCGTTGACGTCGCGCACCAGCCAGTTGTGCTTGGTGCAGGGCCGGGTGATGCCGACGGTGTCGCATTCCTGGAAGGCGTCGTTGCCGATCAGATGCGTCGGCACCTGCCCGGTAATGCACACCAGCGGAATCGAATCCATCAGCGCGTCGGTCAGCGGCGTCACCATGTTGGTGGCGCCGGGCCCTGACGTTACCAGCACCACGCCCGGCTTGCCGGTGGAGCGCGCATAGCCCTCGGCGGCGTGGCCGGCGCCCTGCTCGTGGCGCACCAGAATGTGCTCGACTTCACTCTGCTGGAAAATCTCGTCATAGATCGGAAGCACCGCGCCGCCGGGGTAGCCGAAGATGTGCTGGATGCCATGATCGATCAGCGCGCGCACAATCATGGCGGCGCCGGTCATCTGGTTCGGATCGTGGCTCTTGTCGCTCATGGCTTGTTCCTTGGCTTGGCTAGCGGATTCCGCTGTTGCCAGCGGTTCTTCCATTGATCTCGTTGAGGAAATAAAAAAGGGCCTCAAGGGGCCCTATGCACACCGCCTGAATTTGGATGGCCTTAGCCATCCCGGGCGGCATGCCAGGGTACGACGACGATAAGGAGTTTGGTAATAATGTTACGCATGCTGCCGCTCAAACTTCCCAAAGGTTGCGCGAACATACCCGCAACCGTCTAAAAGTCAAGGCGAGGCTACGCCCGCCGTGATTTGGGGCAGATTAGCGGGTTTTTTGCCCAAGGCGAGCGCGAATTTGCTGCAGCGGCACAAAACCTCGTCATGACCGGGCACCGGCGCGGTCTAGCCATCCCCTCGCCT
This sequence comes from Alphaproteobacteria bacterium, assembly GCA_005884765.1. Lineage (GTDB taxonomy): Bacteria > Pseudomonadota > Alphaproteobacteria > Rhizobiales > Xanthobacteraceae > Bradyrhizobium. The sequence continues at coordinate 37,048 of VAZV01000173.1, forward strand.
CATCCAACTTCACCCATGCGAAATCCGGCAATTGATGCCGAAACCAGGTGAACTGCCGCTTGGCATAATGGCGGGTGTCGGCCCGTCCGATCGCGGCTGCCTCTGCGAGCGTGAGTTCGCCACGGACGTGCCGGATCAACGGCGGCACGCCATGCGCTTTCATTGCCGGCAGCAGGGAATCGAGTTTTCGCGCTGCCAGGTTGGCTACTTCTTCCAGCGCGCCGGCTTGGAACATGGCATCAAAACGCGCGTCGATCCGCGCATAGAGCGCTTCGCGCTCGGGCTCGAGAAACAGCGCGCGGAATGTGCCCTGCGGCAGCAATGGCGGCAGGCCCTCGCGATGCCAGTCGGTGAGCGAGCGGCCGGTTGCCTCAACGACTTCCAACGCGCGAGCGATGCGGGTGCGGTCGCGCGGTTTGAGGCGCTCTGCGGAAGCCCGATCACGCTCTGCCAATTGCCCATGCAACGCCTCGACGCCATCGCGCTCCAGTCTTGCGCGCACGCGCTCGCGGATCTCCGGCGGGATCGGCGGGACCGCCGACAGGCCGCGCGTCAGCGCCTTCAAGTAAAGCCCGGTGCCGCCGACGAAGATCGGCAAGCGGTGTTGCGCCCGCGCCTCGGCCAGCATCCTTCCCGCATCCGCCAGCCACGCGCCCGCGGAATAGTTCACGCCGGCATCGACATGGCCGTAGAGCCGGTGCGGCACCAGCGCCTCTTCGTGCGGCGTCGGCCGCGCGGTGATGATACGGAGGTCGTGATAGACCTGCATGGAATCGGCGTTGATCACGACGCCGCCGGCCTTTTGTGCAAGCTCGAGCGCGAGCGCCGACTTGCCGCTGGCGGTCGGCCCTGCGATAAGCACGGCCTCCAAGCTCTCGTGATGCGAATTCACCAAAATGTCCCTCGTCGCCACACTCATCTGCAACCCCGCCGACCCCGCGCTCGACCAGACCATCGTCGACGGCGCGCTGGCCGTGCTGCCGTCGCCGGGATCGGCGCAATGGCTGTTCGACGAAGTCGCGGTCGATATCCCCTTCGACGGAGCTGAGGATATCTCCGCGATCGAAGGCCGCCTGCGCCAGGCGCGCGGCGACCTGCCGATCGACATTGTGGTGCAGCCTCGGGCGTTCAGGCGCAAGAAGCTTTTTCTCGCCGACATGGATTCCACCATGATCGGCCAGGAATGCATCGACGAACTGGCTGATTTCGCCGGGCTGAAGGCGCATGTCGCTGAAATCACCGAGCGCGCGATGCGCGGCGAGATCGAGTTCGAGCCGGCCCTGCGCGAGCGCGTCGCGCTACTCAAGGACATGCCGGTCAGCGTGGTCGATGAAGTGCTGGAAAAGCGCATCAAGCCCACGCCAGGTGGCCGCGAACTGGTCGCGACCATGCGCGCCAATGGCGCCTACACCTGCCTGATCTCCGGCGGCTTCACGCTGTTCACGAGCGCCGTCGCAGCGATCATCGGCTTTCAGGAGAACCGCGCCAACGAGCTCAAAATCGAGAACGGCAAGCTCACCGGCGAGGTGGCCGAACCGATCCTGGGCCGTGCCATCAAGCTTGCGACGCTGATCGAGCTCACCGAATCCTTTGACCTCGACGGCATCGACACGCTGGTGGTCGGCGATGGCGCCAACGATCTCGGCATGATTCAGGCGGCCGGCCTCGGCGTTGCCTACCACGCCAAGCCGGCGGTCGCAGCCGCGGCCGCGGCCCGGATTGACCACGGCGACCTCACCGCGTTGCTCTACGCCCAGGGGTACCGGCGTGAGGAGTTTGTGGGGGGATAGATTCAATGCCCACAGTGCTGCGCTGGGGACCCTATCGCGCATTCTTTTATTCAAACGAACGCGGGGAGCCGCCGCATATTCACGTCAGGGCCGGAGACTTCGAAGCCAAATTCTGGCTGCACGACCTCTCGGTAGCGGTCAATGCAGGATTTCCTGCCCACGAAATTACCTTCACCGCCGACGAGCTGGTGGTGACGCTGGCTGATGGCCGCAGGATCGCGACGCCGCTGGCCTGGTATCCTCGGCTGCGAGATGCAAGCGCTTTGGCGCGCGCACACTTCGAACTGATGCCGATGGGCATTCATTGGCCGGAGCTCGACGAAGACCTCGGTATTGCCGGAATGTTGAAAGGTCGCCCGGCTGTTTAATTGTAGGGGCGTTGATTCCCGCAAATTCGATCGTCATGTCCGGGCTTGATCCGGGCATCCATCAATCTTCGAGAGAATCTTTGCGAGAGGGATGGATTACCGGGTCAAGCCCGGCAATGACGAGATAAATGCGTCAGAGCCTACTGCACGCTCAGCGCCACGAAGCGCAGTTCGCCGTCGCCATTGGCGACCAGGAGCAGCACGGATTTCTTGCCGTCCTTCTTCAACTGCTCGACCCGCTTCTTGATGTCGGCGGCGCTTGAGACCGCCTCCTGCGCCACCTCGACGATAACGTCGCCGGCGGAAAGCCGCTTCTCGGCGGCGTCGGACGTGCCGTCGACACTGGTGATGACGACGCCCTTGACGCTGTCCTTGATCTTGTAGCGGGTGCGCAGATCCTTGCTCAGCGTCGCCAGATCGAGGCCGAGCGCCTTTTGCGTTACCGGCTTCTCCACCGGCTCCTCTTTGGTCTTGGCGACAGCCGGCTGCGCCTTGTCGGGATCTTCCAGCCGTCCCAGCGTCACTTTGCGGGTTTCTTCCTGGCCCTTGCGGATGATGACCACATCGACTTCCTTGCCGACCGTGGTGTCGGCGACGACCCGCGACAGGTCCTTCGGGTCCTTGATGTCCTTGCCGTCGAATTTGACCACGACGTCGCCGGGTTCGATGCCCGCCGGTTTCGCCGGGCCCTTGTCGTCGACGCCGGCGATCAGAGCGCCGCGGGCCGGCTTGATGCTGAGGCTTTCGGCGATCTCGTCGGTGACCTGCTGGATGCGAACGCCGAGCCAGCCGCGGCGAAGTTCGCCGAATTGCCGGAGCTGATCGACGACGCCGGCGACGGTTTTGGACGGCACCGCAAAGCCGATGCCGATGGAGCCGCCGGAGGGCGAGATGATCAGCGTGTTAACGCCGACCACTTCGCCATCGAGGTTGAACAGCGGACCGCCCGAGTTGCCGCGGTTGATGGCGGCGTCGGTCTGGATATAGCTGTCGTAGGGACCGGAACTGATGTCGCGGTTCTTGGCCGAGACGATGCCGGCCGTCACCGTGCCGCCGAGGCTGAACGGATTGCCGATCGCGACCACCCAGTCGCCCAGCCGCAGTTTGTCGGAATCACCGAACTTCACCGCGACCAGCGGCCGCGGCGGCGCGAATTTCAACACGGCGAGATCGGTCTTCTTGTCGATGCCGACGATGTCGGCCTTGATCTTGGTGCCGTCATTCATGATGACGTTGACCTCATCGGCATCCGCGATGACGTGATTGTTGGTCACGACGATGCCGGCGGTGTCGATGATGAAGCCGGAGCCGAGCGAATTGGTCTTATGCGGCTGCAGTTCGTTGTTGCCGCCGCCCTTGCCGCCCGGCCCCCTGCGGTTCTTGAAAAAGTCGTCGAAGAATTCCTCAAACGGCGAACCCGGCGGCAGTTGCGGAACCGCGCCCTTGGCGTCGCCCTTGGCCTCGACGGTCTGCGACGTCGAGATGTTGACCACCGCGTCGATCACCTTCTCCGCCACGTCGGCGATGCCTTCGGGGCCACGCGCGAGCGCCGGCACTGAGACCAGCGCGCCGATGGCGCCAAGGCAAATCGCGGCCAAGAAGGGGCGCAGGCGATGGCTCAGGGCTAGGGTCGCAGCGGTCATGTCAGCTTCTCTCTCGCAAACGGAATCGGAATTTCACAGTGCGCCCAACAAGGTGGTGGTGCAAGCATCTCGCTTGCGCACTTCTTCGTCATAAAGGCCGCCAATGCGGCGAAAAGCGGACGTTCGCGTGCATGTGCACTACCGTAGCTCGGGCCCCGGCATCTCAAAGGTGGCGACGCACCGCCCAAATCAGAATCAGCCCCGCCACCGCCGAGCCGATGCCGACCGCGCGCAGGATGTTGTCTGGCGTTGCCAGCGCGCTTTTCATGGCCCTGCGCATCCACGCCGGGCTTGCCGCGAATAGCAAACCTTCAAGTACAAACAGAATGCCCACACCGATGAGGAAGTCGGCGAACGCTATGGACCTCATCGGACCGGACCCTCCCGTTCAATCTTTTTCTGGTTTTTGGCCAGTTCTGATTTTTTGCCAGTTCTGGTTCTAGGTCAGTTCTGGTCTTGGCAAGGGCGACGCAGTCTGCATCGCCCTTGGTTGTTGTCGTCTGACTTCAGGGTTTGGGCGCCGCAGCTGCCGCTGGCTGGGCCGGAGCCGCCGCGGTCGGCTTGCCGCCGGCGCTGCCGAAATATCTGAAGAAATCAGAGTCCGGCCGCAGCAGGAAGCGGGTATCGCCGCTCTTCAGCCCGTTCTCATAGGCGGTCATCGAGCGGTAGAATGCGAAGAAGTCCGCATCCTTGCCATAGGCTTCCGCAAACAGCCGGTTCCGTTCGGCATCCCCCGCACCGCGGGTTTGTTCCCCGGTAGAGTTGGCCTCGGCGACGATCACGGTGGCTTCGCGATCGGCGCTCGACCTGATCTCCTGCGCCTTCTGGCCGCCTTGCGCCCGGAACTCGGCGGCCTCCCGCTGGCGCTCGGTCTGCATGCGTTGATAGACCGCCTGACTGTTCTGCTCGGGGAGATCGGCGCGGCGGATGCGCACATCAACCACCTGGATGCCGTAGCCGTCGGCCTCATGGTCGAGCTGCTCGCGGATCCGCGCCATCAGCGCTTCGCGCTCGTCGCGCACCACCTGGATAAAGGTGACCTCGCCGAGCACGCGGCGCAGTGCCGCGTTCAAGAGCGTGGTCAACTGCAGATTGGCCGCCTGGATCGAGCCGACGCTCTGGTAAAACCGTAGCGCATTCTTGATGCGGTAACGGGCGAAGGCATCGACCACCAGCCGCTTCTGGTCCGAGGCGATCACCTCCTGCGAGGGATTTTCGAGATCGAGAATGCGCTTGTCGATCGAGATCACGGTATCGATGAAAGGCGCCTTGAAATTCAGGCCGGGTTCGGTGACGACACGGACCGGTTCGCCGAGCCGCACCACCAGCACCTGTTCGGTCTGGGCCACGGTAAAGACCGAGCTGTAGGCAACGATCAACACGACGAACAGCAGGAACAGCGCGACGATGCCTGTAACAGGGGACCTCATCGTGTGCCTCCGCTCGGCTGCTGGCCTGTTGTGCCGGGGGAAGCCGGGCGCCGTGGCGTCAGTTCGCTCAAAGGCAGATAAGGAACGATGCCCTGCCCCGACGACGACGAGCCGCCATCATAGACGAGCTTCTCCGAGCCGCCGAGGATGCGCTCCATGGTCTCGAGATAGATCCGTTCGCGCGTCACGTCGGGCGCCTTCTTGTACTCGTCATAAACTTTGAGGAAGCGCGCGCTCTGGCCCTTGGCCTCGGCGACCGCTTGCTGCTTGTAACCCTCGGCCACCTGCAGGATTTGCGCGGCACGTCCGCGTGCGTCGGGAACGACGCGGTTGGCGTAGGTCTGCGCCTCGTTCTGCAAGCGCTCGAGATCGGCGCGCGCGGCCTGGACGTCGCGGAATGAGTCGATCACCTGTGCCGGCGGATCGACCTTCTGCATCTGCACCTGCGTCACCTGGATGCCCGAGCCGTAGTTGTCGAGCGTCTTTTGCATCAGTTCCTGCACCCCCAGCTCGGTGGTGGTGCGCGCGCCGGTCAGGATCGGCTGGATGTTGGCTTTGCCGACTGCCTCGCGCATCGCGCTTTCGGCCACCGCCTTCACGGTGCCTTCGGGGTTCTGGATGTTGAAGAGGTAGTCGCCGACGCCGTCAGGCTTGATCCGCCACAGCACGGTGAAATCGACGTCGACGATGTTTTCGTCGCCGGTCAGCATCAGGCTTTCTTCCGGCACGTCGCGCATGGTGCGGCCGCGCCGCGCAGGATCGTCGATCAGCGTCATGCCGATCGAGATGGTGGAGACGCGCAGAGCTTTTGGCAGCAGCACGGTCTCGATCGGATACGGCAGATGATAATTCAAGCCCGGCTGCACGGTGCGCACGTGTTTGCCAAACCGCAGCACGACGCCGAGTTCTTCAGACTGGACCCGGAAAAATCCGGACAATCCCCAGATCGCCAATGCGCCGATCAGGATCAGCGCAATGCCGAGACCGGAGAAATAGCCGCCGGGCAGCAGTTGCTGCAACCGGTCCTGGATGCGCCGCAGAAGGTCTTCAAGATCGGGCGGCCTCGGCCCGACCGGTTGCGGGCCGGAGCCCCACGGCCCTTTCGGACCCGAGCCCCACGGGCCACCGCCCTGATTCTTCCACGCCATCGACGCTCTCCTCCGCGGGCCCTTCGGGGCCCAAGATTGCCCCAGTCCCGCAATATCGGCTCGCTTATAGGGGACGGCCCCGGCCCTTACAACGCAAGCTTAGGTCTGAGAGCAGCTATGCCTGAGGCGGTATTTGTCAATGTAAACATTACCGAAAGCAGTTAATGCGGCTGCTGCCGGCGATATGTCACATAGGAAAATGCCGCGCTGTCATCCGGCCCGGCCGGATTCCGCACGCGCGAAACCTCTTGCCATTGCGCCGGATCGATTGCGGCAAAATAGGTATCGCCCTCCGGCCGGACGTGAACTTCAGTGACCTCAAGGCGACCGGCAACGTCCATCCACTGCGCATAGATTTCGGCGCCGCCGATCACGGCGATCTCAGCGGCGGAACGCCGCAGCGCGTCGCCCAGCGCCACCGCGCGGGCGTCGGCGAACGATGTCGTCACAACCGCACCAGCGGCGCGAAAACCGTCATCGCGCGTCAGCACAATGTTGGTGCGACCGGGCAGCGGCCGGCGCAGCGATACGAACGTCTTGCGGCCCATCACGACAGGTTTTCCCATCGTCATCGCCTTCAAGCGTTGCATGTCGGATTTCAGCCGCCACGGGATCGCGCCTTTGGCCCCGATCACGCCATTGTCGGCGACCGCGACGATGAGCACGATCTCCATCAGCGCGCTTCCTTTGCAAGCGCGGCGAGTGCCTCGCCATTGACCCGGCACACGGTCCATTCGTCCATCAAGACCGCGCCGAGCGATCGATAGAACTCGATCGACGGCGTGTTCCAGTCCAGCACCGACCATTGCAGGCGCGACCAGCGGTTCTGTACGCATAGCTTCGCCAGATGCGCGAGCAAGGCCTTGCCGATGCCGTTGCCGCGGAGCGCCGGACGAACGAACAGGTCTTCCAGATAGATGCCGGAACGGCCGGAGAAGGTCGAAAAATTGACGAACCAGACCGCGAAGCCAGCCACTTCGCCGTTCCACTGGGCGATCTCACAGAATAGGCGCGGATGATCGGCGAACAGCGCTTCGGCGATGTCAGCTTCGCTGGCCTCCACTTCATGGAGCAGCTTTTCGTACTCGGCAAGTTCGCGAATGAACGAGAGAACCAGTCCCGCCTCACCGGGGCGCGCGCGGCGGATGATGAGGGACATTCAATCGCTCACACCGCAACCGCAGCCTTGATATGCGGGTGCGGATCATAGCCTTCGAGCACGAAATCCTCATAACGGAACGCGAAGATGTCCTTTACATCCGGATTGATCTTCATCACCGGCAAGGCGCGCGTTGGACGCGTCAGTTGCAGCCGCGCCTGATCGAGATGGTTGGAATAAAGGTGGGCGTCGCCGAGCGAGTGCACGAAATCACCGGGTTTGAGGCCCGTCACCTGCGCGACCATCATCGTCAACAATGCGTAGGATGCGATGTTGAAGGGCACGCCGAGAAACACGTCGCCGGAGCGCTGATAGAGCTGGCACGACAATTTGCCGTTCGCGACGTAGAACTGGAACAGGCAGTGGCATGGCGGCAGCGCCATCTTGTCGACATCGGCCGGATTCCACGCGCTCACGATCAGGCGGCGCGAATCCGGGTTGCGCTTGATCATGCCGACGACGTTCGCGATCTGGTCGATGCTGTGCCCGTCCGGCGTCGGCCAGGATCGCCATTGCGAACCATAGACTGGGCCGAGATCGCCGTTGGCGTCGGCCCATTCGTCCCAGATCGTGACGCCGTGATCCCGGAGGTATTTGACGTTGGTGTCGCCCTTGAGGAACCACAACAGCTCATGCACGATCGACTTCAGCGGCAGCTTCTTGGTGGTCAGCATCGGGAAGCCCGCGGCCAGGTTGAACCGCATCTGGTGGCCGAAGATCGACAGCGTCCCGGTGCCGGTGCGGTCACCCTTTGCCGCGCCGTCCGAGAGAATCCGTTCCAGCAGATCGTGGTACTGATTCATGGCGTCGTGCTTTCGATCATGGACCGATTAGTTTGACTCGGATCATGATCTCATCTCTTTGTTTGAACATGATCTTTTCGGAAAGCCGGTTCGCGCTTTTTTCGGATCATGCCCAGGAATTTAGCGGCCCGGCCGGTGCATCGACAGCGGCGATTCGGCTGTTAGGCACAATTATACAGGGAAAAATGTAGGTTTTGTCCATAAACGACAAGGGCGGAACCTGCGTTCCACCCTTGGTTTCACCCATTTTTCGAGGCTGATCAGTCAGCCCTCTGATTCCACGAACACTTCGTCGCGCTTCTTGCGCAAGGTCGGCAGCACCGCCAGTACCAGAAGCCCGGCTGCGCCCGCCATCAGCACCGCCGAAAGCGGGCGGGTGATGAAGACCGACCAGTCGCCGCGCGAGATCAACAGCGCCCGGCGCAGGTTTTCCTCCATCAGCGGTCCAAGCACCATGCCGAGCAGGAGCGGCGCCGGCTCGAAGTCGTGCTTGATCAGCCAGTAGCCGACGAGGCCAAAGGCGCCGGCGAGGACGACGTCGACCGGCGCGTTGTTGATGGAGTAGATGCCGATCGCGCAGAACACCACGATCGAGGGGAACATCAGCCGGTAGGGCACGCGCAACAGCCGCACCCAGATGCCAACCAGCGGCAAATTGATGATGATCAGCATCAGGTTGCCGATCCACATCGAGGTGATCATGCCCCACACCAGATCAGGCTGCTTCTGCATCACCTGCGGTCCCGGCACGATGCCATGAATGGTCATGGCGCCGACCATCAGCGCCATCACCGCGTTCGGCGGGATGCCGAGCGTCAGCAGCGGGATGAACGAGGTCTGCGCGGCCGCGTTATTGGCGCTCTCGGGCGCCGCCACGCCTTCGATGGCGCCGCGCCCGAACCTTGACGGGTCTTTCGCGATCTTCTTCTCGAACGTATAGGCCGCGAAGGAAGCGATCACTGCGCCGCCGCCCGGCAGAATGCCGAGGATCGACCCCAGCACCGTGCCGCGGCAGATGGCAGGGAACGAGTCGATCATGTCCTTTTTGGTCGGCATCAGCCCGGTGATCTTCTGCTGCACGAGTTGGCGATCCATCTCGGCGCCGGCGTCAAGATTGCGGATGATTTCCGCGAAACCGAACACACCCATCGCTACGGTCGCAAAGCCGAGACCGTCGGCCAGTTCAGGAACGTTGAACGCCATGCGCGAGGCGCCGGTCTCGATGTCGGATCCGACCATCGACAGCAGCAAGCCGAACACGATCATGGCGATTGCCTTCAACAGCGATCCCTTGGCGAGCACCACCGCG
>VAZV01000132.1 GCA_005884765.1 Alphaproteobacteria bacterium
CGCCCATATCGATGACCGCGATGCCCGCGGCCGCACCGCTCTCATGATAGCGGCGGAAGGCGGCCGCGCGGAGATCGCCGCCGCGTTGCTTGCGCGGGGAGCTGATCCCTCGCTCAAGGATAAGGCCGGCAAGCGCGCGGCGGACTTGACCGCTTTGTCGTCACTGCGTGAGCGGCTGGAGGCGCGGTGAGCGTATCTGCTTTCGGCCCGATTTGAACGGATGCTAAAGGCCGGCCAGATAGTCCTCCAGCGCCGCAAGGTCGTCGGGAGGTGTAGCGAGCATGAGATCGGACATCCCCGGATTATTGCCGCGCGTCCGGGTGCGGAAGTCGGCGATTGTTTTGGTCAGGTATTCGCGGCTCTGCCCCGCCAATCGTGGCACGGTGCCACTGCCCTGAAATTGGTCGAGATGGCAGCCGGTACAGCCGACCGAGTGCTCGGCTCGAAGGGCCCGCTCCGCATTCTCCTTTGCCGATCGCGGCTGACCCAGGTCGGGCCACGGTTTGCTTGAAAAATATTCGGCGATCGCAAGCATGTCTTGCTTCTCAAAGGAAGACGCGATCGGCTGCATGACCTCACTCTTGCGGTCACCCCGTTTGAAATCGCGGAGTTGGATATAGATGTATCCGGATTGCTGTCCCCAGATGATCGGTGTCATCGCGTCGATCGGCTTGCCGCCTTGACCATGGCAGCCAGCACAGACTTCGACTTTTTCCGCGATGGTTTCCGCAAGTGCCGACCGCACGTTTGCGCTCGACAATGCTACGAACACGACGCCGCAAGCAATGAACCAGACCGGTTTGCCGCCCATCGACCTCATCCCAACAAGACTCAAAACAGCAGCGGGGCCGCAAGGGGGCCCCGCTGTGGTGATGACGTTACTCGCTTAAGCTCAATCGAGCGTGAAGGCGACAATGTTGTTGCCGCGCCTGAAGTTCACCTGGGTGTTGCCCCCGGCGCCGACCACAATGTACTGCTTGCCGCCCACCATGTAGCTTGAAGGCGGCGCATTCACGCCGGCTCCGGCGTGGAAGCTCCATAGCTCCTTGCCGGTCGACGAATTGTAGGCGGCAAACTTGCCGTTGCCCTCGCCTGTGAAGACGAGACCACCCGCCGTGGCGAGAATGCCGCCGATCATTGGTTCCGGCGTCTTCACCTGCCACTTGATCTTGCCGGTATCATAGTTCACCGCAGTGATGTTGCCTGACTGCTTTTCATCGGCGATCGCAGTGAAGGCGCCACCAAGCCACAACTTGCCGTTCGGATAGGCCGAGTTCTCGACGCGATAATGCATGGGCTGATGGAGGTTGATGGCGTAAGCAAGCCCCTGGTCCGGATCGGTGGCGATCGGCGACCACTCCACGCCGCCATTCGCACCCGGAAGCATGCGGGCGCCTTCTTTGGTCGGCAGAACCCACATGTTCTCTTGCGGCACCATGGCCTCGGAGAAGCGGATCAGGCTGCAATCCTTGCGATCGTGAACGTAGATGTGACCGGTCTTGCCGGCATGGATCACGCCGGGGATGCTCTTGCCGTCCTTGCTTCTCACGTTCACCAGGACGGCTGGGCTGACGGCGTCGAGATCCCATACATCGTGGGCAATGTACTGGAAGTGACAGACATACTTTCCGGTGTCGAGATCGAGCGCGACTAGCGAGTCCGTATAAAGGTTGTCCCCGGGACGAACCGCGCCGTCGAGGTCAGGCGAGGGATTGCCGACCACGAAATAGATCCGGTTCGTTGCCAGGTCGACTGCCGGATTTTGCCAAACCCCGCCACCCAACTTCGCATAGGGATCGCCGCTCTTGGCGAGCTGAGCTTTTTCGGCCGCGATATCGCGATGCATGTCGCGACCGGTAGCGTCCTTTGTCGCCCAGACGCCGACTGACTTTTCCGGGATCGTATCGAAATTCCAGACAAGTTTGCCGGTCTTTGCGTCGTAGGCGCGCAGAAAGCCGCGGATGCCATACTCACCGCCGTTCGTTCCGATCAAAACCTTGTCCTTGACCACGGTCGGAGCCATCGTCTCGCTGTAACCGAGTTCGGGATCGGCGATGTCGGTTTTCCAAACGACATCGCCGGTCTTTGCATTCAGCGCCACGAGTTTGGAGTCCAGCGTCGCGAGATAAACGAGGTCGCCAAGAACCTGGACGCCCCTATTATTGGGACCGCAACAGAAAGTCGTCACCGGCGCCATCTTGTGATTGTAATGCCAGAGCTGCTGGCCCGTCTTGGCGTCGAGGGCATAGACGTGACTGAACGAGGTCGTCACAAACATCACGCCATCGACCACGATGGGCGACGTTTCCATTGATTCCTTGACATCGGTCTGGAAAATCCAGGCGACATGCAGGTTCTTCACGGTGTCACGGTTGATTTGCCGTGCCGGATGAAAGCGCGTCTGGGCATAGTTGCCGTTGGTCAGAAGAAAATTGGCCGTGTTCTTGTCTGCGCTATCGAGTTGAGCCTGCGTAACCGGAGCAATCTTCGCCTCGCGCGACGGCGACCAGGGATCCTGCTTGACTTCCTGAGCGCCACTTGGCCCTGCGAGCACGCAGCCCAGGCCGAACAACGTGGCGTATGCAATTGAATAACTATTCATGATTTCCGCCCCTTGTTATTTGAACCGGCACTTGTGCACGCCGGTGAACGTGAAATCTGATCCGACATGGGCTGCTTGACAAGGACAAAGCGCCGGACGGCGGATTTTTCGCGCGCACTCGGGCTTGTTCGCAGGCGCGAGATTAAGCTGTTGTCCTTAGATCATGCTCCCTGGCATGAAGCAGCGGATGACCGGATTACCATTCACGTATTGTGGCCAGACCATCGGTCGACCGGTCCGGTTAGCTTCAGTGATCACTCTATCGTCGGGAACAGCTATCCACTCGCCATCCAGGCGTACCCGATAATGCCCGTCTTTAGTGTCCCAATCGACATCTGCGAGCACCATGCCATCCGCATCGGCGCAGCATTGAAGTCCATTTTTGCTGTGCAGGCTTTCGAACCAGGATTTTAGCGGTGAATTCGCGTAGCGACCGTCGTCACGCGCCTGAGCAACTGCCAGGCCCAGCACCATCAAAGCGGCGAACATTCGTATAATAGCCAACATCACTTTCTCTCGGCGAAACGCTTTTGCAGCTGTGCACGACAGCCAAACGGCTCCTTTGGCGCCGGGCAAAGCGCGGCGCGGCGGGTGAGCCAAAGCTTCCGGCCGCCGAACCGCGGGGCGGAAAGCTGGAGACAACGCCGAGCGCAATCGATTGATCCTAAGGCCGACCGATCAAGTGGGATTTCAGCGTGCGCGGGATGCTGCTTGGCCGGTGTGGCCCGGCAGCGGAAGTCCATGGAGCATTTACTTCAGCCGGGTTCATCTCCGACATGGCCGCCCCGAAATTCGCCGCCCAGGCGATAAGGAAGACGGCGGAACTCGGCTGGAGGCCTGTTCACCTGCTTGGCGTTGGCTCGTCCCCGATCGATGCGGTTCTGGTGCCTGCGGGCGTCGAGAACTCGAGGGGGGTGATCTCGGCGAGTTCGTTCAAGGAGACCGGCAATCCGCCTTGGGTCGACGATGAAGGCATGAAGAGCTGGGTCGCATTCATGGATCGCTATTACCCTGAAGGCGACAAGAAGAGCACCTTCACGACCTACGGCTACAGCGCGGCCGAACTGCTGGTGCCGGTGCCGCGGCAATGTCGCGACGATATCTCCCGCGAGAACATCATGCGGCAAGCCGCGAACCTGAAGGATGTCAGGCTCGATCTGTTGCTGCCCGGCCTCTCGATCAATACGGCTTGACGTTCAAATAATTCTCGCGCACCAAAGTCCGATGCATAAAAAAACTTCAGATCTTGGCGGCATCATCGCGATGCTGGCCGCGACCGCCGTCTTTGTGGTCGGCGATAGCTTCATGAAGATAGTCATCGGGGATCTACCGCCCTTCGAGGTGCTTTTCCTGCGTGGCATCGCGGCGAGTTTCGCCTGCGCGGTCCTAGTCGCCTTGCGGGGGGAGTGGGGCGCTATTTCTGGACTCCTCGACGTGCGCGCGCTGCTGCGGGCAGCCGGGGAGACGCTCTGCACCCTCTGCTATGTCGTGGCTCTTGCTCGCATGCCGATTGCCGATGTGATGGCCATTCTCCAGACGGGGCCGCTGATCCTGATCCTCGGCGCGGCCTTTCTTTTGCGCGAGAGGATCGACCCGGCGCGCGTCGCCCTCGCGCTTGTCGGCTTCGCGGGCGCTCTGATGGTGGCACAGCCCAGCGCCAGTGGGGTCCCGCCCGCTGCCCTGCTCGCCTTTGGGGCTGCGCTGCTGGGCGCTGCGCGCGATCTCGTCGGGCGTAGTGTGCCCACCAGCATTCCGGTGACGGTGGTGATCCTTGCGACCATGCTCATGATGATTGTGGCGGCGGGCGCGATGTCGCTCGGTCTGGAGACATGGATCGCGCCGACTGGTCGCCATCTCGCCTTTCTCGGCGTCGCCGGGTTGTGCGTTGCCTTCGGGCATTTCGGGCTCCTGCTCGCCTATTGGCTTGGCCGTACCAGCACGGTCGCGCCCTTCTTTTACTGCTTTGCGCTGTGGGGCGTGGTGTCGGGCCTGGCCGTCTGGGGCGAGTTGCCGAACGCTCTGGCCCTTACCGGCATTGCTCTCATCGCCGGGAGCGGCGTCGCGATTGTCGTGCTCGACCAGCGACGCGTCCGCAAGCAGGTAGCGCTCGCGGACGCGTTATAACAAAGAGTCGATCAAGTTTCCGCTCTTGGTGACAACACGCGGCCACCGTGATCGTTGTTTGTTGACCCAATGCGCGCAAGCTCCCAGGCCGCATCATGGAAAACCGTCAATTGAGTATCAGTCAGATCGACCGTGCCAGCGTTAGGAGTTCTCGCTCGTCAGAAATTGGCCAATCGTCCGGGAGATACAGAGGCATATCTCAGCGCCGCCAAGCTGTGCCGCGCGGAATTGGGCGGAATCTTGGCGATCTGCTGGATCAGAAATTCGAATACCTCCTCCCTGGATGTTCATGCTTCTATCCTTTGGATTCGCGTCCTTAGTTTGATTCGATTGTTTCACACTGCGGCTTGATGAATCAATCGAACATGGTCCATAAGCGGCGTCCCCGCAGCCGGCAGCTCGGTTGCTTCGAACGGCTTCAGAGAGAGTTTGCGTGGCAAATGTTCATCAGCAGATTGCGCAAGAGCTTGGCGTTCGGGAGCAGCAGGTCGAGGCGGCGGTAACGTTGCTTGACGGCGGCGCCACAGTTCCTTTCATTGCCCGCTATCGCAAGGAACTCACCGGCGCGCTCGACGACGCGCAATTACGTACACTGCAAGAGCGGCTGACTTATTTACGCGAGCTCCAGGAGCGCCGCACGACTATTCTCAATTCGATCCGCGAGCAGGGCAAGCTCGACGCAGCCCTCGAAGCCGCGATCCTCGCGGCCGACACCAAGGGCCGCCTGGAAGACATTTATGCGCCGTTCAAGCCAAAGCGCCGCACCAAGGCCGAGATCGCGAAGGAAGCGGGGCTTGAATCCCTGTCCGAGATGCTGCTGACGCAGCCGCAAAACGATCCGCTTGTCGTGGCGGCGGCTTTCGTCGATGCCGAAAAAAGCGTGGCGGACGCGGCTGCAGCGCTTGAAGGCGCGCGCGCAATCCTGACTGAGCGCTTTGATGAGGACGCAGATCTGAAAGGCGCACTGCGCGAGGAGATGTGGTCGAACGGTCGGATGGGGTCCACTGTCCGCACGGGCAAGCAAGCGGCCGGAGAGAAGTTCAAGGATTATTTCGACTTCAGCGAACCTCTGCACAAATTGCCGTCGCACCGCATCCTGGCGCTGTTCCGCGGCGAAAAGGAGGGAATTCTCGATCTGCAGATCCAGCCGGAGGCGCAGCCTTTGGCACCTGGCGTTCCAAGCTCATACGAGCTGAAAATCATGAAGCGCTTTGGCATTTCCCAGCAGGGGTGTCCGGGCGACGACTGGTTGGCGGAGACCGTGCGCTGGGCCTGGCGCACCAAGATTCAAGTGCACATCAATGTCGACCTGCGTCTGCGGCTATGGACGGCGGCAGAGACGGAAGCCGTGCGCGTGTTCGCCTCGAACCTGCGCGACCTGTTGCTCGCGGCACCAGCCGGAGCGCGTGTCACCATGGGGCTTGATCCCGCCTACCGCACCGGCGTCAAGGTTGCCGTCGTCGATGCGACCGGCAAAGTGCTGGCTACCACCGCGGTCCATCCACATGAACCGCAAAGGCGATGGGACGAGGCGCTGGCGATCCTCGGAAAGCTTGCGATTGCGCACCGCGTCGATCTGATCGCAATCGGCAATGGCACCGCGTCACGCGAAACCGACAAACTGGCAACCGAACTAGTGAAGCGGCTGCCGGATCAAAAAATGACCAAGATTGTCGTCTCCGAAGCCGGCGCGTCCGTCTATTCGGCCTCCGCCTTTGCCTCGGAGGAATTGCCGGAGCTCGACGTTACCCTACGCGGAGCCGTGTCGATTGCGCGGCGCCTGCAGGATCCGCTCGCCGAGCTCGTGAAGATCGATCCCAAGGCGATCGGCGTCGGCCAATATCAGCACGACCTCGGCGAAAGCCATTTGGCGCGCTCGCTCGATGCCGTGGTCGAAGACTGCGTCAACGCGGTTGGCGTCGACGTCAATACGGCGTCTGCCCCGCTATTGGCGCGCGTGTCGGGCATTGGTCCGGGCCTCGCGCAGGGCATCGTGCAGCATCGCGACGCTAACGGTGCGTTCAAATCGCGCAACGCACTCAAGAACGTGCCGCGGTTGGGGGCCAAGGCGTTCGAGCAATCCGCCGGCTTCCTGCGCATCAATGGCGGCGATGATCCGCTCGATGCCTCCGGCGTGCATCCTGAAGCCTATCCGGTGGTGCGGCGGATTCTCGCTTCAACCAAGAGCGATATCAAGGCGCTGATCGGCAACAGCGAGACCGTGCGTCAGCTGAAGCCGCAGGATTTCGTCAACGATACCTTCGGGCTTCCCACGGTGACGGATATCCTGCGCGAGCTGGAAAAACCCGGCCGTGATCCGCGTCCGGCGTTCAAGGCCGCGGTGTTCAAGAAGGGGGTTGAGGAGATCAAGGATCTCAAGGTCGGCATGATCCTGGAAGGGACCGTCACCAACGTCGCCGCGTTCGGTGCCTTCGTCGATATCGGCGTGCACCAGGATGGGCTGGTCCACATCTCGGCTATGTCGAAAAATTTCATCAAGGATCCGCGCGAGGTCGTCAAACCGGGCGACATCGTCAAGGTGAAGGTGCTGGAGGTTGAGGTTACCCGCAAGCGGATCGCGCTGACGCTGCGTCTTGACGATGAGACGGGCGGCAAGAAGCAGGCGAAGCGATCTTCGCCGGACGGATCCCGCACCTCCACGAAAGCGTCGCCGCGCAAGCCCGCGGTACAATCCGGCGACGGGGCGATTGCCGAAGCCTTGCGCCGCGCCAGCGGGAAAAGCGACCGCGGAAAGACGCGGCCTTGAGTTGGGCAATCTGTCAGAGAACGAGGCGACGATCAGTTATGGGCGTAAGCCGCACCATGTCGGGAGTCGGATGGCGAGAACGCGGCTGAGCTGAAACCGCTTGTGGTATTCCAGTCGATGCGGCCCTCTCGATTGCGATCAGCGCGCGCATGTCCGCTAACCCTTCGTCGCCATCTGCTTCAGGCGGCGTTCCCGACCTGATGCAATCCGAGAAATACCCAACCTGCGCACCGAAATGGTCGATTTGCGGAAACTGGGTCTCGACGATCTTTCCGTCGCGGCGCAACCTTAACCGTGTCGCAGTCTCGAACCTGAATCCTGGGTCGAGTTCCAGGTCGCCCGACGTTCCCACGACGCGGTAATTGTCGACCGCAGCTGCCCCGAAGCTGGCGACGAATTGTGCCAGGCCGCCCGATGGAAATCGCAACATCGCGGCCACCGAGGCGTCCACCTCGCCAAAGCGCGGGTCGTCTGCCGGCCGGTGTGCCGTCGCTATGGCCTCGATCGGCTCTTCCGCAAAGATGTGACGGGCGGCGTTGATGCAATAGACGCCAACGTCCTGAAGCGGCCCACCCCAGGCCGTCGCTCTCAACCGATGATTCTCCGGAGGCGCCTGGAAGCTGAACACCGACTGAAAGAACAGCGGTCGGCCGATTGCGTTAGCGCGGATCTGTTCGAGAACGGCGACGGTTCCCGGTTCGTGATGCAGCCGGTAAGCGGTCATCAGAAATACGTTCGCACTGCGCGCAGCGGCGATCATGGCGAGCGCTTCGTCTTCGTTCACGGCGAGCGGCTTTTCGACCATGACATGCTTGCCGGCGCGTGCCGCCCGGATGGCGTAATCAGCATGCATGTGGTTTGGCAAAGCGATGTAAACCGCGTCGATCCCAGGGCTGGCCAGCAAGGCGGCGTAGCCGTCATAGCCGACAACCATGCCAATGCCGTAAAAGTCCGCGAGGCGCGCCGCCTTTGCGCGGTCGCCGGTCACGATGGCCGCAACCCGCGAATTTCCGGACTGAGCCACGCCGGGCAGGAACGCTTGCTGCGAGATCCAGCCGGCGCCGATGACGGCATAGTTGATCATCAATTTTCTCCCGGGTTTCGCCGATGGAAAGCATAGAACGGGGATGAAACGTCCCGCCCGTGGTCTGGCTCATGGGTTCAGTCGTATAGCGACGGACGTGACGGGTATTTCAGCGTCGTCGCATGTCTCTCGGCTAGACCTGCTGCGATCTGCTCGGCGATGGCCGAGGCTACGTAGCCGTCCCAGGCGCTCGCCCCGACCGGAATTCCTGTCGTCACCGCGCTAATCCAGTCAGTCAACTGCCTGCGATAGGCGTCCGCAAAGCGCGGAATCCAATTGTCGGGATAGGAGATCCCGCCGGCGCGGTCCTTGTTGCGCATCGTGAGCGAGGGCGGCGCCAGCGCGACTGTTCCTTGCCGACCCACCAGTTCGGCGTGGACATGATAGCCGTAGGCGGCGTTGATATAGACCTCGGTCGACACGATCTCGTCGCGGTCGGTCCGCATCGTGATCATCAGCGGATCGCCGCCGGGCCCGCCGGCAACGTGGGCCGAGACCATTTCCGATCCGGTTAGCCATCGGCTGACATCGATCTCGTGCACGAATGAATTCGTCACTGCCATCGGTCCGGTGAACCATTCCGGCACGCGAACATTGCGGTGCACGTTGTGCAGCAAGACGGTTGCGCCCACGCCGCCTTCGTCCTTTATCCGCTTCATCTCCTGATAGCCGGGATCAAACCGGCGCATGTAACCGACCTGGATCAGCCTGCGCTTCAGTGCAGCTTCGGCCTGAACCACCCGAAGGGCATCTGCCGCGGAGGAAGCCAACGGCTTTTCGCATAGGACGGGTTTGCCCGCTTCCAGGCAGGCTAGGGTCAACTCCGCATGGCTAGCGTCCGGCGAAGCGATAATCACCGCTCCAACGCGGTCCGACTTGATCAGAGATTTGGGGTCAGGAAAGACAATGGCGCCCGCCGCAGCCGCTTGCGCGCGGGCGGCATTGGCGTCGAAGACCCCCGCGAGATGCGCGTCGGGGATCCCGCGACTGAGAAGGCGCGCATGTTCGGAACCCATCACGCCCGTTCCAAGGACACCCACGCCGACGCTCATTTATTCGCTCCTATCGGGTTTCCTCGGCTCAACGTCTTTCGCGCGCCTTCGATCAGTTCGCAGTGGCCTTCCTATCGCAGACGACGTGTGGATCGGCCAGCACGCCCGCGTCACTTCACTGGTTTCATCGGGGCATCAGGTGCGGGCATAACTCCCGCGGCTGCGCCCCACACCGATTGGTCGAAATTAACGATCGCGCCCGTCATGAGTCCCGCATCATCAGAAACAAGGAAGTTCACCGCGCGGGCCGCTTCCTCCGGATCGATGAGCCGGCCGAAAGGAAGTCGGCTCGCCGCTTTTTCCATCCAGTCCGGGTCGCCACTCTCGGCGGCCTGAAGCTGCCGTTCGTTGTCCGAAGCCATCCAGCCGACGTTGAGCTGGTTGACACGGATACGGTTGCGCATCACCGAGAAAGCAGTGTTCGACGTTAATGTCGTCAGCGCGCCCTTGGACGCGCAATAGGGATTAATGAAAGGCTGGCCAGCGAGCGCCGAGATCGAGCCGATGTTGCAGATCGCGCCTTCGACGCCATCGCGGATCATCAGCTTGATCGCTTCCTGCATGAGAAAGAAGGGTCCGCGCACGTTGATTGCGAACATTCTGTCAAACAGATCGGGAGTGGTGTCGAGGATCGTACCGCGTTCAGTTGACGCGCCAGCATTCACAAGCACATCCACGCGGCCGAAACGCTCGTCGGCTTCGGCAATCATGCGTCGGCAATCCTCGACGGATGCGAAATCGCCGCGCACGAAGAGCGTAGGAACCCGAGAAGTCGCGGCGATTTCCTTGGCAACCGTGGCCCCGCGATTTTCGTTGCGCCCGGTGACGATAATCCCCGCAGCGCCGGCTGCCGCCAATCGCCGGGCGATTGCTGCGCCGAGACCCTGTGTCGCGCCGGCGATCACGCACACCTTGTGATCCATGCGATTCATTGCACGACCTCATAGCCAGCAAATGCCATGACGCGCACCAGTTCCGCGTGTCCTTTTTTTGCCATTGCGAGCGGTGGACTGATCTTCGGATCCTGCTCGGCCTCGACCACAAACCAGCCCTCATAGCCATAGGAGGCCAGCCGTCCGACGATGGAGGCGAAGTCGAGCGAGCCGTCGCCAGGGACGGTGAAGGCGCCTTTTACGACCGCGTCAAGAAAGCTCTCTGTGTTACGGTCAAGCTTGACGATCACATCCATGCGAACATCCTTGGTGTGAACATGCGTGATGCGCTTGTGGTGCTTGTCGATGACACGCATGACATCGCCGCCCGCAAAAGCCATGTGGCCCGCATCGAACAGCAGCGGGATGCCTTCGCCCGAGTATTTCATGAACATGTCGAGCTCCGGCTCGGTCTCGATCACGGCGGCCATGTGGTGGTGATAGGACAGTGGCATGCCCTGCTCGGCGCACCATTCGCCAAACTTCGTCATCTTGCGGGCATAGACCTTGATTTCGTCCTCTGAAAGCTTGGGCTTGCTGGCAAGCGGCTTCGAACGGTCGCCCTGAATGGTACGGGCGCACTCGCCGTAGACAATACAGGGCGCGTTGACCGCCTTGAACAACGCCATTTGTTGGGCAATGCGTTGCTTTTCCTCTTCCATGTCGCCGTCAAGCAGCAGACCGGAGAACCAGCCGCCGCAGACGCTCATCTTGTGGGCTTTCAGGATTGGGCCAAGCACTTTCGCGTCCATCGGAAAACGGCGGCCTGTCTCCATGCCGGTGAAACCTGCCGCACTCGCTTGACTCAGACATTCTTCCAGCGAAACGTCGTCGCTCAGTTCCTCAAGGTCGTCATTCCACCATGCGATCGGAGCGATACCCAACTTCGCTTTCATAAAAATCTCCAGGAATATCGATATTGGTCATTTAGGCGACGGCGGTATTAAACGCCGACACGCTGTTTCTTGCGGCGCTCGAGCTGATCCTTTGAGGCTTCGAGAACGCTTTCGCGGGCGCTGACCTGCGGCACGCCGACGTCCCACCAGGCATCGCCGGGTGTCCAGGTGAAAGCGTCGGAGACGATGGTCAAAACCGTGGTGCGGTCGGTGCTCTTGGCCCAGTCCATTGCCGCACCGAGATCGGCGAGGCTCTCGACCTTGCGTGCGAGCGCTCCCATCGATTCGGCGTGTTTGGCAAAGTCCACGGAGAACGGTTGCTTGACGCGGCAATCCTTGATCAGGTTGTTGAAGCTCGCGCCGCCCTTGCCGTTCTGCAGCCGATTGATCACGGCATAGCCGCCATTGTCACAAACGATCAGGATGATCTTGTGGCCGGTGAGAACGGTCGAATAGATATCCGAGTTCATCATCATATAGGTGCCGTCACCCACCATGACGATTGGAACGCGGGTCGGATCGGCCATGGCCGCGCCCCAACCGGCTGCAATCTCGTAGCCCATGCAGGAGAAGCCGAACTCGCAGTCAAAAGTATTGGGCTGTTTGACGCGCCAGTTCTTCATGACTTCGCCGGGCAGGCCGCCGGCGGCGGCAATGAGATAGTCGCGCTCGCCAGCATGGGAACTCACGATACCAACTACCTGCGCATAGGTCGGAAAAGGTTCGTTGGTGGGTTTTTGATAGGAATCGAGCGCCGCGTTCCATTTGGCAAACTCGGATTCGCCGTGGTTTGTCCATTTGGCGTCCGCCTTCCACCCTTTGAGAGAGGCTGCCAGTTCGGCCAGGGTTTCGCGCGCGTCGCCAATGACCGCGAGGGCCTGATGCTTGGTCGCGTCAAAGCGCGCAGCGTTGATCGAGATGAATTTTGCGTCTGGCGCGAAGCACGTCCATGAGCCGGTGGTAAAATCCATCAAGCGGGTGCCGATAGCCAAAATGACATCGGCCTCAGCCGCCAGAGCGTTGGCCGATGTCGAGCCAACAATGCCGATCGGGCCGATATGGGCTGGGTGATAATGCGTGAGCGCACCCTTGCCTGCGATGGTCTCTGTAACCGGAATGCCGTGCTCCGTTGCAAACGCGCCGAGAACATCTTCGGCGCCGGAATAGCGCACGCCTCCGCCTGAAATGATCAGGGGTTGCTTGGCGCTTTTGAGAATTTCGAGCGCCTGAGCCAGACGATCCTTGTCGGCGCGCGGACGCGGAATGACATGGACGGTCGGTTCGAAAAAGGCTTCCGGGTAATTCCAGGCCATTTCCTGCACGTCCTGCGGCAGCGCGATGAAAGCCGGGCCGCAATCCGCCGGATCGAGCAGGACAGCGACAGCCTGTGGCAGCGACGAGACAATCTGTTCCGGGTGGGTAATGCGATCCCAATAGCGCGTCACGGCGCGGAAGGCATCATTGACGTTGATCGAAGGGTCACCGAAATGCTCAACCTGCTGCATTACCGGATCGGGACGGCGATTGACGAATGTGTCACCGGAGAGCAGCAAGACCGGCAGGCGGTTGGAATGGGCAACGCCTGCGGCAGTTACCATGTTCAAGGCACCTGGCCCGATGGAGGAGGTGGCGACCATGATCTGGCGGCGGCGTTTGGCTTTGGCGAAGCCTATGGCAGCCAGCGCCATCGATTGCTCGTTCTGGCCACGCCATGTCGGTAGCGTATCCTTTACGGCTTCCAAAGCTTCGGACAGACAGGTGACGTTGCCGTGGCCAAAAATGGCGAAGACGCCGGGAAACAGCATCTCCTTTTTGCCATCAATGATCGTAAATTGATTGCACAGATAGCGAACCAGGGCCTGCGCCATGGTGCAGCGAACCGTTGACATGCACGTTCCTCCCGAAATTCTTGATCGCCTTCAGTGCTGCATATTCGGTTTCAGGAATATTTATTGTCAGTTCGTATTTTTAGCAAGATAAATTGCCAAAACCAGATCGTTCAACATCATAGCCTGGAAGAATGCCTTTGCCGTCGCGTTTGCGCGGCAGTCCGATGATGAGCCATCTCGGTCACAGTCGGAATTCGCGGCGTCGTGTCCCGGCTCGGCTGGAGCAGGGCGGCCGTTGCCATGGCAATGCACTGGACCAAACACATCGGTGCAGCGAGAGACCGGGAGAACAAATATTCGTCCTCCGGAATCGTGAAGAGAATCCGAGCGTCTTTTGCGAGGGGCGACAACTGGCTGTCGGTAATGGCTATGATCGAAGTTCCATTGGTCACGGCCACGTCGGATATGACGACGACTTCCTTCGCATAATGTCGAAATGCGATCGCAATCAGGACGTCGCGGTCGGTCATGGTCGCCGCCATTTCTTGCGCCAGACCTCCAGCAGGGTCGAGAAGGACGATGCGGCGGCGCAGCATCGTCAGAAGATATCTGAGCAATGATGCGATAGGTTCGGATCGAAGTTGTCCGGCAATGTAAATCGTTTCAGCCTGCACGAGCAGTTTGGCGGTGCCGGCAAGGGTTTTTTCCGATATGCTTTCGAGAAGATCTTGAAGAGCCGCCATGTCGCGCACGACCAGATTCCGTAAATAACCGAGACTGCCGTGGTCCTTATTTCGTGAAAGTTCACTTTCGAGAGCGCTGATGCGCTCCCGAAACCCGGGGGCGGCAGTGGCAAGCCTCGTCTGAAAAACCGATTGCAGCTGCTTAAAGCCAGAATAGCCGAGGCTTTGGGCGAAGCGGACGAGGCTCGACGGATGCGTCCCGCATTTGGCCGCGACGGCATTGATCGATTCGAGCGCCACCACATTTGGATTCTGCGTCAAGAACCGCGCGATCTGCTGAAATCCTGTCGACAAACTCGGATATTCGCGGGTGATCAAATTGACGATCCCCTCATAATTTCTTGGGATTGTCGCTGCTGGTCCGCTGCGTTTGGCTGGCATTGCCGTTCCTCGCCCGCGATTCCATCGCTGGCCTGAAAGTTACTTCCAATTTTCCTGCCTTAGTGCACCGCCGTTATTTGATGCCTGCCGCAAGCATCAAAAAAGTTCATTTGGCGAAGTGGAAATTATTGTTGCATATCTAAAAATAAGCAATGATAATTGTTGAGGGCAAATGCCCCAGCAAACTGGGAACTGCGGAGCGTCCCTGAAGTCGACAGCGCAGGTTTGCTCGCTGCTTAAAACAAAAAACAGTTGAACCGCACAAGCGGTTGCGATGACGGAGGTAAGCCTGACGGACAGTTTCATCACGTCCTAACGACCATGCATCAATGTGCTGGCTCTCGAGGTTTAATCACCTCGAAACGCCGTATAGGACGAAGTTGCTCACACCACGAATGCCCTTCGCGTCAGCGCTTCTATGAGTGTCTGCCGAAGGGGGCGGCTGAGCTCGAGATAGACCGGAGTTTCCAATATGCTGCGAGTTGCGGTTCTTGGTGCTGGACGAATTGGAAAGATCCATGCGGCCAATGTAGCGGGAAATCCGAAGGCAAAGCTTGTCACGGTTGCCGATCCATTCGGCACCGCGGCCGGGAATCTGGCCGACCATCTTGGTTGTGAGGCCTCGCTTGATCCCATCAAGGCGATTGAGCGAACCGATGTCGACGCCGTTGTCGTCGGCACACCGACGGATACCCACGTCAGTTTGACGCTTCATGCGGTGAAGATGGGAAAGGCCGTGCTTTGCGAGAAGCCGATCGACCTCGACATCGCCAAAGTGGACGCTGCTGTGCATGAGATCGAACGGCTCAACGGTCGCGTCATGGTGGCATTTAACCGCCGCTTTGATCCCAGCGCCCGGCAACTCCGCCGATCGATCGATGCCGGTGAAATCGGCGACGTGCGCCAGGTCATCATCACCAGCCGCGACCCGGGAATGCCGCCGCATGAATATGTTCGTCATTCCGGCGGAATCTTTCGCGATATGGTGATTCACGATTTCGACATGGCGCGCTGGCTGCTCGGCGAAGAGCCGATCGAGGTCATGGCGACGGCGAGCCGACTTGTGGATTCGGGATTGGCCGAGCTGGACGATTTCGACACGGTCATGGTGCAGATGCGCACGGCTTCGGGTCGGCAATGCCATATCAACTGCTGCCGCGAGGCGGTCTACGGCTATGATCAACGGATGGAAATCTTTGGATCGGCCGGAATGCTGCTGAACGAAAACCTGCGAGCGACCACTGTCCGGCGTTGGAGCAAGACCGAAACGGAAGCGCGCGAGCCTCTCCTGAATTTCTTCCTGGAGCGATATGCCGACGCCTACAAAGCCGAACTCGATCAGTTTGTCGGCGCACTCGAAAGCAGCTCGCCAATGCCTACTACCCCCTATGACGGCCGCCAGGCGCTTCGTTTGGCCGACTGCGCGCTCGAGTCCGTCTTGACGGGCCGAGCTGTCAAAGTCTGATCAGAATTAGGATTGGGACGGCATGCGTAATATCGGCGTAGGCGTCATTGGCACCGGCTTCATGGGCAAGGCGCATAGCGTTGCCTATCGGGCCGTTGCAGGCATTTTTCCGGGCAGCCTGTGGCCTGTTTTGCAATCAGTTGCAGACATCAACGGGGAAGCGGCAGAGCAAGCCGCCAAACAATTCGGTTTTCGCCGTTGCCGAACTGATTGGCGGGCTCTCGTCGAAGATCCGGATATTGAGGTCGTTTCGATCACGACGCCAAATGTCGTTCATCGCGAAATGGCTCTTGCGGCCGTCGCGGCAGGCAAGCACGTTCATTGCGAGAAGCCGATCGCGCCAAACGCCGATGCCGCAAAAGACATGATGGACGCCGCTGAGGCTGCCGGCGTCGTGACGCAGGTTGGTTATAATTACATCAAAAATCCGATGCTGAAACTAGCGCGCTCCATGGTTGCGGCTGGGGAACTTGGAGAAATCACCGGCTTTCGCGGCCTTCACGCTGAAGACTACATGTCGGATCCGGAAGCTCCCTACAATTGGCGTCTGGATGCCAGCGGTGGAGCTGGCGCCATTGCCGATATCGGCAGCCATATCATCGGAATGGCACGCTTTCTTCTCGGCCCTATCAGCCACGTCGATGCCGATTTGGAAACCGTGGTCAAAAGCCGCCCAGTTACTGCCGGCTCGTCGGAGCGACGCGCCGTCGAAGTCGATGATATTGCGCGCCTTAACGTGCGATTTGAGCGCGGATGCCGCGGAACGATTGAAGCAAACTGGGTGGCGACAGGCCGAAAAATGCAGCTTGGTTTTGAATTGACCGGCACAAAGGGGTCTCTTGTCTATACGCAGGAACGCCTCAATGAACTGCTTCATTATCGCGCTGGCGGTGATCCATGCCATAGCGGTTATACCCGTATCGAGGCAGGGCCCGCCCACCATCCCTATGGGTTGTTCTGCGTCGCGCCGGGTCACCAGCTTGGCTTCAACGATCTCAAGACGATCGAAGTTGCCGAATTCCTGGAAGCTATCGCTGGTGGAGAGAGGCGGGGGCCGGATTTTCGCGAAGCCTGGGAAATTCAGAAGATCATCGATACGGCAGTTCGGTCATCTAAATCGCGGACGTGGCAAGCGATAGAGTAGGCGCAGGTCTAAGGTCGTCACATGAAACTGGGTTTCGTTTCCGATTCGCTCGCGCACCTGGGATTTGAGGAAGTCCTGGAGACTGCCGCTGAACTCGGTCTGGATGGCGTCGAGGTCAACACCGGCAACTGGTCGTCGGCGCCGCATTTCGACGTGAACAGAATGAAATCGAGTGCCGACGCACGCAAGGCCTTCACCGAAGCCTTTGCATCGCGCGGCCTCAAGCTGATCGCCCTCAACGCAAACGGCAACCAGCTTCACCCGGTGACCGGCGACACACAGTCGGCGTGTCTTCACGATACGATCCGCCTCGCCGGCGAGATCGGTGCGAAGAAAGTCTGCCTGATGTCCGGCCTGCCCGGGGGCGCTGTCGGTGAGACTACTCCAAACTGGATCGTTTCCTCCTGGCCTCCCGAGACCCAGACGATCCTTCAATGGCAATGGGATGAGGTGCTCTTTCCCTATTGGCGCAAGCTGGTCGATCTCGCCAGGTCGAGCGGCGTCGAGCGGCTCGCCATCGAATTGCATGGCAACCAACTCGTCTACAATGTGCCATCGCTCCTGAAGCTCCGAAAGGAAGTCGGGCCGATGGTCGGCGCCAATCTTGATCCGAGCCATCTGTTTTGGATGGGGGCCGATCCACTCGCCGCGGTCGATGCGCTCGGTAGTGCAATCTTCCACGTCCACGCAAAGGACACATTCCTGAACGGACCCAGGCAGGCGACCACCAGCTTGCTCGAGAACGGCTCATTGATGGACGTTGCCGCGCGCTCCTGGAGCTACATCACGCTCGGCTTTGGGCACAGCGAAGAGTGGTGGCGGTCGTTCTGCTACCGGCTCCGTATGAACGGCTACGATGGCTGGCTTTCGATCGAGCATGAAGATGTCATGCTCTCACGCATCGAGGGCCTGCGAAAGTCGGTCGCGCTGCTCAAGGCTGTGATGCCGATAGAAGTGAGCGATTACGCTCCTCCAGCGATTTGATTGCCGCACATGGGACGTAACGTGACAGTCAACCGATCATCCAAATTTTAGGCCTGGCCGGCGATCAAGTAGTAGGCAACAGATTTTGTAATCTATGATAAATAGCTGAACAAGAGCGGCCAGAAGAGCTGCGTACCAGGGAGGCATCAAAGTGGCTCTGCTTGAAGTTCGCAACGTATCGAAGAGCTTTGGCGCTATCCACGCGGTAAACGACATCAGCTGGTCGGTCGAGCCCGGCGAGGTCGTGGGGTTGATGGGTGACAACGGTGCCGGCAAGTCCACCCTGGTCAAGCTGATTGCCGGGAATTTTCCGCCAACGGAGGGGGAAGTTCTCGTCGACGGTGAGGTCTGCCACTTCCATAAGCCCATCCAGGCGCGCGCCAAGGGCATCGAAGTCGTCTACCAGGATCTCGCGCTTGCCGACAATCTCACCGCCGCGCAGAACGTGTTCCTGGGCCGCGAGCTAAACAAGGGGTTCTGGCCCTTTCGGGTGCTCGACAAGCAGGCGATGATCGACCGCTCGGCTGGACTGTTCGACGAGTTGAAATCCGAAACGCGACCGCGCGATCTGGTCAAGAAAATGTCAGGGGGCCAGCGCCAGGCGGTGGCCATCGCCCGCACCCGGCTTTCCAATGCCAAGCTCGTCCTGATGGACGAGCCGACCGCCGCCATCTCGGTGCGACAGGTAGCCCAG
The DNA here is from genome assembly GCA_005884765.1 of Alphaproteobacteria bacterium. GTDB lineage: Bacteria > Pseudomonadota > Alphaproteobacteria > Rhizobiales > Xanthobacteraceae > Bradyrhizobium. The sequence continues at coordinate 18,698 of VAZV01000132.1, forward strand.
GTGCTCGAACTCATTCGCCGTCTGAAGCACCAGGATGTGGCGGTCATCCTGATCAGCCATCGTATGCCCGACGTGTTCGCGGTGAGCGACCGAATAATCGTCATGCGGCGCGGCGCCAAGGTTGCCGACAAGGCAACCGCATCGACCTCGCCGGAGGAAATCACTGGCCTGATTACGGGAGCGATCCGTGCAGCATGATATTGCCAAGGCGCCCGAAACAAGTCACGCCGCAATTTCAGATGTTGCGGAAAACAAGGAACAAACCTTTGGTGCGCGTGTCCTATCCAGCCAGCCATTCTGGGTGACGATCGCGCTCATCGTGCTGGTCGTGGTCATGACCATCAATGAACCGACCTTCGGCACCACCGAAAATGCCGCCAATGTCACGCGCAACTTCGCGCCGATCGGAATTATGGCGATGGGGATGACCGTGGTTATCATCACCGGCGGCATTGACCTCTCCGTAGGGTCCGTGATGGGCCTGGTGGCGATTGTCGCGGGCCTGTTCCTTACTTGGCATTACTCCTGGTATGTCGCCTTCACGATGGGGATGATTGCCGGGCTTGCTTGCGGCACGGTCAACGGCTTTTTCGTGGCCTATGTCGGTATGCCTTCCTTCGTCGTGACGCTGGGCATGTTGTCGATCGCGCGGTCGCTTGCGGTGGTGTTTTCGGCCAACCAGATGCTCTATCAGTTCGGGCCCGACGCACCAATCGTCAGGGCCATCGGTCAGGCGAAATGGCCTTCGCACGCGCCGGCCGGTTGGGCACCGCATTGGATTCCCGAATTGTCATCGCATTTCTGGGTCCTGGTCGGGTTGGCCCTCATCGTTGGCTATGTGTTCAATTCCAAAGCCTGGGGCCGCCACCTGTTTGCGATCGGCGGCAACGAGCAGGCTGCTCGGCTCACCGGTGTTCCGGTCGATTGGATCAAATTTCAAGCCTATGTGTTTTCCGCCTTCACCGCTTCGTTGGCCTCTCTTCTGCTGCTCGGCTACAACGGCTCGGCCATCAATGCCATGGGGCAGGGCTATGAGCTGCGCGTAATCGCGGCGACTGTGATCGGCGGGGCCAGTCTGATGGGTGGGTCAGGCACCGCCTTCGGGGCTTTCATCGGTTCGGCCTTTCTCGAGGTCATCCGCAATGCCTTGTTGATGGCTGGCATCGATTCCAATTGGCAGGGCGCCTTTGTCGGCGCTTTCATCATTCTCGCGGTGCTGCTCGGCATGCAAACTGGGGCCACGTCGATCATGACGGCCATCGTGCAGCAGTTGTTGCCGAAAAAGCACCGTTAGAAACCGAATTCACTGCGGTAATCAGTGAAGGTCAACGAGGAGGAAACGAGATGAAAAGATTTCTCTTAGGCACGGCTATCGCCTTCGGCGCCATGTCCGTGGCGATGTCCGGTGCCCAGGCGAAGGATGTCTTCGCTTTGGTGCCGAAGAATATGAACAATCCGTTCTTCGATCAGGCTCGCGACGGCTGCAAGAAAGCCGAAGCGGAATCAAAGGGTGCCTTTCAATGCATGTATATAGGCCCCGGCGAACACGGCGGCGGCGAGGAGCAAGTGCAAATCCTGCAGGACCTCGTCGCCAAGAAGGTGGACGGCATTGCCGTATCGCCATCCAATGCCGCGGCCGTGGCAGTGGCGTTGCAAGCTGCCAAGGATGCGGGCATTCCCGTTCTTACCTGGGACTCCGACCTGCTGCCTGACAGCAAGGGTCTGCGCGCCGCCTATATCGGCACCCATAATTACGAGATCGGCTCGAACCTCGCCAAACTCGCCATGCAGATCAAGCCGAAGGGCGGCACGGTGTGCATCCAGTCGGGCGGCGCCGCTGCGGCCAACCACAATGAACGGATGCAGGGAATTCGCGACACATTATCGGGCAAGAAATCGGCCGCTTCCCCTGGCGACCGCCTGGCCGGCCAGAATGGTTGGACCGAGATCGAGGGTTGCCCGCTCTATACCAATGACGACTTCCCGGTATCGGTCCAGCAGTTTACCGACATCATGGCGAAGAACCCGAAACTCGATGCCTTCATCCCGACGGGCGGTTTCCCGCAGTTCATTCCCGACGCAAACCGTGCCGCGGTGATGCCGTATAAGGACAAGATTGCCTCTAAGGCACTTGCCCTTGTGGTGGCAGACACCCTTCCGGTGCAGATCGACCAGATGAAGGAAGGCCTGTCGCTCGGCCAAGTCGGCCAGCGCCCGTTCGAAATGGGCTACAAGACGATGATGGCGCTGGAAGCGATGAAATCGGGCAAGCCCGCGCCCGCCGATCCCACTTACACCGGTCTTGATGTTTGCACGCCCGAGACCGTCGCCACCTGTATCGGTAAGTAAGTCTAATGCGATGAATGGGGCGGGAGGCAACTCCCGTCCCGTTGTTTTATCGCGGCGAATTTCTGGCACGGCTTCAATCGCTGCCACGTGGTTGCATGTCCCCGCAACCATCTCAACTTGCGAAACCCCGGTCCGCGTCAGCGATTGGCCGTTAGTTGCTGTCGGTAGCGCTCGGCGTCCCAGTTCAGCAGAGCCTGTTCCTTGTCGGGTGGCAGATATTCGATTGCTGCGTCGAGCGGCAGGCGAGTGACCACGAGCGCGAGGCACGTCAGAAGAGCGTGCGCGCCCGCGCCTGCATCGCTGCGGATGACGGCGCCTTGGTCCGGGATCAGGACGGCGGCCGGCGCAGGCTGTCGGTCCGCTGCGGCGCGGCCAGCCTTCGCGGTGAGGCTCTCGTCTTCCGCGAGCATCGGCAAGGCCGGGCCAAGAAAAATTACATGGTCCGGATAGAGCGATCCCCCGATGGCGACGCCAAGATTGTGCCGATCGGTGGCAAGCTGATGGCACAGCGGGTCTTGCGCTGGGCGATACTGCGTCCCGGCGCAACTCTGTGCCAGCGCGCCAACGTTGGCGCGCGTGGTGTCGCGTGGCTTCAGCGTCAGACGCTCCTCGACCTCCGCCACCAATGCTTCGGCTGCGTCGCAGGTTGCAGCTCCCACGACCAGACCGTGATTGCCGAGGATCAGCACATCCGCTGGCCTTTGCGCGAGACTCGCGCTCACCGCCTGCGCAAGTGGCAGGCCGGGATGATGGTAGTCAAGCCGGTGGCAAGATAGGCCGCGGAGCCGTTCGGCAAATTCGTCGCGCGCATCGTTCCGCACTGACCATGCGATGGTGTTGACCGAATGGACATGCAGCACGACCGGATGTGGCATCAGCGCATGAAGCGACGTCTCGATGGACGCGCGAAGCGGGCTTGCCACGTGGCCGGCCGCTGCCGGCATGTGCTCGTCGCCCTTAGCGAGAGCCGCACGGGCGCCGGAGAGCGAGATCGGGAGGAAGATGTCCTTGATTTCGGCATCGGCGAGCCAGGTGCCCGAAGCTTTCACCCAAAGCACGTCGCCATGCTTGACCGAGGAATTGCCGCCGGCAGCCTGTGTCAGCAGGATGTTCTTGCCGACCCGCGCCGACATGCGGCGCAGTTCGTTCAGGATTGCAGGCTGCCGCATCTTCAAAACCTCACCAGGCCAGATATTCAATCATCCAATGCGGCGTGCGGGATTCCGAGCCGGCCAGTGTGCAGACCGCCTTGGGCAGGTCAGCCGCCTTCGCGAGTGCTTCCCGATGAACGCCGGAGCGGATGAGGGTGGTCAGCATTCTTGCCGCGCGGCCGCCGGCGACATCGTGATCGATCGAATCGCCGACGACGAGAACGCGCTCGGGCACGGGATGGCCCAGCCTTTCGAGTGCAGCAGCGAAGATCGGCCCATGCGGCTTGCCGACGAATTTCACCGTGCCACCGAGCGATTGATAAAAGGCTGCCAGCGCGCCGGGCGCCGGAATCAGTCCTCCCGCGCCGAACATGACAAGATCGGGATTGGCGCACAGCATCGGCACCCGTCGCGCCGCAGCGACGGTCAGGCGTTCGCGCCAGTGTTCAGGTTCGGATACGGCTTCGTCGAGACCGCCGAGCAGGATGAAGTCGGCATCTCGCACATCCTCCGCGACATCGAATCCAAGACCGTTCACGATCGACTGGTCGCCGCCGCGTGTAATCACGAAACACGTGCGGCCGAGACCGATGAAGGGTTCGCGTTCCTGTTCGCGTAATCCGCTCCAGGCAACTTCGCCCGACGACAACATGCCGTCATAGGCATCGAGCGGCAGGCCAAGCGCGGCAAGGCGCCGCTGATTATCGTTGGCGCGCCGGCCCGAGTTGGAAAGCACCAGCACGCGCTTACCGGCTTCCCGGAGCCGCGCCACGCATTCTATGGCTGCAGGAAAGATCGACTTGCCTTCGTGCAGGGTTCCCCATTGGTCGAGCAGGACGTGATCGAACCTATCGGCGATGGCACCGAGACCCGTGATGGCGACAGGACCATCTTTCATGGCGGGCCGCCGTGCAATGCAAGCAGCGCCGCCCCGTAGCTTGCTTCGGTCTGCTCGGCGACCGTGACGGGCACGCCCAGAATGCGACGCCGGATCGAGGTCCATGCCTCATTCCTCGCGCCGCCGCCGATGCTGATGACGCGCCGCAATGGCGGAGCTCCCAGCACAGCCAGGCGTTGATAGGCGAGTGCCTCGACCGATGCGATGCCTTCGAGCAGGCCCTGGAAGAAACGTTCCTTCTCGACCGGACGCGGGGTGGTCCGCGCCGCCAGGGCTGGATCGGCGATCGGGAAGCGCTCGCCGGGCTTTGGCAGCGGATAATAATCAAGACCGGTCGGCTGCTGCGGCTTGAGTTGGGGTGTCAGACGGTCCATCTCCTCGACGGTGAAATGCATCAGCAAAGCCGCGCCACCCGAATTGGAAGCGCCGCCGGCAAGCCATCGCTCGCCAAGACGGTGCGAATAGACGCCCTGGTTGGCCGCGAAGATCGGCCGCGGCGCAAGCAGTTTCAGCACCAGCGTCGTGCCGAGCGAGGTGACGGCGTCTCCGGGCTGATCGGCACGGGTCGCGATGAAAGCCGCGACGCCGTCGGTGGTGCCGGCCACGATGCGCGCCGATGGCGGCAAGCCGAGCGTGCGCGCGACGTTCGGATCGATTTCGGCAAAGGGCGTTCCGGGCACCAGCACCTTCGGCAGCAATTCGCGTGGCACGTCGAGATGGTCGATCCACGCGGGCCAGCTGCGCGTCACGGGGTCGTAGCCGAGCTTCAGCGCATTGTTTTCGTCACTGATCCCGTGGCAGCCGCCGAACCGGCCGGCAATCCAGTCGGCCTGATGAACGGCGTGGCGTGCATCCCCTGCGTCGCCCTGATGCAGGAGATGGAGCAGCTTGGCAAGCGCGCTGCTGCGGCCGTGGGCGCCGCTTTCCGCTGGTGCCACGTCGGCGATACGCGCGGCCTCCTTGGCGGCACGGGCATCGTTGTACATCAGCCCCAACGAGCGGGGCCTGCCGCCGGCATCGATGAGCAACAGGGTCCCGGATGTGCCATCGACGGCAACGCGTTCGACGCGGTCGAGACCGACCGTCTGGCCGAGCTTGCGGATGGCTGTGACCGCAGCCTGCCACCAGAGCTCCGGGTCCTGATCACGGGCATCGCCGTCCTGCCTCGGCGGGGGGAGGGCGGCTGAAGCTATGCCGTGGATGTCGCCGCGCGCATCGACGGCACACGCGCGAACCCCGCCGGTTCCAATGTCAATGCCGAGGAACAATCCTGTCATTAGTTTTCACCTGGGTTTCACCGGCTGACCACGCAACCGCGGCCGGGCTGGGCGATTGCGCTGCAGCATATTTGGGGGATTGACGCCCCGGTCAGCCTCTGCAATTTTTTGCAGGACGTGAAGAAATTTGCAAGCGAGGTCTTGCGGGCGTGTCTTTCCCTTCCGACAGGCTGTCCATGGTCGATGGCGAAGCGTCGCTCGCGACGCGCGCGGCGTGGCTCTATTTCGCCGCTGGGCTGACCCAGTCGGAGGTCGCAAGCCGCCTCAACATCCAGAGCACCAAGGCGCACCGCCTGATCGCGCGCGCGAGCCGCGAGGGCATGATCCGCGTCTTTGTCGAGGGTCCGGTGGCGGAATGCGTGGCGCTGGAAAACGCCTTGGCCCAGCGCTACGGGCTTGCGTTCTGCCGCGTCGCGCCGGATCTCGGCGAGGGCGACCTGCCGCTGAAGGCGTTGGCACTCGAGGGAGCAAGCTTCCTGCGCCAGATCCTCGAGCGCGGCGAGGACAAGGTCATCGGCGTTGGCCACGGACGCACACTGGCGGCCCTCGTCGAACAGACGCCGCAGACGCCGGCGCGCGATGTGCAGTTCGTGTCGCTGCTGGGCGGGTTGACCCGGAAATTCGCCGCCAATCCGTTCGACGTGATTCACCGACTGGCCGAGCGCACCGGCGCCGAAGCCTTCCTGCTCCCGGTCCCGGTGTTCGCCAATTCAGTCGCCGATAGGGCTGTGTTGATGACACAATACGGCATTGCCGACGTTTTCGCGCTGGCCCGCAAGGCCTCCCTGTTGCTGGTCGGCATTGGTCAGATCAGCCGCGACGGCTTTCTGGTGTCGAGCTGCATGATCAAGCCCGACGAGGTCACCGAACTGAAACGGGTCGGCGCCTGCGCCGATCTGCTCGGGCATTTCTTCGATGCCAACGGCCAGGTGCTGGACATCGATCTGTCGGCACGCGCGACCTCGATGAGCCCGGCCGATCTGAAGAAGCACCGCATCGTCGCGATCGCCGGCGGCCTTCCCAAGGTGACGGCGCTGCGCGGCGTGCTGCGCAGCGGCATGCTGCACGGGCTGATCATCGACGAGGCGACCGCCGCTGTGCTCGCTGCGGACAAGCCGGAGGAAACATCCGGCGCGACCAGAAGAATCAAGGGACGGAAGTAAGTGCAAACAAGGAGATGAGTGCATGTTCGATCGTGAGAAGAATCTGTTCGACTCCTACGCCGCCAAGCGCATTAGCCGGCGAGATCTGCTCGATGGTGCGGCTAAGCTCGGCATTGCCGGGGTTGCCGCCAACGCCGCCTTCGCGTCGTCGGTTTCCCGGGCGATGGCCGCGAATTTTGACTGGAAGGCCCAAAGTGGCAAGACGGTCAAGCTGCTGTTGAACAAGCATCCTTACGCCGATGCGATGATCGCGGATATCGCCGCATTCAAGTCGCTCACCGGCATGAATGTGACCTACGATATCTTTCCGGAGGACGTCTATTTCGACAAGGTGACGGCGGCATTGTCGTCGAAGTCGGACCAGTACGATGCCTTCATGACGGGCGCATACATGACCTGGACCTATGGCCCCGCCGGCTGGACTGAGGATCTCAACGCCTACATTCAGGACGCATCGAAGACGAGCCCCGACTTCAATTGGGACGACGTGCTGCCAAATCTGCGCGCCTCGACGGCATGGGACGGCGTCCCCGGCTCCGAACTGGGTTCAGGCAAAGCCAAGCAGTGGTGCATCCCGTGGGGATTCGAACTCAACAACATCACCTACAACCGCAACATCTTCGACAAGGTCGGCGTCAAACCGCCAAAGAACCTGGATGACATGATCGAGGTCGCGGCGAAGATTACCAAGGATGCGGGCGGACCCTATGGAATTGGCGTTCGCGGCTCGCGCTCCTGGGCGACCATCCATCCGGGCTTCCTGTCCGGGTATTCCAACTTCGGGCAGAAGGACTTCGTGATGGAAGGCGGCAAGCTGAAAGCCGCCATGAATACCAAGGCCTCGAAGGAGTTCCACGATAAATGGGTCAAGATGATCCAGCAGTCGGGACCCAGGAACTGGTCGACTTACACCTGGTACCAGGTCGGCACCGACCTTGGTGCCGGCGCCTCCGGCATGATCTTCGACGCCGACATCCTCGGCTATTTCATGAATGGCGGCGAGAACAAGGAGAAAGGCAAGATGGGCTACGCGGCGTTCGCGGCCAATCCGGCCGCCAAGGCGCCGACACCCAATGTGTGGATCTGGTCACTCGCGCTGTCGAGCTTCTCGAAGCAGAAGGATGCGGCCTGGTTGTTCATGCAGTGGGCGGCGTCCACCGAGCACGACCTGTTTGGCGCGCGCAAGATGGACTTCGTCAATCCCGTGCGTACCTCGGTGTGGAAGGACAGCGAGTTCCGCGACAGGATCGCGAAGTCCTATCCCGGCTATCTCGAGCAGTACGATGTCTCTTCTCCCGGCGCGAAAATCTACTTCACTGCGCAGCCGCTGTTCTTCGATCTGACCACTGAGTGGGCGGCCTCGCTGCAGAAGATGGTCGCGAAGGAGGTTAGCGTCGACGAGGGGCTCGACAGGCTCGCCGACAGCGTCAATCGCCAGTTGAAGTCCGCCGGACTCGGCTGATACACCGCTTGGCGCCTGTTCCTCAGCGTACCTTGACAGGCCATCGGCCGGAAGACCAGCTTCTTCGGGCCGGTGGCATGCCGCAAACGCTTGAAGCTTCGTCACCATGAGCATGCTGCAACTCCTTCAGGCGAATGCGCCAGCCGGGCGCAAGGCGAGGCCACGCGGCCGCGCACTGCCTTATCTTCTCAGTTTGCCGGCGCTGCTCGTCTGCGTGGCGATCATTGTCCCGTTTGTGGCCGCCGCGGTCTATTCGCTGCAGCGCTATCGGTTGAACCTGCCGTTTTTGCGTGGCTTCATCGGCGTCCAGAACTACGTCGACTTTCTCACCGATCCCGCGTTCTGGAATACGTTGCGCATCTCGCTTGTCTACACCGCGTTGACGGTCGTCCTCGAGCTGCTGCTCGGTCTAGCGATAGCGCTTCTGCTGCGGCGCCCGACCCGCTTTCACAACGCGGTCTCGATCGTGCTGCTGCTGCCACTGATGACGGCGCCTGCGATTGCCGCCTTGATGTGGAAACTCATGACCAACCCGGGATTCGGAATCCTGTCCTATCTGGTCGGCCTTTTCGGCCTCACTGATTTCAAATGGGCGTCCGATCCTTCGACCGCGCTGTTTACGGTGGTCCTCGTCGATGTCTGGGTCTACACCCCCTTCATCATGATCTTGCTGCTCGCTGGGCTGCGGTCGCTGCCGCGCCAGCCGTTCGAGGCAGCGGCGCTCGATGGCGTCCCGGCGACCTTCGTGTTTTTCCGTATCACGCTGCCGATGCTGGCGCCGTACATCATCACGGCCTCGCTGTTCCGCCTGCTCGACTCGATCCAGCAGTTCGACATCATCTATGCGATGACGCAGGGCGGTCCGGGCGATCGGCTGATGGTGTTTCAGGTGCAGGCCTATCTCGAGTTCTTCCAGTACACCAACGTGGGCAGGTCGGCGGCGCTGTTGATGATCCTGTGGGTGATCACCAACATCCTGTCGAACATCTTCATCAAGAACTGGTTGCGGTTGCGCGCACGCGCACACAGCCAGGCGTGAGGTTCGGGGAGGGCGGCGATGGAACATGAAAGTCTTGCCGGTCGCATCTTCCGGGGCGTGGCGCTCACGCTGATCCTTGTTTTCTTCATGTTTCCGATCGCCTGGATCCTGTTGATGTCGTTCCAGACCAACGAACAGATCCTGCGAATCCCCCCACGCCTCCTATTTGAGCCCACTCTTGCCAACTACGAGGCGCTGATCTCCGGCCAGTTGCATACGGCTGCGGGCAATCTCGAAATCACCTTCATGCACAATTTGTGGAACAGTCTCGTGCTGTCGAGCGGTGCGGTGGCATTGGCGCTACTGCTGGGCGTGCCTGCGGCCTACGCCTTTGCGCGCTTCAAGTTCCGGCTGGGCGAGACCATCGCGTTCACGCTGCTCTCGTTCCGCTTCGCGCCACCGTTGCTGGTGCTGCTGCCGCTGTCGCTCTACTATCAGGAGCTCGGCCTCAACGATACCTATTTCGGCATCATCTGGGTCTATCAGCTGATCGCGCTGCCGCTGATTCTGTGGATCGTGCGCGGTTATTTCGAGGATATCAGCCCCGACATCGAGCACGCCTATCGCCTCGCCGGCCATTCCTGGCGCGAGGCCTTCACGCGTATTGCGGTGCCGCTCGCCGGTCCCGGCATTGCGGCCGCCGGGCTGTTGTCATTCATCTTCTGCTGGAACAATTTCGTCTTCGCGCTGATCCTCGCCTCCGCCGACAAACAGCCGGTGACCGTTGGCGCGCTCGCCTTCGTCACGGCGTCCGGCATCCAGTACGGCCAGATCGCCGCGGCGATCGTACTTTCGGTCACGCCGACGCTGCTGCTCGCGCTCTATGCGCAGCGCTATCTGGTCGAGGGCCTGTCCCTCGGCGCGGTCAAGGGCTGACGCAATGGCGGGACTCGAAGTCAAATCCGTCACCAAGGTCTTCGGCGCGGTGCGAACCGCCGACAGCCTGTCGCTCGTCGTCGAGCCCGGCGAGATAGTCGCGGTGTTCGGGCCCTCTGGCGGCGGCAAGACGGTGCTGCTGCGGATGATCGCGGGTATGTTCGAACCTGATGAGGGCGATATCCTTGTCGGCGGCCGCTCGATCGTCGGTGCCTTGCCGGAGCGACGCGGGATCGGGATGGCCTTCCAGAATTTCGCGCTGTTTCCGCATATGACGGCGCGCGACAATATCGCAAGCGGCCTGCGGGCGAAGGGTCGGGCGGACGCCACTAGCCGCGTGCAGGCGATCAGCCGGCTGCTGAAGATCGAGCATGTGCTCGGCCATATGCCGCGCGAATTGTCAAATGGCCAGAAGCAGCGCACGGCTCTGGCGCGGGCGCTGATCGGCAATCCGGACGTGCTGCTGCTCGATGACCCCCTGCGCAACGTGGACGCCAAGCTGCGTTATGAAATGCGGCTCGAGCTGCCGAGCCTTTTGCGGCGCGGCACCGCAGCGGTCCTTTACGTGACCCAGGATTACCGCGAGGCCATGGCGATTGCCGATCGCATCGCAGTCCTCGTCGGTGGTCGGCTTGAACAGATCGCGAGCCCCGAAGAGATCTATCTGAGTCCTGCGTCCGTTGCTGTCGCGCGGCTTTTTGGCGATCCCACGATCAATCTAGCAGAGATGATGCCCTTTACCGAGCACGGCACGTTGTTTGCCGTGATCTCCGGGGCCAGGGTGCCGCTCGGCATGGCCGACGCGCTGCCGGCGGACCGGCCGTACTGGCTCGGCGTTCGGCCTGAGGATCTCGGCATTTCCTTTTCCGCCGGTGAAGATGCCATGCCGGCGCGCGTTCTTGCGATCACGCCGATGCACGAGAAGGCGGTGCTGCTGCTCCGGTTCGAGGACGGAAAGGAATGGCTGGCGGCGCTGCGGCCCGACGCGCTGAACGTTGCCGCCGGCGACGCCGTATTTGTCCGCTTTGCGCAGGAGGCTGTGCAGTTGTTCGACCGGGAAACCGGCCTTCGCATCTCGCTGTCGCACCGGCGACAGGCGGCATGATCGGAGCACGATGACCATGGGAATGCTGGAGCTTCGAGGGATCGACAAGGTATATCGCAGTCACGGCCGGCCGCCGGTGCACGCCGTGCGCTCGCTCGACATGGAGGTCGGGAAAGGCGAGATCGTCGCGCTCTTGGGCTCATCGGGATGCGGCAAGACCTCGACCTTGCGCATGATCGCGGGCTTCGAGAGCGTCACCTCTGGCTCCATCGCCGTTCGCGGGCGGCGGATCGACACGCTGCCGCCGGCGCGGCGAAAGGTCGCGATGGCCTTCGAGGGCTACTCGCTTTACCCGCCCTTGACGGTTCGCGAGAACATCGCGTTCGCGCTGAAGTCCCAGCAGGTTTCGCGCAGCGAGGTGTCACGCCGCGTGGAAGCAATTGCCCGTTTGGTCGAAATCGAAGACATTCTGGAGAATTATCCGCGTGTGATCTCCGGCGGACAACAACAGCGGGTGTCGCTGGCACGTGCGCTGGTGCGCGATGCCGACCTCTATTTGCTTGACGAGCCGATGGGGCAGCTCGAGCCGCAGCTGCGCGCGGTGCTGCGCGGACGGATCAAGAGCCTGCTCGCCGAGCGTGAGATGACGGCGATCTTTGTCACCCACGACCAGACCGAGGCGAGCGCATTGGCCGATCGCATCGCGGTCATGGAAGACGGGGTGCTGCAGCAATTCGCAAGCGAGAGGGAGTTGAAAGATCGTCCCGCCAATCTGTTCGTCGCGAGCTTCATCGGCGAGCCGCCGATGAATCTGCTGGAGACGGAGGTGAAACGGGCCGATGGTGGTTTCCGTCTCTCGCTTGGTCCCGACGTGGCCTTTGACATCAGCGGCGATGGCCTCGATCGGGCCGCACAGCAGGCGCTCGTTGCGGCGCGACGTGTGCGGGTCGGTATCCGGCCGCAGAGGATCGCGGTCGGCGAGGGGGCCGTGCGCGTGCGCATCGTCTCCAATCAGTGGCTCGGCGATCAGTCGCATGTGGCCGGCGAATGCGCCGGTCATCTGCTGATTGCCGTCATCCCGAACAGGGTCGCGGCGCGGCCGGGAGATGTCGTGCCGTTCGCGCTTGGGCCGCGTCACCTGAATATTTTCGGCGCGGACGGGGTCTGCATTCGCCATGCGGAGGTGTCCTGACGATGCTCCGCGACGTGATCGTCGGCATCGATGCCGGCACTTCCGTGATTAAGACCGTGGCTTTCACGCGGGAAGGCCGGCAGCTCGGCGATTTCTCGCTGCCGAACAGCTACAGTACGTTGGCAGGAGGCCGCGTCGAGCAGGACATGACGCGCACCTGGAACGACACGGTTGCCGCGCTGCGAGGGCTTGCGGCTGTTGTGCCCGATCTTGGGCCAAGGGTGGCGGCGGTCGCGGTCACCGGGCAGGGCGACGGTACCTGGTTGATCGACGATGACGGCCGGCCGGTTGCACCGGCGCTGCTCTGGCTGGACTCACGTGCGGCTCGAATGGTGGAGGAGATTCGCGGCAGCGAGCGTAACGCGCCGCTTTATCGGTTGACCGGCTCGGGACTGAACGCCTGCCAGCAGGGACCACAATTGGCCTGGCTGCAGGCACATGCTCCGCAGACGCTTTCGCGCGCTGCGACGGTATTCCATTGCAAGGACTGGCTGTATTTCCTTCTCACCGGCCAGCGCGCCACCGATCCTTCGGAAGCGACTTTTACCTGCGGCGATTTCCGCAAGCGCGGTTTCGATCCCGAGGCGGCACGGATGATCGGCATTTCCGATCTCGTGCGGCTTTTCCCGGAGGTGGTCGACGGGGTTGCGGTCACGCATCCGCTTGGCGCCGATGCTGCCGCTGAAACCGGCTTGCCTCAGGGCGTGCCTGTCTCGCTCGGCTATGTCGATGTGATCTGCAACGCGCTTGGTGCCGGCCTTTACGATCCCGCGCCCGATGTCGGCTGCACCATCATCGGTTCGACCGGCATGCATATGCGGCTTGCGCCCGATGCCGATGCGGTCACCCTGAACGGCGAGGCGACCGGCTACACTATGCCGTTTCCGGTGCCGGGCCATTATGCCCAGATGCAATCCAACATGGCGGCGACGCTGAATATCGACTGGCTGCTAGACCTCGCATTGGGCCTGCTCGCCGCGGAAGGCGTGACGCGCTCGCGCGCCGACCTGATCCGTAGGCTTGACCAGCAGGTGCTTGAGGCAAAACCAGGCGAGGTGCTGTTTCATCCCTTCATCTCGGATGCCGGCGAGCGCGGTCCGTTCGTCGCCCATGAGGCCTGCGCGCAGTTTTTCGGTCTGCGCTCGCATCACTGTTATTGGGATCTGATGCGGGCAGTCATGGAGGGGCTGGCATTCGCCGCGCGCGATTGTTACGCCGCGATGGGGACTTTGCCTCGCGAGGTCCGCATCACCGGCGGCGCGGCGCGCAGCCACGCTCTCACGACCATTCTTGGCGCGGCGCTCGGATGCAGTGTCCGCGTCTGCAGCCGCGCCGAGGCTGGTGCGGGAGGTGCTGCGATGATCGCCGCCGTTGCAACCGGTGTCTATCCGCACATGAAGGCCTGCGCCGAGGATTGGGTGAGACCGCATCTCAACGAACCGCAGGCACCTGATTCCGCGCTGGTGACGCGTTATGGGCGGATGTTCCCGGCTTATCTCGACGGGCGGCTGGCGTCACGGCCGATTTGGAAGCAGCTCGCTGCGCTGCGCGCGGGGGGCGGCCATGTCTAGCTCGATTGCCATCGTCGGTGATCGCTTCATGCTGCCGTCGGTGTTCGCGGAGCGGATCGCGGCCGCATGCGGTAACGGCGTCAACATCCGCACCCTGGAGCAGCCCTGGCCGGATGAACCGATGGAGCACGGCTACGCGGGCTCGCCGCTCGACGGCCTGAAGGAGTTCATGGGCCATCCGGACGACGTCGCGGCCTTCATCGGGGACGCAGCCCTGCTTGTCACCCATCTGGCACCGATCTCGCGGCCGATGCTGGAACGGCTGCCCGGTCTCAGATTCATTGCGGTGTCGCGCGGCGGTCCGGTCAATATCGACCTCAAGGCCGCGCGCGATCACAACGTGCTGGTCGTCAATACCCCCGGTCGCAACGCCAGCGCGGTCGCGGAATTCACGGTCGGCGCCATTTTAGCCGAGACGCGTCTTATCCGCAGCGGCCACGAAGCCTTGCGCGCCGGCGAATGGCGCGGCGACCTCTATCGTGCCGATCGCACCGGGCGCGAGCTTGGCGAAATGACCGTCGGCATCGTCGGTTACGGCGCGATCGGCAGCCGCGTGGTGAAGCTGCTCAAGGCGTTCGGCTGCAAGCTCTTGGTGGCCGACCCCTATGTCCAGCTCAGCGTCCAGGACCGCAACGATGGCGTCGAGCATGTCGCGCTTGGCGAACTGCTGGCGCGCTCCGACGTCATCAGCCTGCACGCGCGCGTAACGCCTGAGACCGCCGGCTTTATCGGCCGCGAGGCACTGGCGCGGGTCAAGAAGGGCGCGTTCTTCATCAACACGGCGCGCGGCCCGCTGGTCGACTATGACGCGCTTTATGACGCGCTCGCGTCCGGCCGGCTCGGCGGCGCCGCGCTCGACACCTTCGCGGTCGAACCGCCGCCGCCCGATTGGCCGCTGTTGCAACTGCCGAGCGTGACGCTGACGCCTCACATCGCCGGCGCCTCGGTGCGTACCGTCACCGTTGCCGCCGATCAGGTCGCCGAGGAGGTTCGCCGCTTTCTAGCAGGCGAGCGGCCGCTCAATCCGTGTTGAAGAAAGGTGCCAACCCATGACCCGTGAGGAACGACAATTGCGCGAGGCGATCATCGCAAAATGCCGGTGGATGAACAGCTCGGGCCTCAATCAGGGCACATCCGGCAACATTTCCGCCCGCTACGGCGAGGAGATGCTGATCACGCCGTCGGCCACTCCCTACGATGCGATGAAGCCGGAGATGATTGCATCGATGCCGCTCGAAGGCGACTATGGCGCTTGGACCGGGCCGCTGCAGCCATCCACCGAGTGGCGCTTCCATCTCGACATCATGCGCGCGCGCGCCGATGTCGGCGCCATCGTCCACACTCATTCCACCTATGCCACGGTGCTCGCGATTGCGCGGAAGTCGATACCGGCGTGCCACTACATGATGGCGGCATTCGGCGGGACCAACATCCGCTGTGCCGGCTACGCGCGCTACGGCACCAAGGAACTGTCGGAGCATGCGCTTGCGGCGCTCGAAGGACGCAACGGCTGCCTTTTGGCCAATCACGGCATGATTGCGCTCGGCGCCAATCTGGACAAGGCGATGTGGCTTGCCGTCGAGCTCGAGACGATCGCGCGGCAGTATTATCTGTCGCTGGCGCTCGGCTCGCATGTCATCCTGACCGATGAAGAGATCGCCGAAACGGCGCGGGGATTTTCGACCTACGGGCTGCAGACGTCGTCGCCAAGCACGAAGTCGGCCGCATCGGCGAAGGTTGCGCCACGCAAGAAAAAGAAGCTCAGCGGGAAGCGATGACGGATACTGCGCCGGTCGCGGCCAGGGATCACGGGCTTGTCGATATCGCTGTCATCGGCGGCGGAATCAACGGAGCCGGCATCGCGCGCGATGCCGCCGGTCGTGGCCTGAAGGTGCTGCTCTGCGAGAAGGACGATTTCGCCGAAGGTACGTCCTCGCGCTCGGGCAAGCTCGTGCATGGCGGCCTGCGCTATCTCGAATATTACGAGTTTCGTCTGGTGCGAGAGGCGCTGATCGAGCGGGAAGTTCTGCTCGCATCCGCGCCCCATATCATCTGGCCGATGCGCTTCGTGCTGCCGCATTCCCCGGAGCAGCGCCCGGCCTGGCTGGTTCGGGCCGGGCTGTTCCTCTACGATCACCTCGGCGGCCGCGAGCGCCTGCCGCCGAGCCGCAGCCTCGATCTGTCGCGCGCCCCCGAAGGCGAGCCGCTGCGTGGCGAGTTTCGCCGCGGCTTCGAATATTCGGATTGCTGGGTCGACGATGCCAGGCTGGTGATCCTCAATCTCGTCGATGCGTCGCGTCACGGTGCGCGCATTTTGCCGCGCACGAGAGCCGTGCGCGCGCGCCGGGCAGCGGACACTTGGCAACTCGAGATGAAGGCGGAAGACGGCGGCGCGCAGATCGTGCGGGCGCGCGCGCTGGTCAATGCGGCGGGGCCCTGGGTCCAAGACGTGGTGAAAGGCGTTGCGGGACTGAACTCGATTCACAATGTCCGGCTGGTCAAGGGCAGCCATTTGGTCGTGCCAAAATTCTGGAGCGGACAGCATGCCTATCTGCTGCAGAACGATGATCGCCGTGTCATCTTCGTCAATCCCTATGGAGACGACCTCGCGCTGATCGGCACTACCGAGATTCCCTATAATGGACGCGCGGAGGACGTTGCAATTGACGATACCGAGATCGAATACCTGCAGCGGGTGCTGCGCCGTTATTTTCGGAACCCCCCGCGAGATATCGTTCATGCCTTCTCGGGCGTCCGACCCCTCTATGACGACAACGCGGAGAACCCGTCCGCGGTGACACGGGACTATGTCTTCGAGATCGACGGCTCGGGGAATGCTCCGCCGCTGCTTTCGATCTTTGGCGGCAAGATCACGACCTATCGCAAGCTGGCAGAGCACGCGCTGCAGCGTCTGAGGCCCTGGTTTCCCACAATGCCAGGCGGCTGGACCGCGGCGAAACCGCTTCCCGGAGGCGATTTTGTCGGAGCCTTCGCCGATCTCGTCGCGGACCTACAGCGCGACTATCCCGATCTTCCCCAAACCTTGCTCCGTCATTGCGTGCGGCTGTATGGCACGCGCGCAAGCGAACTTCTCGGTTCGGCCCGGACCTGCGCAGATCTTGGACGCCACTTCGGCGGAGACTTTTATGAGCGCGAGGCATGCTATCTCCGCGAAACGGAATGGGCGACGAGGGCCGCCGATTTCCTGGACCGTCGCACGAAGCGCGGGCTGCATCTAACGCCGGCTCAGAGGGCGGCGTTTGAAGCCGCAATCGGGAAATGACGGTCTTCCAATGACTGGATCGCACTAGCTCTTTGTCATTGATCCCACAGCGCCTCATGGGTCCGAGCGCTGAACTCGCGGCGCAGCACGCCTGACCTGCGCGAGTGCGGCCCCGTTCCCCTCTTAACCGTCAGTCTCGTTCGATGATCTTGGCGCCCGGGTAGACCCTGCGGGCGTACGCAACGACCAGCGCCCGGTCCTGTGTCTCCAAGTACGGAGTCCGGATCTGACACGACCCGACGATGAGGTGCCACAAGCCGTCAAGCTTCCGAATGATGACGTTCATGAGAGTGCCCTGCTTGAGAGGTGTTGTGGACGAATTAACACTCGCGAGCAGCTGACTGAGCCGATGCCCTAGCAGCGTGTGCGGCATTCTCAGCTCGCCGCTCATAGTCCTCGGCAAGCGCCTTAAGCTGACCTGCAACGCGTTGGTCCGTCATTGCTTCGGCCGCCCGGAGTATGTTCCGTGCCGTGTCCAAATATTCTTTGGTCAGCATTTCGCCTCCGCAATCCAGTTCGAGCGGCACAACGCCGTCTAACTACAACCAATCACAGAGAGACGGACCGAACTATTGCACGGACGTTCATCGGTGCCTTACATTTGTATGAGACGAGGATACTTAGGTTTAGGATCCGTGCAGCCGGTTATGACCGTGTCTGGTCAGAATCTGCTCCAGCCGCGATCGTCGACGGAACCTGGGGCGTTCGTCGTGCGTTGCGTCGAAACATTGAGAGCGCGGGAGAACTTACCCAATGACCGAGATCAAGGAACACATGGAAGTCATCGGCGCGGACGGTGTCCATGTCGGAACGGTTGATAAGGTCGACGGCAACCGGATCAAGTTGGTCAAGAGAGACAGCGGCGAGGGAAGCCACAAGGGTCATCACCACTTCGTTGATCGCAGCCTCGTCGCGGACGTAGAAGGTAACAAGGTCCGCCTCTCCGCAATCGGCGCCGTCGCGGTCACCATGGAACAAGAAAAGTAGGGCAGGCCACAGCGGGATTTTTGCCAGCCTCGAAGACACGACTCTTGATGCATCGTCAGGCAACGGCTCAGCAAGCCTTCGTCCGACGGACGGTGAGCGCGCCCGGTTTGTCTACGGCGTCGCGGAAGGCCTCACGGCATTCGGCACAATGCGCCTCCCTATGTCAGATCGCCGGCCCTCAGTCTGACGGCAGGCATCCCTTCATATTTTTCGGCGTCGAACCCATGACTATCAAATTTACGGCTTGCTGCGGCCTCGACTTGCGACCTGAAGCGATCGAAATTCTCTAGTGCTCCATGCAAATCCCGAACATTCGTGGGATCGAGTTGCGAAAGAGCTTCGTAGCTGGCAAGCACACGCACCGGCTGAATAGGGCTTCTGCCGGCGACGCTCATCCAGACGCCGATCGATCGCGAGTTGCTGTGCGATAGCGGTTTGCTCTTCCCGTCGCTAATGAGGGGCATTTTCCCATCCCGGGCTGCCAGGATGCTAGGCTCAACCAGCGGTGGAGAGCAAGAGAATAGGGTAGCGCTTGCAAATAAAACGACCGCCCGAGTGCGAACATCGTCGGCCCGTTCGATGTCGCAATCAGGATTAGCGCCGCGAACGGCTTGGCGCCGCCCGGAAGGCCCAGTCAGTCGCCGCGCTTCGACCTTAGCACCTTGCGCCTCCGTCGGATGTACCTCGCCTTGGCAAGTGGGACCAAATCAGTAGTGACGGGAGCGAGCTTAGGCGGGGCGACGAGATCGAGCCAGAGACGGGTTGGCATCAGCCACAAATCAATCAGAGCAGGCATTGTGGGTTCCTCGGTTCGGCGGTCGAGGTGCGCTATTGCGATTGTTAGCTTGCGAGAATGTAACGGCTGGAGCAATCCGGATGATTACTGTTATGCACATTATTGTAAGTGTGCGAAATGAAGCGACAGAAGCCGCTCGCGCTTCGAGTGGGCTGAATGGTGACCACTAAGGAGCGCCTTCGAACCAGGGCGAAGCAAAAACTTCCTACACTCGCGCCAACACTCACGGATCGGCGCACCGGGCTGGCGCCCGCGCCATGGGGGGTCAATTGCGCCCACTGAAGGGCCAACGGGCATTTTGCGGCGACGGCTCCGGTGGCCGGGCGGTTTGCGCGGCCTGGATCGGTCGAGGTTTTGGTAAGGGGGCTCTCTGCACGATATGTACTCGGTCTTCTTGCACCGGCTGGGCCGGTCGGGCTTGAGCATCTTCTTCGGCCGCCCAGGTCTGAAATTGATTGAGCAACGCTTCGGCTCTTGTCTGATCGACTTCAGTCTTACTTTCGAAGGCAGATTTAAAAGTGGCAAGCAGTTCATCGCCCGGCGAGGTTCCAGGCAAGATCTCGGCGCTGGCAACTGACTGAATCGCGGGCATCATCTGATCGCTGTTGTTTTGAGGCGCCGGTGTGCTGACCTGGGAAGCCGTGACGCTCGCAAAGAGGATCAAATTTCCTACCGAAATGGCTGCGAACACAACCGCTCCAGCCGCGAAAACCAGGACGAGCTTCCTGAAGATGTCCGACAGTACAACTTTCGTGATCCCCGATTGGTCGGGCTCTTCGACGGGGTCGGAAAGAAAGAGAGGAATAGGATCGTTGGGCGGGAAACGATCTTTCACCATCGGTCAATGCCTCCTGCCAGGACGCAAACCCTAGTCGGCGGCGGGGACCTATTCAAGCATATGGCGTTACGCGCCCCTGTGGATAAACCTGATTGAGAGCGGAGTTCGATTCCCAGCAGGACTTGATCCGACGGCATACAGCTTCCCAGATTTGCTACGTGGTTTCAGTTCGAGGCCAGGAGATCGTCCTCCGCTGTCCGAACTATGCTCAGGCAGTGAAAAGGGCACGTTTGGAATACAAGTCCTACAAAATTTCAGAGCCTGAGGTTGGACCAGTTAGCGGACTGGATCACGACCAAGAACTACCGTTATTTTTCGCGCGCTTGCGAAACAACTGATTGACGCGAGGCAAACGGTTTTTCGGCAGCAGATGAGCGTTAGCCCGTATTCCTCACCGCTTCAGCCAGCATGGCGTAAAGCTGGCGCTTGGTGAAATCCTTGGTGAAATCCTTGGGCTGCTTCATCACTGCCTTCCGCGACACGATCTTTGCCACGGGGCGGGCACAGGCAGCCAATGCCGGCTTTCGCTTCGGCACCGACCTTATCCTAGGTTTTGCCGTTGGCGGCTTGTGACCACGCTTCAAGCCCAAACGAGTTAGCTTGGCGCAGACCGCGTTACGGCTATGGCCGAGACGACGCGCGATCTGCGCAGCGCTCCGTCCTACGGCCCAGAGTTCTTTGAGCAGTGCTACGTCTTCTGCATCCCAACCCATGGAGATGCTTATACGCCGACTGCCAACTGCAGGCTAGCCTGCGTTGCTCACAGTCCTTAGCCAGAACGTTGCTACGGCTGCGCCTGGCTCAATGAGGGGGCCGCACCTGATCGTCTCCGACATCCCGGCCGCCTGGACGGCGCCGCGCATTGGCGTCGCCAATGCTGTGTTCTTCGTGTTGCTCGGGCAGATCGTATCGGCCGCTCTGATGGATCAATTTGGCCTGTTCGGAGCGCTGAAGTCTCCGCTCACCACGCTACGCATCATCGGCATCGTCTTTATGGTGATAGGAACGTACCTCGCTCGGCGCATCGCTTGATCTCAGAGCATCGCCCGCAGACGCTCCAGCGCGAGCAGGGAAGGCGCGCAGCGCAAGTGGTCATCGACGGTGAAGAAGCATGAATTTAAAATCGGAAACTAACTTCCGCGTCAGAAAATAAGTTGCTTGTCAGATATGACTCATTTGTAATTCGCGATGGCAATCGTTTCCGGAACGCGTGGTCGGAGCCTGCGTTCACCGTACGCATCGGTAGCATCGCTGAGATTCTACCCGTAATGCGAGAGCGGAAGGCTGCGGCTCCGTCCGGGCTCAACTTTATCGGAGGAAGATTGCGAGTGGGCGAGGCAGGTCCGACGACGGTTCCAGCACGCTCGGCGGAACTTCCTGAGCTCGGCTGGCCGCGTTCCAAGTGCCAAATGCCGCACCCGATTCGTGCGACGGGAACGGGTGGGCAACGCCATCGTTGTTCGTGTTCGAGCAAGTCAGCGGTTCGGCATGCCCGTTTTGCTCGTTCCGTTCAGCTGAACCAGCGGCGTTGTCTGCAGGGCAGTTGTTCGGTCCTCGTCCAGACCGTTTGGTGGGATCGAGGGCCTGCGGCTCAAGCGCACGACGTGACGTCGTGAAAAAGCGCGAGATTGGATGATCAGGTCCAACCGAAACGAGCCGCCAGATTGTGCCCCTGAACAATCGGAGGAGGTTGCGATGGAAAGTAGAATTATGAAGAGTAGATTTCTGCTGAGTACCGCTGCGCTGTTGGCAAGTGTCAGTCTGGCGTCAGCACAAGGCATGCGGGAGGGCGGAGGACCCGGCGGTGGCATGGGTGGTGGCATGGGCGGTGGAGGTGCCGAACATGGCATGTCTTCACATGGCACGCCTTCGGGCGGGTCCGGTGGCCATTCCCTGGGAGCCGAAACATCAAGGGGCTCGCCGGGTGCTCAGCATGGCCAGGGAATGCAGAGCCAGACCAGAGGGCAAGGCCTGAGCGAACGCGGTCGGGCTGAAGGGCAGGGCCTGAGCGAACGCGGTCGGGCTGAAGGCCAGAGCGGACGAACAATTGATCGCAGTCAGGCCCAGCGCGGCCAAATCCAGACCGTTGGACAGGGAAGACGCGAGAGCGATCAGCTTCGCCGGTCAGAGGGTGGACGGCAAGAAACACCTGCCGGCGGCCAGACGCGCCAGTCTCGGCAGCCGCAAGGGCAGGAGCGGACCGGTGCCGCTACGCAGGGCCAGAGCAAGACCGGTGCTGAGACCCAGCGGCAGACGGGCAGGCAGGCACCTCAGCAGCAAAATCGGGCCGGCGCCTCGACGCAGAGCCAGACGACGACCGGTGCTGCCACTCAGAACCGCACTGGCGCTAACCCGCAGAGTCAGACCACGACGGGCGCTGCCCCGCAGAACCGTACCGGCGCTACTCCGCAGAGCCAGACCACGACCGGTGCTGCCACACGGAACCAGAATCAGACTGGTGCGACAACCCAGGGCCAAACCGGTGCGACTGCTCAGACCCAGGCCACCCACACGACCCTGAACGTACAACAGCAGACAACGATTAGGCAGTCGGTGCTGTCAGCCAGAAACGCGCCGCGCGTTAACGTCAATCGCGTTAACTTTGCGGTCAACCCGGGCGCGGTCGTGCCGTCGCACGTCAACGTCGTGTCGGTCCGGGCCTTCCCGACGCTGATCGACGTGTTCCCGAGTTTCCGCGATGACAGCTTCTTCGTCGTGGAGGACGAAATCGTGTTTCTGGACCGAGACCGCAGAGTGGTTGACGTTGTCCCGGCCGGACCTCGAACGCACTTCAGCAACCGCTTCAGCAGAGGCAGCGTTGGAAGCGGTGCGGTCGCGACGCTTAATCTCAGCCCGACGGAGATCCGGGAAGTCCAGCAGGTGCTCATCGAGAGGGGCCTGCTCACCGGTGAAGCGGACGGAGTGCTGGGATCTCGGACTCAGGAGGCGCTGATCAGCTTCCAGCGACAGCAGGGCATCCAGACGACCGGCAGCATTGATACCCGCACGGTCGCCGCACTGGGGCTGTCGAACAGGATTGGCCAGCAGAGCGGCCAGACCACAACCGGAAGCCAGTCGTCCACGGTCGGCCACAGCCAAACCGGCACGCAGCAGAACACGACCGGACAAGCGAATGGTCAGGCGAACGCGCCAATGCCGCAGAACCAGTCGACGACAGGCCAGGGTAGCGGGCAAGCCCAAGGCCAGCAGGCTCAAGGCCAGGCACAGCAGCCTTCTGCTCAGCAGCAGCCACCTGCGCAGCAGAACACGACCGGACAGGCCGCTCCGCAAAATCAGTCCACGGTCGGCCAAGCCGGCCATCAGCCCGCCGCCAACCAGAACATGCAGTCTGGACAGGGCGCTCAGGGCAGCGGCCCGGCACCTTCAACTTCGGGCCAGGACAACTCCCAACCGCCGGCCCAAAACTCCGGTCAGAAGAATCCGGCTGGCAGATAAGCAGACCACGACTTCCGATAGCCCCGCTTCGGCGGGGCTATCGATGCCGCTTGTGCGCCGTTACCGGACCTGATCGGCGTCTAACCACCTGCAGCGTTGCCGGCAAGCCAGCATCGACTCCAATCAGGTGGTCATCTCATTGGTTTGTTCGGCAGATCGGTCAATTTGCTCTTATTTGAGCCCAACGCTTGGTTGCGGCTCATCGGGAATAATCACAATTGTACGGGTCGCTTTTGCCTGTCTGCTCTCAAAATGGGGTAACGGCAATCTGTCTGCCTTCGTCAGAGCCGGCCTATCATCGGCCTCAGGGGTGGCCGGCCCCGTGTCCGTTCCCGACGCCGCTTCTTCGGGTAGAGCTTCAGGTAGAGCGCGCACTCCAATATTTCCCCATCGAGCTTCGAAAGTGTCAGGGTTTGTCGGCGCCGGCGCCCACGCCTGTGAGCTTGGTGCCCACGCTTGCGAGTCGAGCGGGTTGCGAGGTTTCTCTGGAACGGTGCTTGCGACCTCTTCACGCGAAGCCGGTTGCGCCAATGGCTCTCTACGCCACTCCAACAATGATTTGGAAAGTCCGGGCTTGCCCTCGTACCAGCATTTTTGTCCGTCGATCAGCCGATAGGACCACCAATGACCATGTGGATTTGATGGCATCTCGGCGCTGCATTGTTGTTTCGCCTGCGCGATTGGAATCTCAATTGAAGATAGTGCAGCAATGAAAGCGGCGAGAGTGATGGGGTGAAACTGTCTCATCGTCTTGGGCAACTCAGAGACTGCTTCGTTGCTGCAATCGGCCGACAGCGACTATCACATCGGGCCGTTCGAGAACCTCCACCAACTGGTCGAGAATGCGCCGCTCGTTGGTGTGAGGGCAGGGCTGAAGGTATTCTTCCAATATACGTTGCGCTTCGCCGACGGCCCGAATAGCCAACTGCTGATCAGTCATTGCCTCACACCCGTTTAAAAAAGCTGGCAGGTGAAGCGGATAGGGAAATCAAGTCAGCTTTGAGGTTTTCCCATCAATTTTTGTTTCGAAGTGGAATCTACATCCTGCGTATCTCCTTCCCTCCGAGACGCTAGATATGGTACCTTTGAATGGCTGCTTCGGTGATGGACTTCAAACTGTGCCGCGACATGCCGACGATTGTGCAGCCAGCCGACCCGTTAGTGGCGGCAAGCACTTCTGATCGCGCGCGCACCAGCACCGCTCGTTAGTATCGGCGGGACAGCTCGATTGGAAATCGGTTGGCTATCAACAACGCGCCGACCTCGTTCGTTTCCAGGGAGATCTTTTGCGCGAGCATAATGTCGCCGGCGGCGAGATAACCGTCCGGCACAAAGCACCAGCCAACTTTGGGCCGGCCCGCAACGTCGATCTCATGCACGTTCGTCGCGGTGCCATAGTAGATACGGTAACGCTTTCTGCTATCGCAGCCGATGACGTCAAAATATCGTTTGGCATCGAATTGGGCGCGCTGCTCGGGCGTCAGCCAGGTTCTCAGAAGGCGCTGGCTACGAGCCTCGCTATTATCTTTACTCGAAAATATCCGGGACAGCCGGCGCACCACGCGAATGAGCGAGCGCGCCTCTACCGGGTACCGGCCAAACAAGAACACGACGGTAAGGCCGATCAGCCGCCGACAAGCCGTGGGAAGAACAAGGTTTCCTCCGCGGTTGGATCGAATGATCGAACTCGCGAGACATCACCGGCAGCATTGCGGACCGCCGCAGTGAAGCCGTCGCGCGTTAATTCCTTGAACCGCTCCTCCGCCTTCGCAAGGGCTTGCGCATCCTTGGCATCGAAGTAGTGCCTGGTATCTCCGGTGTGGTCCATCACGATCTGCGTCGCCATGCTGCTCTCCCTGGCGTTAGGCCTGAACATGAAGCTGAAGTAAGCAATGCTTGTGCCCCGGGAGAGTTCCAATCCCAAGCTGCGCAGCCGCTTTGTCCCGTTGCGAACAAAGCGAGAATCAGTGACCGTCAATCGCGCAAGGGGGAGACGGTACGGACGTGTCAGGCACCACTGACTATCTCGAAAGCCTTAATCCGGAGCAGCGGCGCGCCGTCGAACATGGTGCAATCGGACCAGGTCCATCTGCGCCCTTGCTGGTGATTGCCGGAGCTGGATCCGGCAAGACCAACACGCTAGCGCATCGCGTCGCGCATCTGATCGTCAACGGCGCTGATCCCAGAAGAATTCTTCTGATGACCTTCTCACGCCGTGCTGCTTCCGAGATGACAAAGCGCGTCGAGCGGATCGCGCGAAAGGTCATGGGAGATAACGCCGGCGTGATCACGGATGCCTTGGCTTGGACCGGCACGTTCCACGGCATCGGCGCGCGTCTACTTCGCGAGTACTCCGACCAGATTGGCCTCGACCCCAGCTTCACGATCCATGACCGTGAAGACTCTGCCGACCTAATGAATTTGACCCGGCATGATCTCGGCTTCTCCAAGACGGAAAGCCGCTTTCCGACCAAAGGAACGTGCCTTGCGATCTACTCACGGTGCGTCAATGCCGAGACGCCGATCGAGCAGATCGTGGGAGCATCGTTCCCTTGGTGCTCCGGATGGACGGCGGAGCTGAAAGAATTGTTCGCTGCTTATGTCGAGGCCAAGCAGCGTCAGAACGTCCTCGATTATGACGACCTTCTGCTCTCCTGGGCGCAGACAATGAACGATCCGGAGCTGGCCGATGAGATCGGCGGTCGCTTTGACCACGTCCTGGTCGACGAGTACCAAGACACCAACCGTCTCCAATCGTCCATCCTGTGCTCGCTCAAGTCCAGCGGCCACGGCCTCACCGTGGTCGGCGATGACGCCCAGTCGATCTATTCATTCCGCGCCGCGACCGTGCGCAACATCCTGGATTTCCCGGATCAGTTCGCCCCGCGCGCCAGCATTATTACGCTTGATCGGAACTATCGGTCGACCCAGGCGATTTTGGCTGCCGCCAATGGCGTGATTGACCTTGCCCGGGAGCGTTTCACCAAAAATCTATGGACCGATCGAATGTTGGGCATGAAGCCTCGGCTTGTTGCCGTGCGCGACGAAGTCGACCAGGCCCGCTGCATTGTCGAACGGGTTCTGGAAAACCGTGAGTCCGGCTCACTCCTGAAGCAGCAGGCTGTACTGTTCCGGACGTCCAGCCACAGCGGTCCATTGGAAATCGAGTTGGTCCGGCGCAACATCCCCTTCGTCAAGTTCGGCGGTCTCAAGTTCCTCGATGCCGCGCACATCAAGGACATGCTGGCATTGCTGCGCTTCGTCGAGAATCCTCGAGACCGCGTTGCCGGCTTCCGCCTGATGCACCTGATCCCGGGAGTCGGTCCTATCTCGGCCCAACGGGCGCTCGATTACATGACTAACGAGGCGAGCCCCATTGCAGCGCTTGCGGACGCTCCGATTCCGCCGCGCGCCGGCGAGGCCTGGAAAGCATTCACTGCCGTCATTGCGGACCTTCATCGATCAAACTGGCCGGCCGATGTCGAACGCGCCCGCCTGTGGTACGAGCCGCACTTGGAGCGAACCCACGAAGATGCCGATACCCGCCGCGCCGACCTGATACAGCTTGAACAAATCGCAAGCGGATATCCTTCTCGCGAACGCTTCCTCACCGAGTTGACGCTCGATCCTCCCGATGCCACCAGCGACCAGGCAGGCATCCCTCTGCTTGATGAGGACTACCTGATCTTGTCGACGATCCATTCCGCCAAGGGGCAGGAGTGGAGGTCGGTGTTCGTGCTCAACGTGGTCGATGGCTGCCTGCCCTCGGACCTCGGCACTGGGACGACAGCGGAGATCGAGGAGGAACGTCGGCTACTTTATGTCGCAATGACGCGCGCGAAGGATGATCTGCATCTGCTCGTACCACAGCGCTTTTTTACGCACGGTCAGCATGCACAAGGTGACCGCCACGTTTATGCGTCGAGAACCCGTTTCATTCCCGATCGTCTGCTCGGACTTTTCGAGAAAACCACTTGGCCGCTCGCGGCAGCCGACGCAGCGGTGCGGCCCCCCGCCAGCCAGAAGCCACGCATCGACGTTAGAGCTCGGATGCGCGGGATGTGGCGCTGACACGCTAAGACAGGATCCGGCATTCGCGCATGGAGGGGTTATGGAATGACCACTTGCGGGCGCGAAGCGGACGATGGCGTTTTGCCGCGATCCTCATGCCTTGACCACCATTGGGCCACGGCTTGAACGACTTGGTCCCACAGCGGCGTCGGAAGGTCGGGGACCGCGATCCTGACCACGCAGCGATTGCGGGTGGTGTCGCGAAACCACTCCGCCGCGCCAAAATCGAAACCGAAGCTTCCCGCATGGCGCAACGGCAGTCCGGCCTTTTTCAGGTCGCCGCACAAGTCAGCCGCCATCTGCTTCGTCTACTGCTCGTCCAGCATTCGCGCCGGCGCCAGCGTGACATAGAGTCCGTGGGCGAAGTGCAACTCCGCCGTTGAGCCGGGGAGGGCGGATGCAAAATGGTGCGCCGTACGTCTGCTGTTCCGCAAAATGGCCGCAACGCGCCTATCGGTCAGTGCCCGGTAGAGTTTCGTTCCAACATAGGGCGGGAAATGCGCCGGCAGCGCCGCGCCGCCGAACAGTCGGACCGCATTGCGCATTTCGCTGGCGAGATTCTCCAGCCGTTCCTGCTTCGCCGTCGCAACGCGCTCTTCGCCGGCAACGAAAACCGCGGAGCCGAGCCGGCCGTACTCCAACCCGAGAGAATCGAGCTTGGTGTGGCTGCGCACGAGCACGATGGGAAGCTCCCAACGGCGTGCCCAACGCAGAACCCGGCGGATTCGCCCCGAGCCGCTCGAGAAGCAGGTCGTATCGAAGATGACGAGATCGAGCTGCGGTCTGGCGCAACACAGTGTCGCCTCGAATGCGGTCACGGCCGCGCATGAATCGAACAAGAAAATTCGCAGTCGGGCCGCGCGAGACGCGACCTCGCCGGGTGAGCTTTTTAGCCGGACCAGGCGCAACTGCCGGGCATGGCCTTCGATCAGCTCTAACGTTTCGCCGTAGGAGCCGGGCAATACCAGGATGTCCGCGTCACGCATCAAGCGCACGGACGACAGCAGCAGCGCCGATATCGCCGCCATGCCGGACGACGTGTAGATGGTCTCGTTCGCCGCCGAGCGGTCGAATTGGTAAAAAGATGGGCCGCGCACTTCGAGGTCTGCGCGCTGATAATCGTAGTTGAACTCGAACGGCCCAACGCGTAGGCGATCCTGATGTGCCCAGGCAGTCTCCGTGAGCGCCCAATCGTGCAGCGCATGCTCGGCCTTCAGAGCTGCCGCAACGCGGAATTTCTGCTCAATCACCTCAACAACCGAGACCGGACGCCGCAGCACCAAAGGAGAACCGAGGAAACTGTTCAGCAACGCCAGCTCCTCGTGCTTCCTGTCGAGATATGCCTCCAGCGTTTCCATGGCGGCCTCGATCGACCCCCGCATGGGGATTAACGTGTCGGGAAGGGATTGGGTCCTCGGCCGCAGCCCGAATTGAAGAGCAGCTACTCGGCGGCTTGTCGCAGGTCTGCGCTCGGCGTCTCGGGGAAGGGCTTGATCTGTCGCGGGCGGCCCATCAGCACCGGCTGGAACAACACGGCCGCCGCCATGGTGCATATCAGCGCCAGGGCCATCATCTTGCCCATGCTCGACATGCCCGGATAATTCGAGGCCCACATGCTGCCGAACGCGATAGCGTTTGTCATCGCGCTGAACACGACAGCCCGCGTCAGCGTCGATTGCAGCAGGTTGGTCTTTCCGGCCCGCCACGCCATGATGTAATAGATCTTGAAGGCCACGCCGACACCGAGCAATAGCGGCAACGCGACGATGTTCGCGAAATTGAGCGGAAGTCCCCAGATCACGGAAATCTCGAGCGTGACGGCGCCGGCGAGAAGCAGCGGGAACAGCGTCAAGAGGACGTCGGTGACACGCCTCAGTGCGATAATGAGCAGGATCGCGATGGCAATCAGCGCAAGGACGCCTGCCTCGATAAAGGCCGTCGTGACTGTTCTTCCGGACTCGTAATAGCTGACCGCGGCCCCTGCGGCCGACGGCTCGGCCCGAAGGACCGCGCGGGCGAACTTGCGCAGCACACTGACGTCCTTGGGGTCGCCCTTCGGAATCGCCTGAACGCGAGCCCGGCCGTCGGGCAACAACCAATCGCGAACCAGATTGGGCGGCAGTGTTTTGATCGTGACAGCTTCCGGTGCGAGACTCTTGCGCAGGCGCTCGAGGTCGTAGGTCAAGGGCGGCACGAGCGCGGTCGCGGCCTTGTTTCTGATAGCGGGGTCCGCGTCTGCGAGGCGCTTGAGCTGGTCCGCGACGTGGCGTGCCGCGTCGGCAGCGGTGCCCTTGGCATCGCCCGCAGCCTTGGAGAGGACGTCGGCGGCGCTACGGATCGCTGCGACATTCTCCTGATCGCTCGGGGCAGGCTGCTGCCGTGGTGGATTGAGCGCGGCGTCGAGATTTTGCGATGCAGCGCGCAAGGCCGCGGTTTTCTGCTCCTGGTCGTCCGGCACGAAGCTGCTCAGCGTCAGGACGCGCGAGACTTCGGGAACGGCCGAGAGGCGCTTTGCTATGGCGTCGGCCTGTTCGAGTGACGGTGCCAGGACTTCCGCATCATTGCCGATGGTTTGCGGGTCAGCCTGTAACCGACGATAGGTCACGACCGACGGCGAGTCCGGGTTTTGCAGATCGACAGGATTGAAGTCGAACGACAGATGCCACAGCAGCGGCGCGCCTGCCAACACCACGAGGACCGTGCCGGCGATGACCGCGATGCGATGCCGCTGCAGGAACTCATCCAGCGGAGCCAGCCGCTTGAATCCGACCGCGGCCGCTTCACCTGGCGGATTGAGCACCATCAGCATCGCGGGCACCAGCGTGATGCTGCAGGCGAAAGCAATCAGCATCCCGCAACCCGCAATCAACCCGAGCTCGGAAAGGCCGCGATAACTGGTTGGCAGGAACGCGAAAAATCCGACCGCGGTGGCGGCCGCAGCCAGCGCCAGAGGTTTGCCGGCTTTTTGTGCCGCGCATCGCAATGCGATCGGCAACTCGCCGAGTTCGTGCCGTTCGCTGCGATATCGCACGCTGAATTGAATGCCGAAATCGACGCCGAGGCCCACGAACAGCACGAAGAACGCGATCGAAATCAGATTGAAGGAGCCGACCATGGCAAGCCCAAGCGCGGCGGTCGCGGCAAGCCCGACCATCAGGCTAAAGAACACCGCAACGATGATCCTCATCGAGCGGAGCGCCAGCCAAAGAACGATCAGGACCCCCAGCAGCGCCGTCAGCGTGTCGCGCAACGCGCTGTTGCGGATCACCGAAAACTGGTCATCGTTCATCGGCACCTGGCCGGTGAGACTGACCGTGGCACCGAGCTTCTCCTTGAGCTGCAAATCCGCTGACGCATTGTGAATAGCTTGGCCGGCGGCGTGTCCGGGCTGCAGTGCCGTGAAGTCGAGCTTGGGCGCGACCTCGACGAAATGTCTTAATTGGTGAGCCGGCAGGGCGTGGCCTTCCAACAATTCCTGCCAGGAGAACGAGGCCGGTTTGCCCGAGAGGACGTCATCCAGGGTTCGATCCGCCAACGAGAGCGGCCACGCCAGTTGCTCAAGCTTGATCTGGCCGGACTGAACCGTTTGGGCCGCGACAGCGAGCGCCTTCATGATACCGCGAAGGCTCGGATCGCCGGCCAAGGTGGAGAGGATGGGGCGCGCATGGGCCAGCCCGTCGGCGCTTTTTTTGACGTCCGAAGTGGAGCCGAACAGCAGTCCATTGCGTTCGAAGAAAGCCCCGCTATCCGGCTGTCCCACGCTGCGAAACAGGTTCGGGTTCTTCGAAAGGGCCTCGGCAAGCTGGTTGGTCGCCATCTCGGCGTTTTCCGTTGTCGGCGCCTCGACGACCGCCGAGATTCCATGCTGCGGAAATGACTGGTTGAGCTGTACCTGCCGCTCGTGCCAAGGCACATTTTGCGAGATCAGGCTTTCGACGTCGGTGTTGATGGAAAAGCGCGCGACGTCGAACGCTGCCGTCCCCAGCATCAACAGTACCCCGGCGATGATGGTGATCCACCGGTGGCGCGCGCACAGATCAACAACTCGTATGATGGCTCGGGTCATTGTTTCGCCGCGATCAATTCGAAGGAAACCGTCGTCCGATCCGGTCGTCCGATGCATCGGCAGCGCCGACGGAACTCCGCTTCTGAGCAATCACGATCAACCAGCAGAGATCGTCGATGTTCCCCGTGACCTTTGGTCGTGCCCGATCCAGGAACACCGGGACCTGATTCAATCCGCAACAACCTCAAGAGCTGATGTATTTCAATGGTTCCGGCCCATCTTGGATTTCCTCGACGCAAAAACTATACTCCGGCGCATGAGGACGAACGCGAACCTTGAACTCGACGCCGGCATCAAGACATTTGCCTCGGGCCTCCTGCCGGATTTGATAGCCGCGCTGCGCCGCAGCCGTAAGGGCGACCTCTTGGCCGTGATCAGCGGCGATCCAAGCATCGGCCCCGAGCTCGAGGCATGGTGTCGCTTTACCCGCAATAGCTTGGTCGACATCGCAATCGAACAAGGTCGCACCCGCTGGGTGCTCCGGTACGGAGAGGCTCCTGCGAACGTCGGAGAGGAGCGGCCTGTCGGCTCGCGCCTATGGCTCTACACCAACTTCGACTGCAACCTGAGCTGCGATTATTGCTGTGTGCGATCGTCACCCAAAGCTCCGCGGCGCGCTCTTGGTATCGAGCGGGTCCGGCGGATCGCCGTCGAGTCGGCGGAGCTCGGCCTGAGTGAGATTTTTGTCACCGGCGGTGAGCCATTTATGCTCCCCGATATTGGCGAGATCCTCGCCGCCTGCGCTGCGGCGGCGCCGACCACGGTCCTCACCAACGGCATGCTGTTTGCGGGGCGCCGGCTCGAAACGCTGCGCTCGTTGCGGCGCGAGCGCGTCACCTTGCAGATTAGCCTCGACAGTCCGACGCCGGAGCGCCACGACAGTCATCGTGGAAAGGGGACATGGTTACGCGCCTGGAAAGGAATCGAGCGGGCGCGCGCCGAAGGATTCCGGGTGCGATTGGCGGCGACAGTGTCAACCAACGCGGAGGCTGAGGAATTCCGCAGCTTCCTTGACGCCCATCACGTCGGCGAGGAGAACCGGGTGATCAGGCGAATTGCCCTGCGAGGCTCCGCCGCACAGGGCATCGCCTTGGCAAGGGCAGACCTGGTTCCCGAGGTGACGATTACGGCGGAAGGGGTGTTTTGGCATCCGGTCGGAGCCGAGGATACCGACCTTTTGGTCAGCCGCGAAATCTTTCCACTCGCCGAGTCGTTCGCGGCTGTGCGCCGCGCCTTCGATCGCGAATATGAGCATCAGCGCCAGTTGGCTAGGATCTTTAATTGCGCTTGACGATGGCTGAGAGTGCGCGTCGGACCGAAGCAGATATTCGCTCCTTGCAGTTAAGCCGAAGGTCGCGTCAAAAAGCCTTGTTGCGCCGATGCTTCCCTCAACTCGGCATACGCTTCAAGCTGCGGCGCTATCCATTGGCGCAGTCCTTCCGCCTCGAGCACCGTGCGATGCGCCGGGTTGTCGTAGCTCATCGCGAACAGCGCTTTGGCAAACTGCTGCTCCAGCGCGGGGTCCAGATCGAAGCGGGCCGTGAACATGCAGTGATTATAGGGCAGTGAGGTCCAGACCTCGGTCAGCGCACCTTCCGGCACCAGACGCCCGGCACGCACGGCGTGCCAGAAGGGGCTGCCGATTGCTCCGGCATCGGCGCGGCCGTCAAGGACCGCGCGAACGACATCGGACTCGCTAACGCCCGTGTCACCGTGCTTGCCGACGTCGCTGTTGAAGCGCAGCGTTTGGTAGTCTTTCCCCTCAACCAGTCCCTCGCGCTGCAGAAAGTAAACCGGGAGGATTGCCGCATGGCCGCTGTCGCGGCTGCCAAGGGCCAGGGTGCGGTTTTTGAGATCCGCAAGCGTAGCGACCGGCCCACCGGTGACCGCGACGATCCTGGTCGTCCAGCCGACATCCGTATCGCGCATCGCGATAGGCCGGCAACGGCGGTCGCTCCAGGCATCGGCCTGGATAAAGGCGAGGTTGGTATTCCATCCGATGTCGATCCGCGGCAGCGGCTCGCCGGGCAAGGCCAGGAGGGCTGCGACCTGCGCCTCGTAGCTCTGAAACAGCACCACCTCGACAGGCAGCCGCGCCTCCTCGTGGAAGTACCGCCGCATGCCCTCCCAGATACCGACCACCTTCGGATCATATGCGACGGCACCTATCCAGATTGTCCGGCTCATGATTGCTTCTCGCTGTCACCCTCGACGTTCAACTACGATCAATCCGATCCGAGCGCGGCCAGCCGCCGCAGCGCTCCCGCGCTCAGAACAGCGGTATTCCCAAAACGGCTTTGCCGATGAATTCGCGCAGAACGTCGCCGGTCGGCGCCATAACAGCGCCCGCATGGGCATCGCGGAACAATCGCTCGATCGACAGATGCTTTGAAAACGCAGCGCCTCCGCATGCCCGCATCGCCGCCGAGGTGACCGCGATAGCAACATCACCCGCCGACGCCTTGCTCTCAAGCACGCGCAGCATGGTGGTATCTCGGGGCCGCTCAAGGTGATCGACCAGATCGTCGACGCGCGCCGCAAGCCCATCGGTGTCGATCTGCATCGTCGCAAGCTGCGCGCGAAGCGTCGGCAGGCTCTCTCCGAGGCTTTGGCCCAAATGCTCGAAGCGAGCGCTCTTGAGATGAGCCGCGGTCTCCGCCACCGCGGCCCGGCAAAGGCCCAGCGCCACCGCCGACGTTCCGAGGTTGAACAGTGGAAGCACGATTTCCAGCATCGCCTTGAAGCCGGCGCCGTCATCCGTCAGCTGCAGACCCGGCTCGACCTCGCAATCCTCGAGGGTCATCGGCGCGGAAGCATTGGCGCGCATGCCAAGACCGTCCCATGGGCCGGCGATCGACAGTCCGCTCGCACCACTGGCGAAGAGGTAGAGCGTCGAATCGGTCGGGCTCTTCCCCTCAGGCGCCAGGGCCGAGACGACATAGCTTTGCGCGTGACCGGCGCTGGTCACCCACGATTTCTTCGCCGTGATGCGCACCTTGGCGCCGTTGCGATTTGCCCGCGAGACGGGCGCCCAGAAGTGGCTGCGCGACCCGGCTTCGCTGAATGCCAGGGTGGTGAGGTGTCGGCCGGCCGAAATGTCTTTTAGCGTCTGCGCGACTGTGGCACCCGGACGGGCCGCTGCGATCGTCGCGGTGGCGCACATGTGCATCAAATAAACCATCGCAGCGGACGCATCCGCTTCTGCGAGCGTCGCGACCACGGCCGCGAAGGTCCGCGGGCCCAGGGCCGAGCCGCCCATCTCGGTGGGCAGCATGATCCCCAGCAATCCGGCGGGACCGAGCGCCGCAACTGCCTCGGAGGAAAATCGGGCTTCTTTGTCGTTTCGCTTGGCCGCTGGCGCGAGGATGCGATCGGCGATCTCCTTGGCATTCGAAACTGCGGTCTCGTGATTCATGACGGCCCTCGATAACCACGTTGAAAAAGTCGAACCCGCTTATGTTCACGACTGATGCTATGCGATCCGCCGCACCGGATCAACACGACCAGCTTGAGGCATAGCAAGCTCCAGTACCAGCAGCGGGTGCGGGCATTGGACTTGTCATAGATATCCGACATCAGTACGCCATTGAAGGCCACCTTGTTACATCACGCGCGTCTAAATTCTCGTGATGTCGTGACACCGCTTGTCTCTTCCAGCTGCGAGCTGTGGCTCGCAGCCAATCGGCGGCGCTTGCTCGCTGTCGACGAGAACGCTACCAATGACCGGACACAGCGTAACGAGGTTCGTCTGGTGATGGTGGTCAATGACGGCGGAGTCCCGCGCATCCTCGCGCAAAAACATGACACGGAGCCGTCCGCGTCCGCCATCGCCACTGGTTGCCTGCGATCCCGGCTGCTGCCGTGAGCGTCGCGGCGATCGGAATCATATGCAAGGCGCCAGAGCCCGGCCGCTCAAAGACGCGGCTTGCCGCGGCCGTTGGCGAGGCTGCCGCCTGCGAGCTCTCTGCCTGCTTTCTGCGCGATGTCGCCGCGGCAATCGAGGCCGTACCGGGGGTGCT
The DNA here is from genome assembly GCA_005884765.1 of Alphaproteobacteria bacterium. Taxonomy (GTDB): domain Bacteria; phylum Pseudomonadota; class Alphaproteobacteria; order Rhizobiales; family Xanthobacteraceae; genus Bradyrhizobium. The sequence continues at coordinate 54,237 of VAZV01000132.1, forward strand.
CGGCAGGCGCGGCTACGGCGTCTATGCTCCGGCGGGAGCAGAACGCATCATGCGGCAGCTACTTCCGGCAGGGTTCGGATTGTTACTCCAGGCCGGCGATGATCTCGGCCACGTGCTGCTCGGCGCGACGCGCGCCCTCCTTGGTGCCGGACACGATTGTGTCCTGCTCGTCAATGGCGACAGCCCGACATTGCCGACCCGTTTGCTGGTGCAGGCTCTTGATGCCCTGCGTGAGCCGGGAGACAGGATGGTGCTTGGGCCGGCGAGCGACGGCGGCTATTATCTCATCGGCCTGAAACGCCCGCATCCGCAGTTGTTCACGCAGATCGCGTGGGGAACGGAAATCGTGGCCCGCAGTACGTGCGAGCGCGCTGCAGACATCGGACTTGCGACGGCGCTGCTTCCGGAATGGTACGATGTCGACGACATTGAAACCTTGCGTTGGCTGCAGGACGAACTGGCCGGCCATTCGACCCGCTTTCGCGCCGGCGGATTGGCTTTAGCGAGCCGGGCCTTTCTCAAGGCCGCGCCGCAGATAGGTCCGTGAAGCCGATGCCAGGCGCGATTGCCAGTCAATTCGGTCGGCTGACGCGCTCCGCCAACAATGTGTCGCCGCTTCTTCCGTTGGCCGGCGTCGGTGCCATCCTGGTCGGTCTGACCCTTGTGACGCCCTTTGCCTTCGAGGCTTTCGGTGACAACGCCTTCATCGCTCTCGCTATCGCCGCAGGTCTGCTGACGGTCGCAGCGACACGCCTGGCCGAGCGCGCACCGCCCGCTCACGCGCTGTGGCTCATCTTTGGACTTGGGATCGCGCTGAGGCTCTATGTGCTGCTGTTCGATCCGCTTCTGTCCAGTGACATCTATCGCTATGTCTGGGACGGCAGGGTTCAGGCCGCCGGCATCAACCCCTACCGCTATTTCCCCGCCCATGAGGCACTGGCGTTTCTCCGCGATGGGACGATCTTTCCCCACATCAACCGCGCCGATTTTGCCGTCACGATCTATCCTCCGGTGGCGCAGTTTTTCTTCCTCATGGTCACGCGGATCGGTGAAAGCGTGGCTGTCATGCGTATGGCACTGCTGGGGTGCGAGGCCGTCACCGTCACGCTGATCGTACTCCTGCTGCGGCGGATGGACTGCTCGCCAACGCGTGTGATTGCCTATCTCTGGCATCCGCTTCCGTTGTGGGAGATTGCCAACAGCGGCCATGTCGATGCGCTGATGGTCGCGCTGATGCTGTTGGGCCTGTGGATTGCCCTGACCGGCCATGCTCTCCGCGGAGCGATCGTGATCGCGTTGTCGGCGCTGGTCAAGCCGATTGCTGCGCCGGTGCTGGCCGGGATCTGGCGCCCATGGGACCTCAAGATGCCGCTCGTCGTCATTGCCGCCGCAGCGCTTTGTTATCTTCCCTATTTGTCGGTCGGGTGGGGGGTTCTTGGATTCCTGACCAAAGGCTATCTGACGGAGGAGGGGATCAGTGGGGGCAACGATCTCTGGCTGTTGTCGCTCTGGCGGCTTGTGTTCGGAGAGCATCGAGGTGACGTTGTCGCCTACGTCGTGCTCGCCGCGCTGGTCCTCGTCTTCAAGGGACTCTCCGTGGCCCGTTGCTCGCATCACACCATCGCGTCCAGGCTTGCCGGCATCAACATGCTGTTACTCATCGCTCTCTTGATGTTCTCGCCTAATTATCCCTGGTATTTTCTGGTCATCACGCCGTTTGCCGCTCTGTGTGGCTCCATGCCGACGTGGGTCGCTTCGATTGGAGCTCTCTTGCTGTCTGAGCAACTCGACTGGGATTTTTACATTCCAAGAATGGTGACCAAATCAATTTTGTTCGGAGGTCTCTTGCTGGCTTGGGCCTTTACGGCCTGGAGGACCCACACCGCAGACACGGGGGCATCGCAATGAGTCCTTCCGGCGAAGTGCCAGGCACTCCTGCGCCCATCGATCCGCGCCGCTATCACGAGTCGGTCACGGACGAGCGCACCGAGGTCGCCCGGCGTCCGCCAGTCTGCCTTTATTTAGAAGTGACCAACCGCTGCAATCTCTTGTGCACCACCTGTCCTCGCACCTATGAGGAGCTCGAGCCGCCGGCCGACGTGAGCTGGGACCTGTTCACGTCGATTGTCGACCAGCTTCCCGATCTCGTGCGCGCGGTTCTGCACGGCGTCGGCGAGCCGATGCTGGTCGCGAACCTGCCCCGGATGGTCCGTTACCTGAAGGAACGTGGCGTCTATGTCCTGTTCAACACCAACGGTACGGTGCTCAGCGAGCGCAACGGTCGAGCACTGATCGACGCCGGGCTGGATGAACTGCGTGTGTCGCTCGACGCGTCAAACCGCGAGAGTTTCAAGGCGATCCGCGGCAAGGACTATTTCGGCCGCATCATCCGCAACGTCCGCGCGTTTCGCGAGCTGCAGGAGCGGGAAGGGTACACCAGGCCGCAGGTGTCTATTTGGCTCACCGGCTTGAAAGAGACCGTCGAGCAACTTCCAGCGTTCGTGAAGGTTGCCGCCGAGATCGGTGTCAGGGAGGTCTATCTGCAACGGCTCGTGTTTTTTGCCGAATCCGCCATTGGCAAGGCACGGCCGGATCAGGCGCTGTTCGAGCGCCTGAGCGAGGGGGAAGCGGCCTATCTGAAAGAGGCCGAGGATCTGGCGCGGTCTCTTGGCGTGACCTTCAGTGCGTCGGGTGCTGCGACCGAGCCCGGGTTAAGTCTGAAGGCTAGTGGTGACGGCTCGCCATGGGCGCTCTGCCGGCGGCCGTGGTCGTTGATGTATTTCACGGCTAATGGCCGCGCCTTGCCGTGCTGCATCGCGCCGTTTTCGGAGCACGGCTACGACAACTATACCCTTGGCCATGCGGGAGCGCAGTCGTTGCGGGACATCTGGAACGGACCCGCGTATCAGGACTTTCGTGCGGCGCTCCTTTCAAACAAGCCGCCTAAGAGCTGCGCCAATTGCGGCCTGCGCTGGAGCCTGTGACCAAGGTGGTGACCGACGAAATCGGCGGGAAGCGGCCTGCCTCGCTCGGTGCGCCGATCGTTTCGGCGATCATTCCGTGCCTCGACGAGGAAACGGCAATTGGCCAGGTGGTGACCGCGCTGCTTGCGCGGAATGTGAGTGAAGTCGTCGTTGTCGACGGGGCCTCGCGGGACCGAACGGCGCAGCGCGCCGAGGCCGCGGGAGCCCGTGTGATTGTCGAGCCGCGACGCGGCTACGGCCGCGCCATCCAGGCAGGCATCGCCGCTGTGCGCGACGACGCCGACATCCTGGTGTTCCTCGACGGTGACGGCAGCGATCCTGCGGAACTCGTCTCGGACCTGGTCTCGCCGATCGTCGCAGGGCAGGCGGTCTTCGTTCTCGGCTCGCGCGTTCGCGGTTCACGCGAGCCCGGCAGTCTGGCGCCACAGCAGGTTGTCGCGGCCTCTATCGGCGGGCTGTTGCTGCGCCTCGTCTACGGCGCACGCTTTACCGACCTCTCGCCGTTTCGCGCGATCCGGCGGGCTGAACTCAAACGTCTCGGCATGAAGGAGCAGACATACGGCTGGAACCTCGAAATGCTGATGCGGGTCGCGGCCGCCCGCTTACCGGCCCTGGAGATTGCCGTCGGGCAGCGGCGCCGGATTGGCGGCGTATCGAAGGTGTCCGGCAATCTCATCGCCGGCGTTAAGGCAGCCTGGTCTATTTCGGCGACGTTTGTCCGCCTTGCGCTCGAGCTGCGACATCAGAAAATCCCCCGCAGAGAATAAGTTGCTAGGACCACCTCGCCCCGCTCATGTCCGCCGAAGCCCGCCTTCGGGCGAAGGCGGATGCGGGGAGAGGTCGATCGCGAAGCGATCGGGTGAGGGGGACTCTCCAAGAACTCGACGCGTGGAGGCGGCCCCTCACCCCAACCCTCTCCCCGCAAGAGCGGGGCGAGGGGGCGCACCTCCGCCGCTCCAGCTTAACGTAGTCTCACCGCAGTGATACCGCGCCCGCAGTCGGTTCAACCAAAAGCATCATGCTCCGGGCTACCGGCCTCCATCGGACGATCAGCGAGTGCCGGGACCATCCGCACACGCAACAATATCTCCGGGAGATTTTCGAGCCGCTTCCTCCGGCGGCGAGAACACCGCCAGGTATCCGCCGTCGCCAGCGAGCTGATATGTGGCGATCTCGCGATAGCCAACGGCGGTCAGTTCGCATCGCAAGAGTTTAATTGGCGTGCCGTGCTCCGATGTTGGACGCTCGAGGTCGACAATGCCGACCCGCGCGCCCCGCTTCAAGGCGGGTGCGAGATTGTAAAGGAAGGCGTAGGGTTGGGCGATCTCGTGATACATGTGCACGAGGAGTGCGGCATCCAGGGAGGCAGCGGGCAGGCGCGGGTCGGATGGTTCGCCCAGCGCGAATCTGACGTTTGTCAGTTTCAAACGCTCGATTCGCGTGGCGAGTTCGATGAGGTAATCCCGCGTGACGTCCTCGGCGATGACGGAGCCGCTTGGGCCGACGAGAGGCGACAGCCGGACGGTGTGGTAGCCACTGCCCGCACCAACGTCACCGACCGTCATGCCTGGCTTCAGTTCGAGACGACGGGCGATCTCAGCGGCCTCATTCAGGCGATCGCGGTGCTCCTCGCTGGAGCGGCGGGGACTGACGATTGGCGCAACCGGTCGCTGCGGGGAGGGGAACGCGGTTGCCGGGACTCCTGGCGGCGCAAGATAACCAATGTCGGCGGCGAATGCGCCAGTTGCGCCCAGCGCCACAAGAAGCGTCACAATGCGCGCCAGTGCCATCATGTGCTCGTCTCTCACCCAAAGCGACGGCGACTAAAGCATGATCCGGAAAAGTGGACACCAGTTTTCTGAAAAGATCATGCTCAATCAAAAACCTAAAGCGCGATGACGATCTAACTTAGTCTCATCGCGCTTCAGCCCGCGATGTTGAAGAACCAGCCAATAAAATCCTTCCCGTCGCGTACGGCCGGGACTTTGCGGCGCAGCCAGCCATCAAGACCGAGGCTGCGGCCGGCGGCATCCAACACGAACAGGAACATCACAATGGCCAGGCACATGTAAGTCCACGGCCACTCGGAGGGATTATCATAAAGGCCGAGCCAGAGTTGCAGAGTATAGGCGATGGCCAACACGCCCACGAAACGCACGGCAAGCCCGAGGAGCATCGACCCAGCGAAGGTCAGCTCGGCAAGAAAAACAATGGGCCCAAACACGCTCATGTGAGGCAACACGAAATCCTTCATGAAGGCGCGGTGAAACTCAAATGCCGCATTGGTCGATTCTTGTTCGGTCCAGTATTGCAGACCGTCGGACACTGGCAGCGGCAATTTCCACAACATGCCCTGGAACCACAAGCAGCCGATCAGGACCCGCACCAGCCAGATACCGAGATGCCGGCCAGTCCGTTGCGCAGGATCCTCACGCCAATTCTGGATGGCAACTGCAATGCTGATGAGCAATAGCGCCCAGAACAGCGCCAGGATCAGATAGCGCCAGTTTCCCTGATGCAGATAATCATTCGTCGTCGCGGTCAGGAAGTGCCAGACATCGGTGAAGGGATTTGCGGGCATGTGCACGTGCTCCAGGAACAGCTACCTATGTTAGGCTTCCGCCGATTGAATTGAATCGTTACCTTGGGCGTCCCGGTTGTGGCAATCGAGCAGTACGTCTTGCAGGCTTCATCATCAGCCGTTCGAATGAACCCTTCCGACGGTTTGCGCGTTGACCCATTTATCTGATCCCGCCAGCTTAACCGACATATCCGAAAAGAAAATCCGAATCGGCTTTCCGTCCGCCGTCCCGCGGTGATCCGTTGCGATAAGCAGCGGTCCAGCCTTCATGTAATCCGCAAAGGTCGCGATCACGGTGCGGGATTTGGGGGCGCCGTGGTGGTGGTAGACTATCTCCTCTATTCGCTTGTCGGTGCCAACGTAGAGCTCCCAGGTGTCGCCGGGTTGATAGCCGCCCTCGGAGGGGTATTTCACCACAACACGCCGCGCAGAGCCCTCACCCAGGGGGAGCTTCTGCGTGCCCTCATCCGTCACGGTCGTGCCGTCCCACACGATATGGAACGGGAGCAGCAACCAGTACTGATCATTGGCGAATGCCGGATCGATCTCCTTCGTTACCGTATCGCTTTGGCGAGAGAGTTGCGAGCGTTGATAGCTGACCTTTACCGGCTTGCCTTCCTTGTCTTTTCCTTCGTAAGAGACCGTGTCGGTCTTCGGGCTCCATTCCCACGTGCGAGAGATCTTGCGACCAGAAGCGTCCGCATGATTCCAGGTGTAGCGGATTGCCTCAACTTGCCCGAACGAATCGAGGCCGTAGGTCTTGGCGATCTGTTCGGCAGTCGGGGCGGTCTGCGCCCTGGAAGCTGCGGGGAAGATCAGCAGCATGCTAAGAGCCAGAAGGAAGATCAGATTGAGGCGGCTCAACTCGCCGTGAGCCTGAGGGCGAATACTGCTCACGTCGGGCTCCTTCGGTTTGGATGCAATTGCGAATTTCATATTGGTCTCCTAACCCGATAGTGTAGGGGACCATATCGGAAGGCGGCTTCAGCTCTGCCAATAAATTCTGTTTTAGAAGGCACCTCGGTGCGGACGTTAGTCGCCGCTGGCCCATGGAGCGTATTTTGCTCGCAAGCCTCCTCGCAGGTGTTGCGGGCGGCGTCTCACTTCATGGGCTTGTGTAGACAAGTGACCACAAACTCGCGGCCGACCGTATGACGAGTAGCAGCGCCCAGAACAGCGCCAGGATCAGATAGCGCCAGTTTCCCTGATGCAGATAATCATTCGTCGTCGCGGTCAGGAAGTGCCAGACATCGGTGAAGGGATTTTGCGGGCATCGGCGCGTGCTCCGGGAATCGAATGGTTATTCATCGAACGGTTATTCTACGTATCGGTTGGTGAGATCGTTACGCTGCGTGACAACGGCGCACCACCGTGCGGCGGACCGAGCAGCGCGCCGTAGCATTACATCTCAGTCGTTCGGACGCGCCCCTCCGACAGTCATTGCGCGTTGATCCACTTGTCCGATCCCATAAGCTTGACCGACACATCCGAAATGGAAATCGAAAACGGCTGTCCGTCGACCGTCCCCTGATGATCCATTGAGATCAGAAGCGGGCCGGCCTTCTTGTAATCCTTATAGGTCGCCATCACGAGCTTGGGTGGGTTGTTCGCGCCCCGATGGTAGACGATCTCCTGGATTCGCTTGTCGTCGCCAATATAGAGGTCCCACGCATCGCCGGGCTGGTAGCCACCCTCGGAGGGATATCTCGCCACGACCAGCTTGGCGGAACCCTCGCCGAGGGGGAGTTTCTGCGTGCCCTCATCGGTCACAGTCGCACCATCCCATACGATATGGAACGGGAGCAGCAGCCAATACTGATCGTTGGCGAAGGCCGGATCGACGTCCTTCTTGATCGCATCGCTTTGGCTATCGAGCTGTGAGCGCTGATAGCTGGCCTTGACCGGGTTGCCGTTCTTGTCCTTCCCCTCGTAGGCGATCACGTCGGTCTTCGGGCTCCATTCCCAAGTGTGAGAAAGCTTGAGATTGGGCGCGTCCAAACTCCAAGTGTACCGGATGGTCTCGATTTGCCCAAACGAATCAACGCCGTAGGTCTTGGCTATCTGTTCGGCAATCGGTGGGCTCTGCTGCGCCCTGGAAGTCTCAGGGAGCATCAACAACGTGCCGAAGGCTAAAAGGCGGATCACATGAATGCTGCTCATGTCGAACTCCCTAAGGTTTGGGTGCAATGGCATTGATCAAGCTGGGGCTCGGTTGCCCCATGACATTCGCGCAGAAGACTGCGCCGAATCTACGATTGAGCGAATCTTCGATTGAAAAGGACAGGCCTGGGACGAAACATGATCGCAGCGGCGAGCCGACTCCGATCGGATCAGCGTCGCGAACAGCAAAACGCCAGCGAAATCGCGTGCGCGCAAAGGGCGATTTCGTGAGGCGATTCAACGTGATTTGGGTCGTCCAGTCCCCAGGCGAAAAATATTTCGCTTAACCCGTCGGGCAAATCACTCCTAGAACTTTCGCCGTCTCGCCCAGTCGAGGGGCGTTGGCCATCGTCACGAACGTTGGGCGGGATGCGATGGACGCTTTGGCTTCGCGAGACGAGCGATGCCTAAGGCGGACGGCAAAGCCGTGTGGTCCTGACGCCCCGACGCTGGCGTCAAGTTGGCGGAGCGATCCGCAAGCGATGGTGGCAATAAAGCCCGGTCACCAGGGAGAGCGCGTTATAAGCCGTAAACCATTGCGCAGGGAAGGTCGGATTGTTTCGGCGAACCTGTGGCGACTACGCTCGTGTGCTTTTTTTCTGCACGCGAGGCTATGGGTGCGGCGAGCACCCGGCTTTCCCTGCGCCCTTGTTTTTTCGAGGGTGATCGTAAGCAACGACTCGGGCGCATCGCGCCGCGGGAATGCGGAGCTGCGTTTGCTGTTTGACAATTGAATAGGAATGAGGATGCGACTGTCAGTTTCGTTGCGCGCTCCAATAGCCTGAGCAGCGCGCGTTGCCTGAATGGCCGCTCCACGTTCCACGGCCGGAATTGCCCACAAGTTTACCGGAGCCCGAGGCGTATTTGTCCTGAACGGTCACCGACGCGCGAACCGCGCCGGATCTCGCGACGTAGCCTCTGAACCTCACCAGATTCGGATGCGTTACAATTCCGTTGGAGATGTTGACCGAGAAATTGTAGGTCGGATCGCACGCGCCCCTTTGCGTCACAAAGAGAAGTTCCCACGAACCATCGTATACCGAGCGAGCTTGCGCCGCGGAAGCCAACACGAGGCAACATGCGGCCGTCAGATAAAACAAAAGCTTTGTCTTCATCGCAACTCCTCCGAAGCGTCGTCATGAATCTCGGGCCAACCTGCGCATGTTCGCGCGCCCGGGCCGGGATCACAACCACCGGAGGCATGAAGCAATGTGCTGGTTCAAATTTGCTCGTGTCGCCTGCGTCGCTTTTCCCGCGGTCCGACTTCAATCTGGTCGCGGTCACATCTTTGGACAATAGCGTCTCGGCACCTCTCACGTCATGTTGACGCGAGCTGAAGGACGGAAAACATGAGACGACGCGACTTGCGCCTTAACCAGAGGGTTGGGGTATCGGATAGGGGCGTTGGTCGGTGCGAGCGCATCGGCCATGGGCTAGCTCTTTAGCCGTATCCGTCCCCGAGCCCGTACTCCTGGTAGATCGTCAGTGGATCAAGATCGGGAAACAGCCTGCACTTGGCCTGGGCGAGATGCAGCGTGACGGCCGCAGGCTCGCGGCCATTGGCGAGCAGCTTCCGGATGTCGTCCATATGCGCCCGCGGCTGGTGTTTTGGCGGAAGTTGCTCCAGCGCGACGAAAGCCGTTGCCAGCGCCTCGGTGACGACCCATTCGTCGTGGCCCGTGATTCCCTTCTTTGGCATCGGCGCACCCCACGTCTTGTGGCCATTTCATTCTAGCGCGATCGAGGCAGAACCGCCATCGAGCCTTTGGGCTGGCTCACGCCTGCGCGCCCCCGGGGTTCGGCGACGACTTCGTAACGGTTCCCGCCCGGCAGCCGCCGCCTGTGAAACAGCCGGCTTTGGCATTTTTCAGGCGCGGGCGCCTTGCATTGTCGCCGTCCCCGGTTAAAAGGCCGGAACGTCCATGCCATCCACACCGAGCCCAACCAACGCGGCGCGGGCAGAACATCCCCTTGCAAATTCCGGCTTCGTGTTGAATGCCGGCTGCCCCCATCCTCGGTTGGAGCATACGTATGAGACTTCTGAGCTTCGTCTACCGCTTCATCTCGAACTTCGCATTTCTGGCGGTAGTCTATTTCAGCCTGAACTTCATGGAGAAGTATCATAACCGGGCGATCATCGCGATTCTCGTGCTGATCTATACCGGCATGCGGGCAGTCTCGACGTTGCGGTCGTTTTATTTCTTCCAGAAGATCGAGCGGCTGGAGGTCGAGACACGGCGCCTGATGGCGACCGCCGCGGACAGCGCCGGGATAACCCCCGCCCGCAAGCAGGCCGTCGGCGACGTCAGCGGGCTGCGCCGCGACGCCGAGATGAAGGCTTACATGGATCTGTTCTTCCTCGCCTGCATCGTGCTGCTCTGCGTCGCCAAGATCGTGACCGAGTAGTTGAAAACGATTCAAGGCAGCAGCCGTTTTTCCAGCTCCTCAAACATCATGCGGTTGCCGGCCGCGGAGAAATGGTCGTCGCCGAGGATATAGAGGTGTTCGTACCAGTCCTTGTCATTGTCGGCCGCCGCGAAGAATACCGGAAACAGGTTGACGAACGCCTTGCAACGCATAGGGCAGAAATCACGCCACAGCGCGACCTGGCGGCTGTCGCGGTCATCCTGGGCGATTTGCTGGGCCCAGGGATAGACGACGATCGTGAGCGGGATGCCGCGGTCCGCCAACAGGTCCGAAAGCTTCGTCATGTTTTGCAGTGATCGCGCGATGCCGCCGTCGACCCCAAGCGGACGATGTCTGGTGGGATCGGGTGACTTGGTCGTCCAGCCGATCCGATTGTGATCGTTCTCGATCGCTCGCCGCCGGTTTCCGAGCGCGGATTGAATCCATCGCTTGACGGTGAGCCGCACCCGGTTGGTGACGACGAAATGATCGATGAAGAAATCTCGCTTGATCGCGGGTTCCGGTGTGGCGCCCGGCGGCGTCGTGCAAAGGCTGTGATATTTCGGGTCGTCGTCGATGCAGAAGTAGGAGGTCGCTTCATCTTCCACGTCTGAACTATCGGATAACAGCACGACCTCGTCGAACTGCAACCCACGCTCGAGCAGATATTTGATCTTCCTGTAGTAGATGCTGGGGGAATAGGACGCGACGCCGGCGTTGAGGAATTCGACTTTCTCGGCGCGTTCGTGGCCCGCGCGATCGAGCAGACCGGCAAAAGAATTATCGAAGGTCATTCCGATGCCTTCGACAAACGAATCTCCCATCAACAGAATCCGGCGCGAGCTCGATTTCAGCGGCACGTCGCGCACCGCGGAATCCTTGAAGCCGAAGTTGTTGGTGATCAGGCGGTAGCGCGCCTCGCCCCAGATGTCGTAGCCGTCGAAATTGGCCGCTAAGCCGTGATCGTAGACGGGCTCGGCGATGCGCGCCGAGCGTGCCTTTTCCTGGCCCATCGTGAAGGCGGAATAGAGGAAGTCGAACAGAAGAAACAGCGCCAGGCAGTACAGTACCAGCGTCGTGTTGATGAGAAGGCGCCTTGCCGTGAAATAGGCCTTGCTCGAGGCCCGCGCGCGCGAAGAAAGGCTGTCCGGCATCCGTTCCTGCATTCCCGTGTTCTACCGGCTAGTATTGATGTTCCAGTACTACCGCGATCGGGCCGAAACAGACCAAAAAAAGCCGGCGACCTCGCCGCGCATACCTGATAAAGCACGGCGAGTATCATGGGGTCTTGTCGGCAGTTCTCATGAAGCAGTCAACCCATGAGGTTTTCACCCGGGACGAGGTGGCACAGCCCGGGTCCGACCGCACGTTCGGCCTCGTTATGGCCGGCGCGTTGGCGCTGGTGAGCCTGCTCAACGGCTGGCATCTCGGCCGCGTGTGGCCGTGGACTTTGGTGGCTTCGGTGCTGTTGCTGATCGCGGCACTCTCGTGGCCGTCGTCGCTGCATCCGCTCAACCGGTTGTGGATGAAGTTCGGCCTTATCCTGCATCGAATAGTCAATCCGATCGTGATGGGCCTTGTGTTCTATGGCACGATTTTTCCCACTGCCCTTGTGATGCGGGCGCGGGGAAGGGATTTGCTGCGGCTCAAGCGCGAGGCTGGTGCGCAGAGCTACTGGATCGCGCGCGTTCCGGGACCCGCGCCGGAAACCATGAGAGATCAGTTCTGATGATCGATTTTGTCGCCGAGTTGTGGCGCTTCATGCGCGTGCGCAAGAAATTCTGGCTGCTGCCGATCCTGATCATGATGGTGGTATTCGGAGGTCTCGTCGTGCTGACGAAGGGATCCGTATTCGCGCCGTTCATCTACACACTGTTCTGAGAAGGCATGCGCATTCTCGGCATCTCTGCGTTCTATCACGACAGCGCCGCCGCGCTGGTCGAGGACGGTCGCATCGTCGCCGCCGCACAGGAAGAACGTTTCACACGCAAGAAGCACGACCCGTCGTTTCCAATGCATGCGATCGGCTACTGTCTGGAAGCCACGGGCGCAAGGCTTTCCGACATCGACCATGTCGTTTTCTACGACAAGCCGTTCCTGAAATTCGAGCGGCTGCTCGAGACCTATATCGCGATGGCGCCGGCAGGCTTCCGCTCCTTCCAGATGGCGATCCCGCTGTGGCTGAAGGAAAAGCTGTTCCAGAAGAGCCTGTTGCGAAAGAAGCTTGGGGAATTCGATGAGGAGTTCGATGGTGCGAGGCTGCTTTTCACCGAACATCATTTGAGCCATGCAGCCTCGGCCTTCTATCCGTCGCCGTTCGACAAGGCCGTGGTTCTCACCATGGACGGTGTCGGTGAATGGGCGACGACATCGGCCGCTCTAGGTGAGGGCAACCGTCTTGAGATCTTCCAGGAGATTCACTTTCCGCATTCGCTTGGTCTGCTTTATTCAGCCGTGACCTATTACACCGGCTTCAAGGTCAACTCCGGCGAATACAAGGTGATGGGGCTTGCGCCGTACGGCCAGCCGAAATACGCGCAGCTCATTCTCGATCACCTGATCGATCTGAAGCCGGACGGATCGTTTCGGCTCGACATGTCCTATTTCGACTATTGCACCGGGCTCACCATGACCAACGAGCGGTTTGCAAAACTGTTCGGCCAGCCGGTGCGCACGCCCGATCAGTTGCTGACTTCGTTCCACATGGATGTTGCCGCCTCTATTCAGGCGGTGCTCGACGAAGCGGTGCTGCGCCTGACGCGCAGCCTCGCCAGCAAGACCGGCGCCCGCAATCTCTGTCTTGCGGGGGGCGTGGCGCTCAATTGTGTTGCCAACGGCAAGGTGCTGCGCGACGGCAAGTTCGACCGGATCTGGATTCAACCGGCGGCCGGTGATGCCGGCGGCGCGGTCGGTGCTGCGTTCGCAGCCTACCATCAGTTCAGGGGCGAGCTACGCAGCGCTGCGGCCAGCGATGGGATGTCGGGCGCGTTTCTCGGTCCGCAATTCTCGCAAAGCGAGATCGAGCGAAGGCTCACCGCGGTCGGCGCGCGTTTTACCGTATTGAGTGAAAACCAAATGGTCGAGGCGACGGCGAAGGCGCTGTCCGATCAGCTTGCGGTCGGCTGGTTTCAGGGCCGGATGGAATTCGGCCCGCGCTCGCTCGGCGCACGCTCGATCCTCGGCGATCCCCGCTCGCCCGCGATGCAGAAGAACCTCAACCTCAAGGTCAAGTACCGCGAGAGCTTCCGTCCCTTCGCGCCGGCGGTGCTGCGCGAGGATGTTGCGGACTGGTTCGAACTCGATTCGGACAGCCCCTACATGCTGATCGTCGCCGATGTCAGGGACGACAAGCGGCGCGCTATGAGCGCGCAGGAGCAGGCATTGTTCGGGATCGACAAATTGAACGTTTCACGTTCGGAAATCCCCGCCGTGACCCATGTCGATTACTCCGCCCGCATTCAGACCGTGAGTGCGGACACCAACCCGCTGTTCCACCGGTTGTTGCAGCGGTTCAAGGCGCTGAGTGGATGCCCCGTGCTCGTCAATACCAGCTTTAACGTGCGCGGCGAGCCGATCGTGTGTACGCCGGAAGATGCCTTCCGTTGCTTCATGGGTAACGAACTGGATGTCCTGGTCGTCGGCAACTGCGTGCTCAACAAATCCGAACAGGACTCTGCCCTCAAGCAGGACTACAGCTCGGCTTTCGAGCTTGACTAGCGCTTCTTGAGGCTTGCCACGTGAACCGGACGCCGCTGCGGCTTACCCGCATGCGCCTGATGTTTTGGCGCGCCGTGGCTGGCATGTGCGACCCGAGTGGCGTGGCGGGCTCCACGCGTCAGGCGCGTCCTTGCACCGCTGCCATGTTTGGCCGCGGCCGCGGCAACAGCGCGCTCGGAATGACCGACCTCGGTGGACGCCTGTTTTGACTGACCTTCGGCTTGTGGCTCGGTCGCGATTTCGGCTCGGCGCGACCGCGACGATTCGAAAGCGGCGCGCGCGTCGCCGGGTACCTCGAACAGGCGCTCCCCCGGCACCGGCAACGTAGTGGCAGCGTCCTGCATCGGCGGCTCGGTCAGCCGCGGCCAGGGTGGCTCGCGCGGCAGCGGCACGTTTTGCACAACCCGCCTGGCGCGATCGAACGGTTCGGCGGAACGAAACAGCTCTCCATCCGGTGCATCGAAATTCGGCAGCACGGGCGCTGCGAACGCTTGCGCCTCGGTAAAAGCGAAACTGGGGATTTTCGGCCAATGCGCGATCGGCACATTCTCCGAAGGTGGATGCAATTGCCATTGCACCGGATCGGTCGGCGTCGCCGGGCGCTGCGGCGTCGCCGGCACCACGTGCACGATGTGATAGCCGCGCACCTTCATCTCGTGCAGGATCCTCGGCAAAGCCGCAGCCGTGCGCGCCTGGATGTCGTGCAGCAACAGGATGCCCTTGCCGGTCTCCTCCAGCCGCTTGATCGCGAGATCAGAGACGCGCGACGAAGAAATGTGGTGCCAGTCATCGGCCAGAAAATCAGCGCTCCAGACCTGGATGCCACGCGACGCCAGATATTCTTCGACGCCTTCGGCGCGAAGCAGGCCTGGAATCCGGAAGAACGGCGCGACCATGGTGGGATCGCTGAGCGCCGCCGACACTGATGCAATCCCCCCATCGATCTCCTGCCTGGCCTTTTCGATCGGCATGCGATCCATCGTCAGCGGGTGATCCTGGGTATGCGTGCCAATCGTGTGACCGGCGGCGGCGAGCTTACGCACCCCTTCCGGATTGGCTAGCGCCTGTTGACCGATGGTAAAGAAAGTCGCTTTCACACAATTGTCGGCGAGGACCTGCAACACCTGGTTGCTGTTGCGGGGCAACGGCCCGTCATCAAAGGTCAGCACCACCTCGTGGTCCCGAAGCGGCAATGTCTCCGGATATTGCATGGTGCCGATCCGCGGATGCTCGCGTGGATCGACCACCAGCGTGCGCGAGGTGCCGATCGCATCGGGGTGCCCGGGACAGTCGGCGGCGGATGCACTCTGCGCGGCGAGGCCCAGGAGCAACCCCAAGCATAAGGGTAATCCCAGGCAAAGCGCGCTCGATCGTCGCGCGCGGTACCGAAAAGAGCCGTCAAGAGAGCCGTCACCAGTCATGACGCACCGTCCGCATTGCACCCGCACCCGCCGGCGTCACTTGCCCTCCATTGCCGAACGTTCGTCTCGCAGCTTGCGGCAATGGGCTCACGGGTTCCAGGATAGCGATTATTGCATGCGGCGTTGTGAACATAGCCTTAACGGCCGACTTCCACCCAGGTTTTAGAGTGCCCCGCTCAGGTCAGTTGCGGACGTGCCCGGAACGACATGCACTATGTGATAGTGGTTGTCCCGGAGATAACGCAAAAAAGCCGGCAGCATGGCAGCGGTTCTCGCCTGGGGGTCGTGCAGCAGGATGATCCCCTTGCGGGCTACCTTCAGCCGGTCGACCAGGAGCCTTAATTCGTACTTCGGCGTCATTTTGTTCCAGTCGCCGGCCCACAAATCGGTCCCGAACACGACGATGCCGCGCGATTGCAGGAGATCGAGAGTTGCCTGGGTCGTCTCAAAACCAGGAAAACGAAAGAATGGTGTTGACGGGGTCGTGGTCTCGACCCCGTGAAGCGCCATCTCGACCGCTGAGATGCCGTGATCGATTTGCTCCACGGCGTCCGCGGGCGGCATGTGCATCAGGCCGAAATGGGTCCAGGTATGATGTCCGATCGTGTGCCCTGCGGCCGCGATCCGCCGCGCCAGCTCTGGATGTTCGGAAGCTGGCTTGCCGATCAGAAAGAAGGTCGCGTGCACGCATTCCCGCGCCAGGGCGGCCAATACCTTCGGCGTCGTCGGCGGCCATGGGCCATCATCGAAGGTCAGCACCACCTCGTGGTCCCGGAGCGGCAAGGTTTGTGGAAAATTCTTCAGCCCCACGCGCGGGTAGGTGGCCGCGTCGACGGCAAGGATACGCGAAGTGCCAAGCGTCCCCTTGCGCGGACAGTCCGCCGCCCGGGCCGTCGCCGTCCACGCCACCGAAGCGGCGAGGCCAACCACGACCGCGTTGATGAGTGTCCGGACCCGTTTCTGCTCGTACATATTTATCATTGCGCCAGGCGACGCCCATTGGGTAATGCGTGAAGCGACAACTCAGACGAGTTGAACCATTCTGTCAACGGGGCGAGGCGTGGCATGGCCGAACGAATGGACGTTGCCCACCCCGCCGATGCCTCGGTGCTCGACCGTCTCCCGCTGCGCACGGAAGATGGCGAAATTCGTGCCGAATTCGTCGAAGAGATCACGCGCCGCATCCAGGCCAAGGACACCCAGTTCCTGCGCGCGGTCGTGGCCGAACTCCACGAGGCCGACCTCGGCGATCTGATCGCGGCGCTAGAACCTGAGGACCGTGTAAGCCTAGTCGAAATGACCGGCACGGATTTCGACTTCTCGGCGTTGAACGAGGTCGATGACGCCGTTCGCGAGGAAATCCTCGAGGAGCTCGAGCCGGAAACGGTCGCCGAAGGTGTTCGCGAACTCGAATCCGACGATGCCGTCGAATTGCTCGAAGCGCTCGATGAAGAGGATCAGGAAGAGATCCTCGAAAAGCTGCCGCCATCGGAGCGCGTCGCGCTCGAGCGCAGGCTGCTCTATCCGGAAAACTCCGCCGGACGGCGGATGCAGACCGAGTTCATCACGGTGCCGCCGGAGTGGACGGTGGGGCAGGCGATCGACTACATGCGCGATACGCCCGACCTGCCCGAGCGGTTTTATGAAATCTATGCCGTCGATGCCGCCAACCACTGGCAGGGCGCAGTGCCGCTGGACGTGCTGCTGCGCTCGCGCCGGCCCGTGCCGCTCGCCGAACTGATCGATGAGGACCGCCGCCGCGTCTCCGTGCTGGACGACCAGGAAGAAGTCGCGCGGATGTTCGGCAAGTACAATCTGGTCGCAGCCCCCGTGGTCGATACCCAAAACCGGCTGGTCGGCATCATTACAATCGACGACGTCGTCGATGTCATCGAGGAGGAGGCCGATGAAGATTTGAAAGCGCTCGGCGGCGTCACCAGCGACGAACAACTGTCGGACAATGTCTGGACCATCGCCAGGGGCCGTTTCAACTGGCTCTTGGTCAATCTCGCCACTGCCTTTCTGGCCTCCTCGGTACTTGGCCTGTTCGAGGGTCAGCTCGAAAAGATGGTGGCGCTCGCTGTGCTGGCGCCGATCGTCGCGAGCCAGGGCGGTAATGCCGCTACCCAAACCATGACGGTCGCGGTACGCGCATTGGCAACCCGCGAGCTCGGCGCCAACAACGCCTTTCGCGTCGTCCTACGCGAAAGCCTGGTCGGGCTCGTCAACGGCATCGCTTTCGCCGTCATCACCGGTATCGCCGCCGTCGCGTGGTTCAAGATCCCCGGGCTTGGCGTCGTGATCGGGCTTGCGATCATCTGTAATCTGGTCGCCGGCGCGCTTGGCGGCATTTTGATTCCGATGGTGCTGGAACGGGTGCGGGCGGACCCGGCCGTGGCCTCCGGGACGTTCGTGACGACTATCACCGACGTGGTCGGCTTCTTTTCCTTTCTGGGCATCGCCACGCTTTGGTTCGGATTGAAATAATCCCGTCGTGACAGGCATTTGTATCGTTAATCCGACGTTAACGCGCATCGACCATGATCGCGATGTGCGATTGGCGGGTCCGGCTTTTGCGTTCCCGGATTGCGCTCAAAACGAGCAGGATCATGCAGCGCTTGCGGCTCAAGGCGGACGGACGGATCGTCGAATTGCGGGACGGGCAGGAGTACCCGTTGCAGCCGGCGATGGCCTCGGCCGCGCCGGCGGAAGCCGGTACGGCGATCGTGCGCGACCTTCGGCGCCGCGCACGCCTGACGCAGCAGGAATTCGCGGCGAAGCTTGGCGTGCCCGTCGAAACCATCCGGAATTGGGAGCAGGGCAAGCGCGCGCCGCGCGGGCCAGCGCGGGCGCTGCTCGCCGTCATTGCGCATGCGCCGGAAATGGTATTCGCCGCGTTGGCAAAGGCTTAAGGCCAAATCTTCGAACTATGCTTTGTCCGGTTGGCAGCAAGATGCCAACGGGACATAATGGGGCTCGATCGGCCAGAGTTCCCGTTCATGCAATTCGTCGAGGCCAATGGCGCAAGAATCCCCGCGATCGGGCTCGGCACCTGGGAGCTCAGCGGCCGCACTTGCGCGCGGTTGGTCGAGCAGGCGTTAAAGCTCGGCTATCGGCATATCGACACCGCGCAGGTCTATGAGAACGAGCGCGAAGTCGGAGATGGCGTGCGCGCTTCCGGCGTCAGGCGCGACGATGTGTTCGTGACCACCAAAGTCTGGACCACGCATTTCGCCCCGAACGATCTCGAACGTTCCACCAAGGAAAGCCTGGTCCGCCTGCGCCTGCCCGAGGTCGATCTGCTGCTGTTGCACTGGCCCAATCCGCAGGTGCCGCTATCGGAGACGCTGGGCGCGTTGGCGCATGCCAAGAAGCTCGGCCTGACCCGGCATATCGGCGTGTCGAATTTCACGGTGGCGCTGATCGAGCAGGCGGTTGCCGAATGTCCGGAACCGCTCGTATGCGATCAGGTCGAGTACCATCCCTATCTCGACCAGACCAAGGTGAGAGAGGCCTGCGCCCGGCACGGCCTGGCGATGGTCGCCTATAGCCCGGTCGCCAAGGGCCGGATCAAGAACGACGAGACGCTCGTCCGGATCGGGCGGGCGCACGGCAAGACTGCTGCCCAAATCTGCCTTCGCTGGCTCGTCCAACAAAATGTAGCTGCGATCCCGCGCACCTCGAAGCTCGAAAGGCTGTCGGAGAACATTGATATCTTCGATTTCGAACTGTCGGATACCGAGATCGACCAGGTCTCGCGGATGGGGAGCGCCAAGACCCGGCTGACCGATTTTGGTTTCGCGCCGAAATGGGATTGAGGCGATAGCACCGAGGCGGCTAAGCTGGACCGCTATCAAGCGCAACATCACAAAGATGGAACTGCGGCGGTTCATACGCACGGACATAACGGCATCCGCGATCGCCCATCTATCGGTGCTCGCGCTGGTATTCCTGTTCACTGAGGTGCATCCCTTCGGGGTGGTCACGGCCGAGCCGATCGCCGTCGATATCGTGACGTCGGATGAAGTCCCGACAAAGGAATCCGATCCAGCGTCGCCCGCACAGCCGCCAACACGGACGGCTTCGCTCGATGTGCCTTCGCAGTCGGAATCCGGGGCCGCGAACCCTCCGCAGCCGTCGAAGCCGCCGGCCCAACAGCCGGCAGACGCCCGGACGCAGCAGCAGGCAGCGCCAACGCCGTCACGCGCCAGGGGGAACGAAACGGCAGCTCAACCGCAGCCCCAACCGCCGTCGCCAGCGTCATCACCAGCACCGTCTTCGCAGATGGCAGCGCCGGCGCCTGCCTATACGCCTCCCGAGCCTGATCTGACCCTCAAATATCACGTGATGCTCGGCCTGCCCGAAGATCTGCCGTTTCCGCCAAAGCCTGTGGGTTCGCCGGACAAACCGGGCGACGGCATCGATGCGACAGCCTCAAGCGCCGCCAACATCGCCTCCACGGCGGTGACGGAGTTCCGGCGTCACCTCAAGACATGCTCGAAATTGCCGGTGTCGATTGGAGCCTCCGATAATGTGATCATCAAGCTGCGGGTGCTGATGACGCCTGACGGTCGGCTCGCGCGCGACCCGATCCTGATCGAAGCCAGCGCCTCCACCAAGGGGCCGCTGCTGATGCAGAGCGCGATCACCGCGCTGCAGGCCTGCCAACCCTACGCGATGTTGCCGGCGGACCGCTACGGCGAGTGGAAGGTGCTCGACTTGAGCTTTTCGCCGCGTGACTTCAACTCTTGACCGCACTTTGGGTCCCCATCGCGCAGCTCTCCACGACGACCATTGCCGTCGTCACGAACAAAACCCGGGGCTCACGAACCAGCCGAGATATCTGCATGTCGACCATGCGTGATCAATCGCGCAACCGGAGCGACGCTTTGCGCAGTAAGTGAGCGGGTTGAATGTTTTAGCGAATGTCAGGTTTGCTGACGCGAGTGGCTGCGGCCGGCGTTGCTGCGAGGATCGGACGCAGCAAGAATCGCAGCGAAGCGCCATTTGGATATTGCTCCCGCAAAAAATTTGGACATAGAATGGCGCTCCAAGGTCGCTTGGAAAGGAGGCAGCCATGAACACAACAGGAGCAGCTTTTCAGCCTGAACTGATCCAATTGATGAAGACGGTCCTTGACGATGCCGCGGCCATGCTGCCCGAAGCGAAGCGCACGTCGACGATGAAGGCCGAAATCGCCGCGCAAATCCTCGCTTGTGCGGCGAAAGGCGAGCGAGACCCGATCGCACTGAGAAACTCTGCTCTCTCGGCCATCGTCGAGTGTACGCATTATTCCCATGATATTTCACCGGAGCGTCGCGCCGTCTGAGCGGGGCGCTATCGCGATTGCCTACCGTCGGCGATGCGGGCCGCTGCGCCGTCAGGGTGCCGCGCGACCACACACGGGTTGCAGCAATTCGCAAATTCGTTCGATCTCCAACCTCGTGAGCCTCGGTCCACGTCACCTCGATCGTGGGATTTATTGTCCCGGCGGCACTTTGGCGTGGCCTGTGCTAGCCCAACAGGGGGACTGGCAGCCAGGCTTTCGGCGCGTTATGGCTGGATGATCAACTGAGAGGATTTCTTTCGCGATGGCTTTGACGCTGGTGATCGGCAACAAGAACTATTCGTCGTGGTCGATGCGGCCGTGGCTCGCGATGCGCGCCTGCAATATCGCCTTCGACGAGGTCTTCATTCCTCTCTATACCGAGAACAAGGCGGACAAGGAGCGCATCCTTGGCTTCACGCGTTCCGGCAAGGTGCCGGCGCTGATCGACGGCGACGTCACCGTCTGGGATTCGCTTGCCATCATCGAATATGTCGCCGAGCGCTTTCCGGAAGCAAGACTATGGCCCGAGGATCGCGCGCGCCGGGCGCATGCACGTTCGATCTCGTGCGAGATGCACTCGGGATTTTTGCCGCTGCGCAACGAATGCGGCATGAACCTGCATCGCCCGGTTGCTCCGGTTGCATTGTCGGCGGATACCAAAGCCAACATCGCGCGGATCGAAGAGATCTGGCTCGAGTGCCGCGCGCGCTACGGCAAGTCTGGGCCGTTCCTGTTCGGCGCATTCAGCGGCGCCGATGCGATGTTTGCACCCGTCGTACATCGCTTCCGCACCTATGCGATCGAGGTAGCTCTCGAGGCGAAAGGCTACATGGCCACGATGATGGCGTTGCCGGCGTTCCAGCAATGGACCCGTGAGGGCCTTGCCGAGACACTCGTCATTGAGAAATTCGAGACGGTTTGAGTCGTGCTAGCGAGAATATGGCGGCCTCGGCCGCTTGACGGAGTGCCGCGAAAGCAGTCTCAATCCGGCATCCGTTTTCGTGCATCCAACCAAAAGGTCTGGCTATGGGAATTCTCGATTCACTGGAAAATTCGCCGGCACTGAAGAGCGCGCTCAGCCAGCTCGGCGCAGCCGTGCTGCCGGTCGTGATGAGCGAAGTGATGGGTACCGGGAGCCAGGGCGGGCTCAATGCGATTGTGGCCAAGCTGCAGCAAGCGGGTTTTGGCGATCAGGTCAAATCCTGGATCGGCAACGGTCAAAACCTGCCGATCACGGCTGATCAGTTGCGCCAAGTGCTGGGAAACGACACCGTCAAGCAGCTCGCCGCCAGGTACAATGTGCCGGTTGACCAACTGAGCGAGATATTGGCGCACCAGCTTCCGCTGGCGGTGGATCACGCCAGTCCGGACGGTAAGCTCCCGCACACCGCTTGAGGGCATTAGCCCACGATTCCGCCGCATGGGCGGAACGGGTCCGGAACTCCCGGAAACGCATTTATCGCGCTGAAAAACCTGTAAAAAAAGCGTATTTGCCATGTCCGGATGTTGCTGGCCAAGGCGACCGGGGGCGTGCTATACGCTATCGGGTTTCCAGCCGGGACATTGCAGCGGGACCGTGGGCACGACCGGCATTTTTGCGTGATGGAGAGGGCGTTGAAGCACAAATTCAGCGTTGGAGAGACTGTGTATTTTACTGCCAGCAATGTTGCCCGTCCGGCCGCCAGCGGTACCTATGAGGTGATCCGTCTGTTGCCGACCGACGGCGATGACTGCCAATACCGGATCAAAAGCTCGACCGAAGCTTTCGAACGGGTGGCCAAGGAAAGCCAGCTCGCCGTTTCCTGAAGAGATCCGCGGATGGCCAGGCGAGGCGGGTTCCATTGACCCGCCGCCAAATGGCCCAGTTCGCAGAAGCATCCTTGCGACGGATGCCAAGTGCAGGCATTCATTTCGATTGAATGCGGCATGAGGGACTTCGCGCATGAATTGGGCTTGGGCTTCATCGCTCGACCAGCTCTGGCGTTCGCCGACCTTTCCGATGTGGATCACATTGGCGGCGGCGGGCTTTTTCGGGATCATCGTTCTGATCACGCTGCTGCGCGCCGAGAAATCGGTCGCTAACGGCGCGCTGACGGTCATCACATTGCTGGCGGTCGGCATTGCGGTCGCAGCCACCATTCGCGGATACGGTCTGGCCGGCCGCGGCGGGTCGGGTGAGACCAGATCCACACCGCAGATGATGACCGCTGCCTTGCCGGCGTTGTCCTGTATCGACGACCTGGCTGGCGATACGGTGTTGTCGGCGTGTGAAAAAGCGCTGTTCGGATCGGCCGAAGCTGTCGCCGCGGCGGTGACCTATACGGCATCCCAGATCACGCGGCTGACCGCGTCCGGCGAAGCGGCAGTCGCAAACCGGAACATGACCCCGGAATTGCAGGCGTTGAGGCGAGCGGTGGAACGCGACCGCTACGGGCTGGTGGCGCAGGTGCTGGTGGTGCGCGATCATTGCACGCCGACGCAGTGCGCGGCCTTCCGCTCTCTCACCGACCAGCATCAGATCGCGACCAATATGGAAGAACACGTTTATAACGGCATGATTGCGCGGTATTCGCCGACCTGGAACACGCCTGCCGCATCCGCAGGATCGGTTGCCGTGGTTGCGCCGACAACGATGCCGACCGGTAAACCGACCAACGCGGAATTTCCGACCGCGGCCTCGACCCCCGCCGTCAGCATCATGAACCCGGAACCCACGACGACAACGCCGCCGGCGCCGCGGCCGGCAGCGCCCGCGAACTCACTCGTGCCGCCACCGAAGCCGGCGGCGGCTGCCAACGCCCAGGCCGCGGCCAAAAAGCCGCCGGCGCCGAAACCTCAGCGCGCGGCGGCGCCGGTTCAGATCGCGCCCGCGGCACCGGCGGCCTCCGCACCCGCGGCATCGAACGATTGACGCTTTGAAAACCGCGGTTTTGGATTTGACATCGTTATCGCGATCGCGAAAAACGCTGGAGCGAATGTCAAATGCGCCGAGTTGGCCTTTCAAGCTCATGCCGCTTCATCTTATCAAACTTGCCGTCGGCTGCGAATCCGTCAAGGAATTGAAGGGCTGGGTCGCCGAGCGCATGAAGACCGCGAAGAAAAAGGGTCTTCCGCGGCGCCATGTCCACATCACCCGGATGACGCCAAAGCGCATCGAGGAGATCCTCGCCGGCGGCTCGCTCTACTGGGTCATCCGCGGCGAAATCGCAGCGCGCGAAAAGATCGTCGCCGTCGAACCGTTTCGCGACAGGGACGGGATCGGGCGTTGTCGCCTCGTGATGCAGCCCAAGGTGATTGCGGTGTCGCCGCGGCCAATGCGCCCGTTCCAGGGCTGGCGCTATTTCACCGAAGATGCGGTCCCCCCCGATCTGACCAAGGCGGCTGCGGGAACTATCGCTACCATGCCCGAGCCGTTGCGCCGTGAATTGCGGGACCTTGGGCTGCTGTGACGCAGCTAAACCGCGATGTTGTCGATCAGCCGCGTGGTTCCAAGCCTGGCCGCGACCAGAATCCGCATCGGCCCGTCCTTCACTGATGCAATTGGCGCCAGCGTGTCGGCGTCGCGGACCTCGAAATAGTCCAGCTCAAAACCCGCTGCCGTGATCATCTCGGCGCCGCCTGCCATGGCCGCCTGGATGTCGCCGCCGGCCTGTAACCGTACCGCGCTTTGCTTCATGGCGCGGTAGAGCACGGCGGCGACAACCCGTTGTTCGCCCGACAGATAGACGTTGCGCGAGGACATCGCGAGGCCATCGCGTTCCCTGACGGTTTTCGAGCCGATCACCTTGACGCCAAGGTCGAGATCGCGTGCCATCCGCTCCACCACCCGCAATTGTTGAAAGTCCTTTTCGCCGAAGATCGCAAAATCCGGGCGGACTTGCGCGAACAATTTGCCGACCACGGTGGCGACACCTCCGAAAAAATGCGGGCGGAAGCGATCCTCTAGGCCGACAGTCGCCGGACCCTCCGGGGTAATCCGCGTCGCAAAGCCTTGCGGATACATGGTCTCGACGCCGGGATTCCAGATCAGGTCGACATTCTCGGCGGCGAGTTTGCCGAGATCCGCCTTCCAGGTACGCGGATACGAGCTGAAATCTTCCGATGGTGCGAATTGGGTGGGGTTGACAAAGATCGAAACGATTACCTTGTTCGCGCGCCGCTTCGCCAACGCTACCAGCGCCATATGCCCGTCATGGAGCGCACCCATGGTTGGCACCAGCGCGATGGTAGCCTTTCTCGCGCGAAGTCTGTCGACAGCGCGACGCAACGCTGGAACCGTGCGGACGATCGTGGGGCTTACTGACATCTGGCTCAATCTTTTTCAATGTTTTGGGGAAGCCCGCGCCTGCCGGACTTGGGGAAAGCGACGCCGACCGTATCAAGGTCGCCACTTGGCCGCCAAGCGGGCCTGCCGTCGTCGCGCTTCAGCCCATCTTTCAAACAACGTTATGTTGATGACGGGTTGCAAGGACCAACGCAGCCGCACAGTAGGGGGCAATTCATGATTAAGTTGCAAAGTCGGTGATAGCTGAGTCGCGTGACGCATTTCACTTGACCGCAGCCGCACGTAATTTGAAGATATCTGCAGGGGCCGACGAATGCTGGTGCAGGCTAGCCAACGACAATCAGGCTCGGCGCACGTTGTGGTGCTGGGAAACGAAAAGGGGGGATCGGGTAAATCCACCACCGCCCTGCATATTGCAGTTGCTTTGATGAAAGCCGGCCAGCGCGTCGCCACCATCGATCTCGACTGCCGCCAGCAAAGCTTTACCCGCTACATCAACAACCGCAGCGCGTGGGCGCGCCGCACCGGGCTCGGCCTCGAACTGCCGGTGCACAGCTGCATCAAGCTCGGCCAGACCATGCAGATCGCCGACAACGAGAATTCGGAACTCCAGCAATTTGCCGATGCCGTCAGTGCGGTTGAGCGTACTTTCGATTTCATCGTGATCGATACGCCCGGCAACGACAGCTATCTGATGCGGCTGGCGCATTCGATGGCCGACACGCTGGTGACGCCGATCAATGACAGTTTCCTCGATTTCGACGTGTTGGGAACCGTCGATCCCGCGACCTATGCCGTGACCGGCGAGAGCCACTATGCCGAGATGGTCCGGGATACGCGCCGCAAGCGCCGTCAGCTCGACGGCGCTACCACCGATTGGATCGTCGTGCGCAACCGCCTGTCGATGCTTGGCTCGCGCAACAAGCAGCTGGTCGCCGATGGCCTTAATGAATTGTCGTTCCGCCTCGGCTTCCGCTCGATTGATGGTTTTGCCGAACGTGTCGTCTATCGCGAGTTTTTCCCGCGCGGGCTCACTGCGCTTGACGATATTGACGAGGCCACCCTCGGCACCCGGCCAAATCTCGGCCACGTGACGGCGCGGGAGGAGGTAACGAGCCTGCTGCGCCAGCTAAAGCTGCCGCTCGACGAGCGGGGCCGGCGGCGGGCGGCGAACCGCGCCGAATGGTTCGTCCAGGTCGACAAGCCGCTCGAAATCCACGACATTCTCGGCGCCTGACCGCCTTGAGGGAGGCTGCAAGTGACGGTCGATTTTCACTCCGTAATGATCCGGATGCACGCGCTTTGCTCGCGCAGCTAAGCTTGCCAGACGCTTTCTTATCGACTTACCCAAGATTTTACATAAGATTTGAACCAAACCTTGAGTTGCATCATACCAAGATCAGGACGGCCCTGCGTGATTTCGATTTGGCCATTGCTCAAGGGATGGGTGCGCCGCACAACGATCAGGCGGTCAATTCACAACTTTTGGGCTTCCTGTCACGTCGGTGTGACGTATATTGAGGAATAAAGAACAGGGGAGCCGCAAGGGTTCCCAAACACTGGAACCAGGGCCGGTTCGCCTTGAGCCTGAGGACGGACATGAAGCGTGGAATTGCGGTTCTGGTTTCGGTTGGTGCGCTCTTCACGGTGGCCTATTTCACCGCGAGCAAATGGGCGATCCGCCACCAAACCATCACCTTCCATGACGCTTCGCGCGGCAATCGTCCGGTTCAGGTCGACGTCGCGGTCCGGCGCGACAAGGAAATGCAGGCGGAAGCCGGCATGATCAAGTTGCCGGTTGCGGTTCTCAATCACGGCAACACCGTCAAATTCACCGACTACTCGTTCTTGGCAAACGTCTTCGCGGCGCGCGGCTACGAAGTGATCAGCATCCAGCATGACCTGCCGACCGATCCCCCGATGGTGACCAAGCTCGATGAGCCCTATGTCGGACGCCTCACGCAAATCCAGCGCGGCGTCGCCAATATCAAGTTCGCTATCGCGCAAATGCGCCAGGTCGAGCCCAACGCGGATTATGACCATCTCACCGTGGTCGGACACTCGATGGGCGGCGACATCACCATGTACTTCGCCAAGCAATATCCCGATGAGGTCAAGAAGGTCGTGACCCTCGACAACCTGCGGGTTCCGTTCATCACTGACGGTAAATTCAAGATCCTGTCGTTCCGTTCAAAGGATCCGCAGTTCAAGGCCGACCCGGGCGTCGTCCCCGACCCCGCGCTGTGCGAGAAGGCCGGAATCACCGTTGTGCAAACCGGTTTCCAGCATAACGATATGCGCGACACCGGGCCCGATAGCGCGAAGTCGTCGATCCAGGACATGCTGGACAAGTTCCTGCGCGATACCGATAGCGCGGCGGTAGCGCCGGTCGACACCAATGCGGCGATTGCGAATTTCAACGATCCCGGACCGGTCTCGCCGTTCGTCCCGGTCGGGAAGCCACCCGCTAAATCCGTCACGAATTGACGCCCATTACAAATTGATCCTCTGCGTTAATCGCGCATTGACGGCACATTGACCCCTGGACAATCCCGGCCCACATAGAGCTTGCAGCCAATTTGCGAGCGCTGATGACCGGCGAACCCACCAAACCCAGACCCGGCGAAGTTAGTTCGGCGGCGAGGGCCGGCAAGACCGGCTCGCTGCTGGACACGAAATCGTCGACGGCTGACGATATCGCCGCATTCGTCGCCAAGGCCCGCGCGACGTCTCCGCATGCGGCAGGTAGCCGGGGCAGGCTGGTATTTGCGCTCGACGCCACCATGAGCCGGCAGCCGACCTGGGATATGGCGTGCGCGTTGCAGGCCGACATGTTTCGGGAGGCGGCAGCACTCGGGAGCCTCGATATCCGCCTCGTTTATTATCGCGGTTTCAACGAATGCCGCGCCACGGGCTGGATTTCGGACAGCGCGGAGCTTGCAAAGCTAATGAGCAAGATCGATTGCCGCGGCGGTAACACCCAGATCGGCAAAGTGTTGTCGGAAGCCCGCCGCGAGGCGGTCGCATCCGCCGTGCGTGCGGTAGTGTTCGTCGGCGATGCGATGGAGGAGAGCGTCGATGATCTCTGCGCCAAGGCGGGCGAGCTCGGTCTATTGAAGGTGCCGATGTTCATGTTCCAGGAAGGCCATGACCCCACCGCCGAACGGGCGTTCCGCGAAATCGCGCGGCTGACCGGCGGCGCGTGGTGCAGGTTCGATCCCGGCGCCGCGGCACAGTTGCGGGAACTGTTGCGCGCCGCTGCCGCCTACGCTGCCGGCGGACGCGAGGCGCTCAAGCGCTTGTCGTCGAGCGGAAGCGGCGCGGCGAAACTGCTCGGCCAGATGAAGTGATCAAGCCAAGGCGCAAGGATTATCCCGGCGACGTCGTGGCCGCGCTCGACACCGCCTGAACGCGAGCGGCGGGCCATCATGCTTTTTGGCGTCAGGGTGACTATAATAATACCATGCCGACCCTGATCGCTGGCGCCGTCGCCGTTGTCGTTCTGTATTTGCTGCTGCAGATGTTTCGCGCGGCCAATCCCGCCGTGCTGGCGCGAGCGCTCAAGATTGTGGGCGGCGTGGTGGCTCTCGCCGTGGCCGCGTTTACCGGCCTCAAGGGCGAACTGGCGGTCGCTATCCCGCTTGGCATTTTCGGCGCCGGATTGCTCGGCTGGTCGCCGTTTGGAATGCCGGGCTTTCCCAATATCGGCGGCATGTTCGGCGGTGCGGGCGCGCAGCGCTCGGCGGGACAGACATCGCGGGTGCGCTCGCAGTTCCTCGACATGACGCTCGATCACGACAGCGGCGAGCTCGACGGCCAGATCGTGGCCGGGCCCTATGCCGGGCATTCTCTGGGCGAATTCGATCTGTCGCAACTGACGACAATGGTTTCCGGCTTCGATGCCGAAAGCGTCGCGTTACTTGAAAGCTATCTGGACCGCAGGTTTCCCGCCTGGCGTGAGAACGCGGAGGGAAATGCGGCAGGGAGGCAGCGCCGCACGACGACGAGCGGCAAAATGACGGACGAGGAAGCCTATCAGGTCCTTGGCCTGCAGCCTGGGGCGGGACCCGACGAAATCGGACGGGCGCACCGCGCCCTCATAAAGAAATTGCATCCCGACCAAGGGGGGTCGACGTACCTCGCTGCCCGTGTAAACGAGGCCAAGGATACTCTGCTTCGCACGCATAACGGCTAACTCCGGCAACGCTACCAAACGCTACAAACTGCGGAAATTGCTTCCGTCTCTTTTTTCGCCGCCGCCCGTTATCATCAGCCGTTGTCCGGCATGGTCGACTAGCTCCTGAAAGGTTCTAATCGCAAAGTCTTGACGAGAAGTTTGCAGCCGGTAAGGCGGCCCCAAACTTCGTGAAGCGACGGGGAGGCAAGGCAGGGCGCAAAAAAAAGCCGGCGCTAAGCGCCGGCTTTGTAGCTGTTGGAAGCGAACTCGTTCCGTTAGTTGTGGACGGTAATGCACGAAATGTCGGAGCGCCGCAGTGCCTTGCACACCGCTTCGGCCTGGTCGCGCTCAAGACCGGCGAAACGGGCGCGGAACAGCTTTCGGTTATCCTTGGCGACGACCGGCTCGGTAAACGGATCGGCCTTCGCAAGCAAGCCGCGCGCCTGGCTGCGTGCGGCCTCGATGCGCTGCTGGGCTTCGCTTTCGCTTTCGAGCGCGCCGACCTGAACGATCCATCCAGCGCGCGCAACAGGCTTGACGGCGCCGTCTTGCGAAATGGCCTGCGGCTGCGGGCGGGGCGAGGGGTCCGCGTAGGCCAACGCCTGCGAATTCGAGGTCGCAGGGACGCTGGAGGCGGCCAGCACGCCGAGCAGGCCGTTGCCGGTGCCATGACCCGGCGGCTGCGGCGGCAGCTCGGGCCTCGCCGCTTCGACCTTGGCGGCTTCGGTCTTGGGTTCGGTCTTTGCCGGTTCGCTCTTGTTGGCTTCGGCCGCCTTGGCGACGACCGCGTTCGACGTTTCAGGAATGTCGGCCCGCACCGGCGGTATCGCACTGGTGACGGGGGGCGCGGGCTGTGTAGCGCCCGCCGAGGCTAGTTTCACTTGTCCGGCCTTGACCTGCACAGTCTTGACCTTGACCGGCTTCATCGGTTCGGACGAGCCGGGAATAACCGACATCGGCTGGGTCTGGATCACTCCGGAGGTCAGCGGAGCCGGCTGTTCGACTTTGGCTTCGGCTTTGGCCTGGGGCGGCGGCATGGCCGCTGCGATCGCCGCTAGCCGCGAAGCCGCCGCATTGGCGGCGCGTGCGGCTGGCGTTGGGGCCGGATCGGTTGAAGCGGAGGCGGCCTGATCGGCAGCCTGGGCCTGCGCCGTCTGTGTTGGCCGCTGTTCGCCGGCTGCTTGCGCAACATCGGCATTGGCGTCGGACGTTACACGCTCGGAGATGGCCGCGACCGTGCGCTGGGTCGATGCCTTCTGGAGATTTTCAGCCAACAGGTTGCGCATGATGGCATCGCGTGAACCGCCGCTGCGGCCGCCCATCACGACGCCAACCAGATGACGGTTGCCCCGCCGCATCGAGGTCACGAGATTGAAGCCGGAAGCACGAGTGTAGCCGGTCTTGATGCCGTCGACCCCCTCGACATCACCGAGCAGGTGATTGTGATTGCGGATCGATTGGCCGTGATAGTTGAATGCCTGGGTCGAGAAATAGCGATAGTAGCGCGGAAAGCGGTCCTGAATGGCGCGGCCCAGTGTCGATTGGTCTCGCGCGGTCGTCACCTGCGCGTCGTCGGGCAAGCCGGAGGCGTTGCGATAGGTCGTGCGGCTCATGCCGAGTGCGCGGGCCTTGCGCGTCATCAGCTTGGCAAATTCGTCTTCATCGCCGGCGATGGCCTCGGCGATGACGACGGCCGCATCGTTGGCCGAACGCGTCACCAGCCCCTTGATCGCGTCCTCGACGCGGATGGTCTGGCCGGGCTTCAGGTCGAGCTTGGTCGGGTCCTGCTCGGAGGCGTGCTTCGATACAGGCATCTCGGTGTCGAGCTTCATCTTGCCGGCGTCGAGGCGCTCGAACAGCAGATAGAGCGTCATGATTTTGGTGAGCGAAGCCGGATGACGGCTGGCATCCGGACTCGTGGCCGACAGCGTCGCGCCGGAATTGCCGTCGACGATGATGGAGGAGAATTGCGGGCTGTAACTCTCCCGCGCCTCTTCGCTGTGCTGGTGGCGGACATGATGTCGGTGGGAGGCGCGGCGCGCTTCGGCGCTGTCGGTCGTGAAAATGACCGCGGCGGTTAGTGCAAGCAGCCCGAAAACGCCAACCCGCAGCAAGCGCGAGGAAGCCAAGTTTTTGCGAAGCATGAAATCCCCGTCCCAGTTTCTGACTTGATCACCGGTTCGTGAGGCGAAATTGTGCCCAACGGGCGGGTGACCTTCTCCTGCTCGAACCGCCAGTCCGCGTCTATCGTTGGCGCGGCGAGCAGGCCGGTCAGGCCGCTTCTCCAGCTAAGATGCTGTTCACAGGCAGCTTTTGGCGGCCTGTCGGAAGGTGAACAAATTCGGGATCAAGGTTAGGGGCGGCGAGTTGCCAAAAGGTTAAGCAACCCTTGCGTGAATTCCCAATATCAGCAGCGAAATTACATTTATTTGTGCGTCGCACAAGAATCTTGACTTTTATTTGTGCAACGCACTATATTGTGAACGTCAGGGGGCCGGGACCTCCCGGCAGATCACGTCACGCAGTCTGGGAAAGGGATTCCTTAAATGTTCAAGGTCGAAGACATTCAGAGCTACAGCAAGGAGCAGTTCGAGGGCATTCAGGCCATCGCAACTGCCTATGGCGATTACAGCAAGAAGTCGTACGAGGACACCAAGTCCTATGTCGAGAAGCTCTCGGGCGTGAAGTCGCTGGACAAGGCGATCGAGGTGCAGACCGAGTACGCGAAGTCCGCCTACGAGTCGTTCGTGGCTGAGTCGCAGAAGATCGCCGGCCTCTACACCGATCTCGTCAAGCAGGCTTACAAGCCGCTCGAAGGCGTGGTCGCGAAGTTCACCCCCGCGGCCCACTGATCGTCAACGCGGTTTTCGAAAATCAAAAGCCCGGCTTGTTAAGCCGGGCTTTTTTATTTGCGCGTCCTGCTACCGTCTTCCGCGGGCTTACATCGCTACGCGGAGCTGGCTAAGCGCAATTCCGATCGACCTGAACGTCGTGACGATCTGGGTGGAGCTGGTCAGCATGTAGAATTTATCCGGGCTGCTCGCACAGTATTGCAGGATCGTTGAGGTGGGATCCGCTGGCGAGCTCGTGTTCACCTGGATCGTGTAGACCGTGTACATCGAGTTGCCCTTGGAGTCCCTGGCGTTCTTCAGGTTGTCGCACAACAGCTTCTGGCGAGCGTCGATCAAGCCGGGGAATTGCCCGCTGCCGCTCGTGGTTTGGGTGCTGCCGTTGCCGTAATCGGGCCAGCGGTCTTCCGTATTGAGACCATCGGACAACAGGATAATGACCCTGTTGTAGGTCGTAATACCGGTCTCGGCCGGCGCGGGCACTGGACTATTCGTCAACAGCGTCTGCCAGCCCCAGGCCAGTCCAACCGCCTGGTTGGTGCCGCCCGTCGTCTGCATCGCATTGACGGCGGTCTTGAGCGCGCTCCAGTCGTAGCTCAGCGGCGTGATCGGTTTGAGTTGCGTGGTGGCGCTGCTGCTGCAGTAAGCCACGTTGTTCTCGTAATACTGGTTGGCCGGAAACTCCGTGGTGACGTCGGACGCCGCAACACCTGTCGTGTCGTTGGGCTGAGTGCGGTCGGCGATGCAGCCCGTCCAGGTGCTGATGGGATTGGTGGACGGCCCGACATAGCGATTCTGCACGGTGGGCGTGGAATTGGTGGCAGTCCATTGATTTCCTGCAAAACCAACGGCTGCGCATCCTGCGGGGACAGGAGGGGTGGTACAATCCGCAGCAGGAACAAGGGCGCCGACTCGAGGCTGGTTCAAATTATTCGTTGCGTCGGTGGGGCCAGGCTGCGTCCAGTTGTGGACATACAGTTTGCCGGGAGAACTGATGGAGCAAGACTTGCTGCTGTTGCTGCCCGTACAGCTACAACCAGTGACATTGGAACCAGTGGAGTCCTTCGGACAACTGCACTGCGACGATCCCGAGCAGAATGTGCCGGTGCTGGGAGTGGCTACCTCGCTATCCCAGCAACCATTATAACGTGTGTGCGAGTTGGAATCGACGCTCGGGCAAATGTAGCCAGAGTAGGTGCCGCTCGACGGAATAAACGAAGCGTTTGAAGTGCTGGTAGGGTCAGTGGTGCAGGTGAAGCCACCACTGCTGGTCGTGAATGGACACTTTGTATCCGGTCCCACGGCATGCCAGTTCATGGGAAGCGTTGCCAGGTGGCTTCCGTTGTTCGGCTGCTGCGTCGGCGGATTTAGCCAGTCCGTCCAGTCGATCCAGTTCTGGGAGTAGTTGGTGGCGTCAAGGTTGACGTCCTTGGCGAAGGGAACGACGGAAATATAGACGTCGCCGGGGTTTTGCGCGAGCGCGCTGAGCTGGTCGATCAGACCGCCGGTTCCGGCGACGGCATTTTTCAGCGCCGTCATCTTGTTATTCTGCGCCATCGAACCCGTATTATCGAGCACCAGCGCCACGCGCATCTTGACGTTGCCCCAGGTCGTGGTCGACGAAGGGCTAAAGCCCAGCGTCGGGAAACCGATTATGTTCATGAAATCGGTTGTGATCGAGCCGGATCCGCTGATCTTGATGGTTGCGGCGGTGGTCGATGTGGCCGGGGTATAGGTCGTGGTGATCGTAACTCTCCCCTGGGCGTCCTTATTGGTAAAGAGCGCGTTGAAATAGTCTTGCGCCTTTTGAGAGATCTGGGAGGTCGTGATGGTGCCCTGCGTCAGGTCCTTCGAAAGCATCAGGGCCGTCGAGTCGATCGCAGCCTGCATCGACGAGTGCGCCATGTTGGCGCGGCTGTAGTCGATCGCGGCGCCGACAAGACCCAGCAACGGCACGAGCACGGCGCCGAACATGATCGCGATATTACCTTCATTCGCGCCGGCGAAGCGGCGCACCGCTCGGTCGAGATAACGGGTAATCGATAGGCAAGGCATGGCAATCACCGGATTGGGGTTGATGCCGCCATTTTGGGAGGCGCGGCTGAACAGGTGGTAAACCGGTTCTGAGAAAAACGGGTCAATAGCGGCACAAGCGCCGAATCGGCAACCGAACCGGTTCCTATCGTCAACAGCCCCTGAACAGTCTGCCCGGGGGCTTTGTCAAACCCGACAGGATTGATTAACGTTGGGGGGTCGCCGGGGCCGGGAATCGGACCTGCCGCGGGCTGCGTGGTTCAATCCTTGCGATTCTTCCGCTTGCGGCGGGGCCAGGCCCGACCCATATTTCTCTTGTCGATCCGGCTGGCGGGCCGGACCGACCGGGGAGCGGCGATCCGGGAAGCGTGTCTGGGAAGCTGTGATGGCTCCGTCGGGAAGGCTCACCCGGTTGCCATCCCGGTTTGTCGTGGGGATTTTTCGAACGCCTGTGCCATGCTGCAACTCACTTCCAGACCCGACCCATCCGTTCCGGCCGCGTTCGCGGCCCTTGCGCCCCGAATGGGCAGTGACGAAAACCGCTCCGGAGGCACCGGCGGTCCGGCCACTTCCGTCATCACCAAGGTCAAGCCAAAGACCAAGCGCCCGAATCTTTATCGCGTCCTGATCCTGAATGACGACTATACTCCGATGGAGTTCGTCGTTCTCGTCCTGGAAAGGTTCTTCCAGAAGGACGTCGAGGCCGCCACCAAGATCATGCTGCACGTTCATCACCATGGGATTGGCGAGTGCGGCGTGTTCACCTATGAAATCGCCGAGACCAAGGTGACGCAGGTGATGGACTTCGCGCGCAAGCACCAGCATCCCCTGCAATGCGTGATGGAAAAGAAGTAGGCTTTTCCCGCCTCGGGCAAATCCGTCCAAATGGGAACGGGTTTTGCATCAACAATGCGGTGGACGCGAAAAAGAATATAGTGGAGGCGAAAACGAGGTGGCGGAACCGGTCTTTTGCCGCGATCGGTTAGAACTATATGTGACAAAGGTTGTTGTTGCCTGAGCGGGCAACGGCGATCATGATGGCCGGGGGCCATAGAGGACGCGAATGCCGACTTTTTCTCAAAGCCTTGAACAATCCTTGCATCGTGCGCTGGCGATTGCGAACGAGCGTCATCACCAATACGCGACGCTCGAACATCTGTTGCTGTCGCTGATCGATGACTCGGATGCGGCCGCCGTTATGCGCGCTTGCAGCGTCGACCTCGACAAGCTGCGCACCAGCCTGGTCAACTATCTCGAGACCGAATTCGAAAACCTGGTCACGGATGGCGCCGACGACGCCAAGCCCACCGCCGGCTTTCAGCGCGTTATCCAGCGCGCGGTGATTCACGTCCAGTCGTCCGGTCGCGAAGAAGTGACCGGCGCCAATGTTCTGATCGCGATCTTCGCCGAGCGCGAGAGTCATGCCGCCTACTTCCTGCAGGAGCAGGACATGACCCGCTATGACGCGGTCAATTACATCAGCCACGGCATTGCCAAACGGCCCGGCGTATCCGAGGCGCGCCCGGTGCGCGGCGTCGACGAGGAAACCGAGACCAAGGGCAACGAGGATTCCAAGAAAAAGGGCGAGGCGCTCGAGACTTACTGCGTCAACCTCAACAAGAAGGCGCGCGACGGCAAGATCGATCCGGTGATCGGACGCAATGCCGAGATCAACCGCGCTATCCAGGTCTTGTGCCGCCGCCAGAAGAACAATCCGCTGTTCGTCGGCGAAGCCGGCGTCGGCAAGACCGCGATCGCCGAGGGGCTTGCGAAGCGCATCGTCGATAGCGAAGTGCCGGAAGTGCTGGCCACCGCCACCGTGTTCTCGCTCGACATGGGCACGCTGCTGGCGGGGACCCGCTATCGGGGCGATTTCGAGGAGCGGCTGAAACAGGTTCTTAAAGAGCTCGAAGCGCATCCGACCGCCATCCTGTTCATCGATGAGATCCATACCGTGATCGGCGCCGGCGCCACCTCCGGCGGCGCGATGGATGCGTCCAACCTGCTCAAGCCCGCGCTCGCCTCCGGCACGATCCGGTGCATGGGCTCGACTACCTACAAGGAGTATCGCCAGCACTTCGAGAACGCGATCGCGATCCTCAAGGGCCTGAAGCCGTATTTCGAGGACTATCATCGGCTGAAATACACCAATGAGGCGATCGAGGCTGCGGTGCAGCTGTCGTCGCGCTACATTCACGACCGCAAGCTGCCGGACAAAGCGATCGACGTGATCGACGAGTCCGGCGCGGCGCAGATGCTGGTTTCGGAAAACAAGCGCAAGAAAACCATCGGCATCAAGGAGATCGAAACCACGATCGCGACCATGGCGCGAATTCCGCCCAAGAGCGTCTCGAAGGATGATGCCGAGGTTTTGAAGCACCTCGAACAGACGTTGAAGCGCGTGGTATTTGGCCAGGACAAGGCGATCGAGGCATTGTCAGCCTCGATCAAGCTGTCGCGGGCGGGCCTGCGCGAGCCGGAAAAGCCAATCGGCTCCTATCTGTTCTCCGGCCCGACCGGCGTCGGCAAGACCGAAGTCGCAAAACAGCTTGCGGCCTCGCTCGGCGTCGAGCTGATCCGGTTTGACATGTCCGAATATATGGAGCGGCACACCGTGTCGCGGCTGATCGGCGCGCCTCCGGGCTATGTCGGCTTCGACCAGGGCGGCTTGCTCACCGACGGCGTCGACCAGCATCCGCATTGCGTGGTGTTGCTCGACGAAATCGAGAAAGCGCATCCCGATCTCTACAACGTGCTGTTGCAGATCATGGATCACGGCCGGCTCACCGACCACAACGGCAAGCAGGTCAATTTCCGCAACGTGATCCTGATCATGACGACGAATGCGGGCGCCGCCGACCTCGCGCGCCAAGCGTTCGGCTTCACGCGCAACAAGCGGGAAGGCGACGACCACGAGGCGATCAATCGCCAATTCGCGCCGGAATTCCGCAATCGTCTCGATGCGATCGTCTCGTTCGCGCATCTCAATGCCGACGTGATCGGCATGGTGGTCGAAAAATTCGTGCTGCAACTCGAGGCGCAGCTCGCCGACCGCGATGTCACGATCGAACTGTCGGATCCGGCCAAGGCCTGGCTGATCCAGCACGGCTATGACGAGCAGATGGGCGCGCGGCCGATGGCGCGCGTGATCCAGGAGCACATCAAGAAGCCGCTGGCCGATGAAGTGCTGTTCGGCAAGCTCAAGGGCGGCGGCCATGTCCGCGTGGTGCTGGTCAAGGACGAGGCGGGCGCGGAGCCTGAAAGGGAGAAGATCGGCTTCGAGTTCGTCGAAGGGCCGGTTACGCCCAAGCCGGAGAAGCTGCCGGTTGCGCGCAAGCGCAAGCCGAAGCCGAGCGGGCCGAATGGAGGCGGCGGCTCCAAGGGCCCAGCATCGCGGGGCCCCCTGGTCAAGGTCTGACGAAGAATTCGATCCATCAATGCAAAAGGCCGGCTGGACCGCCGGCCTTTTTGTTGTTGGTGTGCCGTGCCGCGGATCATTGCCGGATTGCCCAGTCCACGATCTCTATGGCCTCGCGCCAGGATCCTTCAGCCTTCGCCCAATAGCTCGTTGATGCGGCGCTGAAGCTGACGCTTCTTGATCTCGCTCTTGCGCAGCCGTTCGTCGAGATCATCGACCGGTCGGTCCGATGTCATGATCCGGAAGGCGAGGCCGACCTTATTGGCTTGCCGCCAGATCAGCTTGGCGAGGAAGGAGCGGCCCTTGCGTGCAATGGTCAGGTTCATTTCCTGTGGCGGTTTGGCGGCCTGGTCGAGCTCGACGCACGCGCCGCGTTCGCTGATATTGCGCACCACGCAATCCATCGTCGAGCCGCGCTCATTGATCTCGGCCACGCCGCCGTAAAGGACCTTGTCGCGGACGCTTTGGCGCCGATCCAGCATCTGATATCTCCAACGACATGCGGCGGACTCTACGCGGCCTTCAGACCAAAAGAAGGCGGCTATGGGCGATATATGGCGTTAACGTAAACCGAGTTTCGCCGCAGTCACTGAAATCCGCGCAATTGCCGCAATGCTTAAAGTGTCAAGCCGCGCTTTCGCGCAATCCGCGCGCGATTTCCTTTTGCGCATCGAACTCGCGGCGGCGGCGCGCTAACTCTTCGGCGCTGAGCATCGCGACATTGTTGTAGTCGCGCTTCCAGGATGCGTCCGCGCTCCAGCGCAGGGGCGATTGCACGGTGGTTTGCGGTCCCGGCGCGCTCTCCAGCACGCGCAACGCTAACTCGAGTGTGAGCGCCTGCGAAGCCGGATCGTGCGGCTTGCCGGCGGCATTGCCGAGCGGAAAATCTGAAAATAGAAACCGCGGCACCGCGGCATGCTCGACGATGTCCTTGGCGCATCCCATCACGACGGTCGAGATGCCGCCTGCCTCCAGATGCCGCGCCACCAGGCTGATGGTCTGGTGGCAGACCGGACAGTTCGGTACCAGCACCGCGGCATCGACATGATCGGCGCGGCAGCGCGCCAGGATTTCCGGCGCATCGGTCTCAATGGTTACCCTGTGGCTGCGGTTGGTCGGCGCGCCGAAGAAGCGCGGCGCGAGCTTGCCGATCCGCCCCTCACGCGCAAAGCTCCGCAGTTGCGGCAGCGGAAACCAGGTACCGCTGTCCTCGGCCGAGGTGTGCACACGATCGTAGGCGATATGGGAAATCCGCAAGTCATGCGTCTTCGAGCTGTCGCCGTCATAGACCGAATAGAACTTGGCGCCGCCATTGTATTTGGCGCCCGGGCCTTGGTCGCCCTTGGCGGGATCGAACGGCGCGGCGGTCGTGATGATGGCGACGCGGGACTGGTCGAGCGGCTTCATCAGCGGCTGGAACGGTGAAGTGACGTAATGCGCCCAGCGATAGGGCGTGGTGTAGCCGATCGCCTGATAATATTCGCGGGTTCGCGCCATATAGGGGATCGGCGCGTCATCGTCGGGCGCGAAGCCGGGCTGCTGGTCGGACGGAGCGGTCATGCCTAGATAGCTAGACAACGGGTTCCCTGTGTCAAGCACGTCTTTGCGGAAGTCGGAACTGCGATGCGAACAGGTAATGGCCTTCGCGTTGTTTGCGGCTTTGCCGCGATGCTCGTGTCGCTCGCGCCGGCGGTCGCCGAGGACACAGCACCCGCCAGAACGGGTATTGCCGTTCCGAGCATCGAAGAGCTGGCGATCCCTGATGCGGCGAACAAAGGCTTGCTGCAAAAGCCGGCCGATACCGCGCGCGAAAGCGACACCCGCGAGGCGATCTGCCTGATGGTCGAATCGGCGGCGCGCGCCAATGATTTGCCGCTTGAGTTTTTTGCCCGAGTGATCTGGCAGGAGAGCCGCTTCCAGTCCGATGCGGTCGGCCCCGTGACGCGAAGCGGACAGCGCGCGGAAGGCATCGCGCAATTCATGCCGGGGACCGCGAACGAGCGTCGGCTGCTCGATCCCTTCGATCCCGTGCAGGCCTTGCCGAAGTCAGCGGAATTTCTGAGCGAGCTGCGCAACCAGTTCGGCAATCTCGGCCTTGCGGCCGCCGCCTACAACGCCGGTTCACGGCGGGTACAGGAATGGCTCGCGGGCACCGGAGCGATGCCGCAGGAGACCCGCAACTACGTCACCGTCATCACCGGCTCAAGCGTCGACGAATGGGCCGCTGCGGGCCGGGGCGGCAAGATGCCGGCGAGCACGCCGCCGACCAGTTGCCGCGAACTGATGGCGCTGTTGAAGCGTGCACCCAATCCCTTCATCACCCAGCTCGAGCAGCATGTGAGGGTCGCGGTGGCGAAGCTATGGGGTGTGCAGCTTGCCGCCGGCTTTGACCGCAACAAGGCACTCGCGATGTATGCGCGCGCCATGAAGCGGCTGAATGCAGTGATCGGCGATCAGGATCCAAGCATCCTGGGTTCGGTGATCCGCAGCCGCGGGAATCACACGTTTTACCAAGTGCGCATCGGCGCCGACACGCGGCCCGCTGCGGATGATCTCTGCAACCGCATCCGCCGCGCCGGCGGCGCTTGTTTCGTGCTGAAGAACATGATCGTTCGGGGCTAGAGGGCCGGCGCGCATAACAGCCCCGAGGCGGGGTTGCTTGACGCAAGCCCGTTTGATCCGCGTTATGCGTCTCACGATAGAGATTCTTCCGGACACCCGTGCCGCTTCCTCCAATCGATTCGCCCAAATGGCAAGGCGCCTTCCGTGCATTCGCGTGGGGAATGAGCTCGATATTCTCTACGATCCTCTCGCTCGTGCTGTTCGTCACCTATATCGGCATCGGCGCGCTTGCGCATGGGACGCATTTCAGCCTGGCCTGGGCGCTGTTGAGCACCGCGCTGGTATGGGCTGGGCCAGCGCAGATCATCCTGATCTCGACGCTCGCTTCGGGTGCCACCATCGTGCAATCGGCGATCGCGGTGACCGTCAGCGCCATCCGCCTGTTTCCGATGGTGGTGGCTGTGATGCCGATGATGCGCACGCCGCAAACCAAGCGCCGGCATCTGATTCTGGTCGCCCATTTCACCGCGGTCACCCTGTGGGTCGAATGCTACCGGTTCCTGCCGCAGGTGCCGCGCGAACGGCGGATCGCCTTCGTCCACGGTCTGGGCTGCGGCCTGATTTCGGTCGGACTTTGTGCAACCGTCATTGGCTACTTCCTCGCCGCCAATCTTTCGCAGACCTTCGCTTCAGCGATCCTGCTGCTGACGCCGCTGGCGTTCCTGTTCTCGACCGCTCGCAACTCCAAAGAGCTTGCCGATGGGGTGGCGCTGGTGCTCGGCCTCGTGCTGTACCCATTCGCGGCGCAAATCAACAGCGGCCTCGACATCCTCCTCAGCGGCGTGGTGGCGGGCAGCATCGCCTACGGCGTCCACCGCTTTCGGGTGCATGCATGAGCGACTTCATCGGCGACTGGCATGCGCTGGTGGTGCTCGTGGTCGCGGGCGTTATTCCCAACCAGATCTGGCGCATGCTGGGCCTATGGTTCGGCGGCGGGCTCGACGAGGGCTCGGAACTTCTGGTGTGGGTAAGGGCGGTGGCAACCGCGATCCTCGCCGGCGTCATCGCTCAAATCCTGGTGCAGCCGCCGGGCGCGCTCGCCAGCGTTCCGGATTTGTTGCGCTATGGCGCGCTGGCAGCCGGCTCCATCGCTTTCATGCTGACGCGTCGATCGATCTTTGCCGGCGTGCTGTGCGGGGAAATCGTCATGCTCGCCGGCAAATGGTGGCTGGGCTGAGCCGCGTACCCACCACGATTGCGATGGCGCGATATTCGGCTAGAGTCGGGCGCAACGCTGGGATGAAAAACATGGTTCGAGAGAGTGAAATCCGCGACGGCGAACTCGCCGTCGACATGCCCGCCGCGCGCGACGCCGGCCT
The DNA here is from genome assembly GCA_005884765.1 of Alphaproteobacteria bacterium. GTDB lineage: Bacteria > Pseudomonadota > Alphaproteobacteria > Rhizobiales > Xanthobacteraceae > Bradyrhizobium. The sequence goes on from VAZV01000132.1 coordinate 95,539, forward strand.
CGTCTTCATCGGCCGCATCCGCACGCCCTGGACCTCGCGTTTGGCGACGCCACGGCAGGGCCGGCATGACGGGCCGGTGTGCCGGCTCGAGATTTTCGAACCCTGGGTGCCCGCCATCAAGGGCGTCGACTTCTACTCAAATCTCGAAGTGATCTATTGGCTGCACCAGTCCCGCCGCGATCTCGTGCTGCAAAGCCCGAAGAACAACAAATCGACCCGCGGCACGTTTTCGCTGCGCTCGCCGGTGCGGCCGAACCCGATCGCGACCTCGGTCGTCAAGCTGGTCGGTGTCGAGGGCAATGTGGTGTTGGTCCGGGGCCTTGACTGCCTCGACGAAACGCCGCTGCTCGATATCAAGCCCGACCGCTGCGAATTCACCCCGCCCGCACCGCCGCAGCCAGGCGATTTCGAAACGGAATAGGGGGCCTACGTGCCCTTCAACGCCGCAATCAATTTCGCCGTGTTGTCTTCCAACACCTTGGCGTCTTCCTTGCGGCTCGCCGGCGGCAGCAGTGCGATGCCGTCCTTGCGCGGCATCACATGGACATGCAGGTGAAATACGACCTGTCCACCGGCAGCTTCGTTGAATTGCTGGACCGTGATGCCATCGGCATCGAACGCTTTCTTCGCCGCAGCTGCTATCCTGTGGGTCGCGCGCGCTACATGCAGATAGTCATCCACGTTGATGTCGAGGATGTTGCGGGCCGGCTGTAGCAGGGAAATTCGTCGCGCAGGATTTTTGCAAAGATGTTGTTGCTGTCATAGACGGTCATGGCGGCGGCTCCTGAAATATCCGACTACCTTCGCTGTCAGGTCCGAGACGGTCAAGGCGCCTCATCCGCACCTTTGCGGAATGGGGCGGCCTCGCTCAGTTCGCGCCCGGCCTCGACGACATAGGCGCGCTCGCGCTTCAGATAATCTGATATCGCACGCCGCAAATCGGAATCGGCAATATAGTGCGCGGAATAGGTGGTCTGCGGCAGGTAGCCGCGCGCGATCTTGTGCTCGCCTTGCGCGCCGGCCTCGACGGTTTTTAACCCGCGTTTGATGGCGAAATCGATGGCCTGATAGTAGCACACTTCGAAATGCAGGAACGGGTGGTGCTCGATCGCGCCCCAGTTGCGGCCGAACAGCGTGTCGGAGCCGATGAAATTGATGGCGCCGGCGATCCAGCGGTTGTTGCGGCGGGCCATCACCAGCAGCGCATCGTCAGCCATGGTCTCGCCGACTAGCGAAAAGAACGAGCGGGTCAAATACGGACGTCCCCATTTGCGCGAGCCGGTTTCCATGTAGAAGGCAAAGAACGCATCCCAGGCGTCCTCGGTGATGTCGCTGCCGGTCAGGCTGTGGATCGTGATTCCAGCGGCGACGGCCTCACGTCGCTCGCGCTTGATCGCCTTGCGATGGCGCGAATTGAGAGTGGCAAGGAAATCGTCAAAGCTGCCAAAACCGTGATTATGCCAGTGAAACTGCTGATCGGTGCGCTGCAGAAAGCCATGTCGAGCCAAAAATCTCCATTCTGCCTCGCGCGCGAACGTTACATGCGCCGATGAAGCTTTGCTGATACCGCAGAGCGCGACGAGCCCGCTGGCGAGCGCCGTGGCGATCTGGTCGTGATCAACGCCACCGCGGATCAGAAGACGCCGCCCGGTCGCCGGCGTAAAGGGAACCGACGCCTGCAATTTCGGATAATAGCGCCCGCCGGCCCGCTCATAGGCGTCGGCCCAGCCGCGGTCGAAAACATATTCGCCCTGCGAATGTGATTTCAGATAGCAGGGCACGATGCCGGCAACCGTGCCGCCAATTTTCGCGATCAGATGCCGCGGCGCCCAGCCGGTCCGCGTGGTGGCCGAGCCGGAGGCCTCGAGGGCAGAGAAAAACGCGTGCGAAATAAACGGGTTATAGGCTGGTCTTGAATTGCCGCAGGAATCCGCTGCGACCGTCGATAAGACCGGCGGGTTGGCGCATGCATCCCAGTCCTCAGCGGCGATATCGCTGACGGAGGGGACGGCTTCGAGGGTGATTTCGGATGACGCCATCGAGGCTCTTTAACGACCAACCCTAAAGATCGTGCATTGCAGCAGAGACTTCAAGGGTGCAGGATTGCTCAAGGTTCTGGCCGAAAACCTTCAAAAATCATCTGATCCGCGTAACGCGCCGCACGCTCGCGCTGCTCGGGCGTGCGCACGGTCCAGGTCAGGAGCGGGCAGCCAAAGATATTGCGGGCAATCCAGGGTGCCGCAGCCGGCAGGTCGTTGACCCAATAGGCCACGAAATCGGGCCGGGTGCGGAAGAAATGACGCATGTGTGTCATGCCGCGACGCTGGGCAGGGGAAGCATCCGGCCAGTCGCTCTCGGTGTAGTGACGCTCGGCCACGATCCCGCGCGGGCGCGAGGGGATAAGTTCTCGCAGCGCTGTCACATGATCCGGGTCGAACGACATCCCGACCGCCGGGCCGGCATAGGAGGCGAGGACCTCCGCCATCCGGCCGACCAATCGGCGATCGCCGTCAAAATGACTTTTCACCTCGATCACCAGCGGCACGCGGCCGGCGACCAGCGTGCAGAGATCGCCAAGCGACATCATCCGTTCCGACGTGCCCTTGAACGCGACGGTCCTCAGTTCGGCTGCGGTCTTCTCAAGCAGTGCGCCGCTACCTTCGGTCAGACGGCCAAGTTCATCGTCGTGATGCACCATGGCTTCGCCGTCGGCGGTGAGCTGGATATCGCATTCGATCGCAAAATTTCCGGCAATCGCCGCCTTGGCCGCACCCGGCATGTTCTCGATGATGCCGCGGGTGTGGTCATGCAGGCCGCGGTGGGCGACCGGCCGTGCCGTCAGCCAGTCCGGCGCGTGCAAACCTTTAGTCCCTTCAAGAGACTTCGAAGACGCCCTCGACTTCCACTGCGGCATCGGCGGGAAGGACGGCAACGCCGACGGTGGTGCGGGCATGGCGGCCCCTGTCGCCGAACGCCGCGACCATCAGGTCGGAGGCGCCGTTCAGCACTTTGGGTCCGTCGAGGAAATCCGGTGTGGAATTGACGAAACCGCCGAGCCGGACCACGCGCACCACCTTGTCGAGGTCACCGAGCGCGGCCTTGATCTGCGCCAGCAGGTTGATGGCGCAGCCGCGCGCGGCCGCACTGCCTTGCTCGACCGTGACGCCAGCCCCCAGCTTGCCCTTGGCGATCAACTTGCCTTGCGGATCGACGCAGACCTGCCCCGAAACGAACAGCAGGTTTCCAGTGCGGACAAAGCCGACATAGTTCGCCACAGGGGCGGCGGGCTCATGCAACGTGATGCCCTGTGCCGCCAGTTTCTGCTCGATAGCGCCCGCCATGTTTCGTCCCCGGTTGATTTCACTAACCCGACCTCGCATCGGGTCCGCTTGTTTCGCGCATCGTCAGGCGACATGCAAGCGAGGGCAGGTCGGCAACTCATGCGTCTTGCGACTGTAAGCCCTGCGGAAAGTTGGGTAAAAACATGGCACGCCGGCCCCGAATTCTACTTTTTCGTGAACTCGCCCTAGTTGCGGCGCAATAGAGCGGTCACTAAAGTGACGAATCTCTCCCGGCCTTAGGAATCACACATGGCTCACTCCTCGCGGACGTCGCTCGGTTTGCTCGCAATCGCCGCGGTGGTCTTGGGGTCGAGTTTCACAGGCGGAGAGAGCCAAGCCGCGGCGGGCGGAGCGTTTCTGCCGCATCAGGCGCTCTACGAGCTGAGCCTGGTCAAGTCGCGCGGGTCCAACGCGATCAACAGCGCACGCGGGCGTATCCTGTACAATTTCTCCGGCAGCGCCTGCGAGGGCTACACCTCCGAATTCCGTCAGGTTTCCGAACTCGACAGCAGCGAAGGCAAGGTCACGCTGAGCGACCTCCGCTCGACGTCGTGGGAAGATGGCGCCGGCAAGAGCTATCGGTTCAAGATCGACGCGCGCACCAATGATTCCGATTCGAGCCCGGTTGACGGTATCGCGGAGCGCACCGGGGACCACATCACGGTCAAGCTGACGCAACCGCAAGCCAAGACGTTCACGCTCGATGGCGCAACGGTGTTTCCGACCGAGCAGATCCAGCGCATCGTCGCGGCCGCCAAGCAAGGCAAGTCGCTGCTCGAGCTCACCGTCTATGACGGTTCGGACAACGGCCAGAAGGTCTACAACACGCTATCGGTGATTGGACAGCCGATCAAGGGCGACAAGGCGGTCACCTCGCCGGATCCGTCTACCAGCAATGAGCAGATGAAATCGCTGACGCGCTGGCCGGTAACGGTGAGCTATTACGACCGCGACGCCAAAACCGGCGACGGCGAGCAGGCGCCGGTCTACGCGATGCAGTTCGAATTGTTCGAGAACGGCGTCTCGCGCGCGCTGGTGCTCGACTATAATGATTTCGTGATTTCCGGTGCGCTCGGCAAATTCGACGTCAAGGATTCCAGGCCGTGCAAGTGACGGCCGAAAGGCCGTCATTCCCGGGCGCGCATTAGCGCGAGCCGGGAATCTCGAGATTCCGGATCTGGTCCTTCGGACCATCCCGGAATGACGACGTCCAGTAAGGACCAGCGTCATTCCTCACTCCCCTTCTCCGGCCCGTCATAGGCGATTCCCCTGATCACGGCGGAGCTGCCGAATTTCCTGCGCAGATCATCGATCGCGCGTTCGGCATGCGCGGCGCGGCGGTCGAGCATGTCGGTGTCGTCGGCCTGCGATCCCGCCCGTAAGGCGCTGACGCCGGTGCCCATCAGGCGAAACGCGGTGCCGTCGATCTCTCTTGCCAGCAGATCGCGGGAGATTGCGAAGATCTTGGCCGCAAGCTGCGTCGGCGCGTGTATCGATTGCGAGCGGGTACGCTGCCTGAAGTCTGCGGTCTTCAGTTTCAGCGTGATGGTGCCGCCTGCAAGCTCGCCGTTCTTGAGCCGCGCGGAGACCTTCTCCGATAGCCGCCACAGCACCTTTTCAAGAGTGGCAAAATCGCGGACGTCATTGTCGAATGTGGTCTCGCTGGAAATGGTCTTGGCGCCGCGGTCGGCCACGACGCGGCGATCGTCCATGCCGCGTGCGAGGCGCCACAGCCGGCGACCTTCGGTCGGGAATTGCTTCATCAATTCGATCTCGTCGGCGCGCTGCAGGTCGGCGATGGTGCGGAAGCCGCGCTGCGACAGCCTTTCCTGGGTTGCCGGCCCGACGCCAAAGATGAATCCGACCGGTCTGTCGGCCAGCATGGCCTTGGCTTCGGCCTGATCGAGCGCCGCAAAGCCTCGGGGCTTATCGAGGTCGGAGGCGATCTTTGCCAGGAACTTGTTGCAGGAGAGGCCGACCGAAACCGTGATGCCGATATTGCGCTCGACCTCGCGGGCAAAGCGCGCCAGGACTTTGGCGGGAATCATGCCGTGCACGCGCTGGGTGCCGGAAAGATCCAGAAATGCCTCGTCGATCGACAGCGGCTCGACCAGCGGCGTCAGCGCGAGCATGGCATGGCGCACCTCGCGACCGACCCGGACATATTTTGCCATGTCGGGCGGGATCACGATTGCAGACGGGCACAGCGCGAGCGCCTTGAACATCGGCATCGCCGAGCGCACCCCGAAGGTGCGCGCGATGTAGCAGGCCGCCGACACCACGCCCCGCTTGCCGCCGCCGATGACGACCGGTTTGTCGGCGATCTCAGGGTTGTCGCGCTTCTCGACGGTTGCGTAGAATGCGTCGCAGTCGATGTGCGCGATGGTAAATCCGGGCAGGGCGCGGTGAGAGACCAGGCGAGGGGAGCCGCATTCGCCGCATCGCCGTGCCGACGCAGCCAGATCGGCGAGGCAATCCCGGCAAAAGCAGGTCGCCTCTGGCCCGAGTGCATTCACGGCACATCGCGCTCCCAATGCGGATCGCCGAGCACCTGGTGCGCCGCGGCGATGTTGGTGGGGTGAAGCTTGGAGGCGTCGGCGAATGCTTTCACGCTGGCATCGTCGCGCATGACGAAATCCAGCACACTCGCAAGAAAGTGCGGATCGGCCGCGGCGGTGCGCAGAGTTTCCGGTCCGATGCCGCTTTCGGCCAAAAAGGCCCCTAAACGCTCAGGTTCGCCGGCGATGAAAGAGAGCGCCCGAACCGCAACGATTTCAGCTACTTCCCGAGGGTTGTGAACAGGCTTTTTCAACGATCGATTTGCCTTTCCGTTAACTTATGGGCTCTAATTTGCAACCATCATGCCCGAGTCTCTGCGATCGGTTCAAGCAAGCGGAAACCAAATCGCAAGTTGGAACTCGGGTTTAACGGGTTGGAGCGAATCTGACGCTAGTTTGAATTCACATGTCGACACGCCCGGCAGCGGGGTCTGACGGCTGCTATATCGGGCATGTTTCCTAGAGAAATGGGGAGGGACGGGATGGCGAAAACCGTCCTGATCGTGGAGGACAACGAGCTGAATATGAAGCTCTTTCGCGATCTGTTGGAAGCGCACGGCTATCAGACCTCGGGCACATCAAATGGTTTCGAGGCGCTCGATCTCGTGCGCAAGATGCGCCCCGACCTGATCCTGATGGATATCCAGCTTCCGCAGGTCTCCGGTCTCGAAGTGACGCGGTGGATCAAGGACGATCCGGAGCTGCGTTCGATCCCCGTGGTTGCGGTCACGGCATTTGCGATGAAGGGGGACGAGGAGCGTATCCGCGAGGGCGGATGCGAGGCGTATTTGTCCAAGCCAATTTCAGTCGGCAAATTCATTGAAACCGTAAGGCGTTTTGTTGGGTAAGGAGTGAGTTTCGATGTCCGCGCGTATCCTGGTCGTCGATGACGTTCCAGCCAACGTCAAATTGCTGGAAGCCCGCCTGTCGGCGGAATATTTCGACGTCCTGACCGCCTCCAGCGGCGCCGAGGCGTTGCAAATCTGCTCACGCGCCGAATGCGACATCATCCTGCTCGACGTGATGATGCCCGACATGGACGGCTTCGAAGTCTGCCGGCGGCTGAAATCCAATCCGGCAACCCATTTCATTCCCCTGGTGATGATCACCGCGCTGGATAGCCCGGCCGATCGCGTGCGCGGGCTCGAGGCCGGTGCCGACGATTTCCTGACCAAGCCGGTGTCCGACGTCGTTTTGATCGCGCGGGTGCGTTCGCTGACCCGGTTGAAGATGATGACGGACGAGCTGCGCATGCGCGCCATCACCTCGCTCGAGATCGGCATGGAGGCGCCGGAGCGTGAAGCGGTCGCCGATACCGGCAAGGGCGGGCGAATCCTGCTGGTCGACGACCGGCCGTCTTCCTACGAGCGGATGGCGCCGGTGTTGAGTGCCGAGCACACCGTCGACGTCGAAACCAATCCGTCGGAAGCGCTGCTTCATGCCGCTGAAGGCAACTACGACCTTCTGATCGTCTCGCTCAGCCTCGATAATTTCGATGGGCTTCGGCTGTGCAGCCAGGCGCGCTCGCTGGAGCGGACCCGGCAGGTGCCAATTCTCGCTATCTCCGACGCCGACAACAATTCGCGGCTCTTGCGCGGGCTCGAGATCGGCGTCAACGATTATCTGCTGCGTCCGGTTGACAAGAACGAACTGCTGGCGCGCGCGCGCACGCAAATCCGCAAGCGCCGCTACACCGATCATTTGCGCGACAACGTGCAGAACTCGATCGAAATGGCGATCACGGACGCGCTGACCGGCCTGCATAACCGCCGCTACATGGAAACCCATCTGGCGACGCTCGCAGATCAAGCCGCAAGTCGCGGCAAGCCGTTGGCGCTGATGATGCTCGACATCGACTATTTCAAGTCGATCAACGACACTTACGGCCACGATGCCGGCGACGACGTGCTGCGCGAATTCGCGGTGCGGATCCGCAAATCGATCCGCGGCATCGATCTCGCGTGCCGCTATGGCGGCGAGGAATTCGTGATCGTGATGCCGGAAACCGACCTGCATGTCGCCGGCATGGTGGCGGAGCGGCTGCGCCGCTCGATCGCCGGCGAGCCGTTTGCGGTCCACAAGGGAACAAAACACGTCGAGGTCACGATCTCGATCGGACTGTCGACGCTCGAGCTCAAGGGCGAGGCTGTCACTGATGTGCTCAAACGCGCCGACGTCGCGCTCTACCGCGCCAAAGACGCCGGCCGCAATCGCGTGGTGGCGCAGGCGGCGTAGTCGTCCTTCGAGCTTTGCCGTGGGTTGTTTCTGCGGCACCTTGAGCGGGATCGGAGACATTTGATGCTTGCGCTTCAACTCGTCATCGGAATCGGCATCGCGCTTCTGTTCCCGCTTTTGATCTACACGGGTGTTGCAGCCGTCAAGGCGCCCCCAACGCGTAGTCGAACCACCAATCTGCAGGCCGAGACTTCCGAAGAGATCAAGCGAGCCAACCGGGAGCGAATCGACGCCGAAAACGAAGAGTTCCGAAGGGCGCGCGTCAAATATGCCAAACTTCTCTTCACCGCCATGGCGCCTTCGGGCTTGGCCGCCGTCATCGCCGGCTATCTGATCGGCATCAGTGCGATTGGCATCGGCCTTTTGACCGGCGGCATCCTGTGCCTGGGTTACGGATATGCCGGCTATTGGAGCGCTTTGCCGCAGCCGATGCGGTTCGCAAGCGTTCTCGCCGGATTGCTCCTGTTGCTTTTCATCGGCATCAGATATCTCGGCGCATCCTGGCCAGGGTTTCGTCAACGCGTCCCATTTCCCATTTGCAGTTCAAACAACCCCCAGCTGTGACTCTACTCTCCCGCGGCGCGAAAGCGCCCGAGTTGATCCGGAAATCGCCCTCGAAAATGAGAGGGCACAGGGAAAGCCGGGTGCCCGATGCACCCGCAGCCTCGCACGCAAACAAAAAAGCGCACGAGCGTCGTCACCACAGGTTCACCGAAACAGTCCGGCCTTCCCTGCGCAATGGTTCTACGGCTTATAACGCGCTCTCCCTGGTGACCGGGCTTTCTTGCCACCATCGCTTGCGGATCGCTCCGCCAACTTGACGCCAGCGTCGGGGCGTCGGGACCACACGGCTTTGCCGTACGCACCAGTGCCGCTCGTCTTGCGTCACCAAAGCGTCCATCGCATCCCGCACCCAACGTTCGTGACGATCGCGAAGCGCCCCTCGTATCGAGGCGGGACGGCCGGAGTCGGTGCCGCTGATTTGCCCGACAGCACAAGCACAATATTTTTGGCAGGGGGACTGGACGACCCAAATCAGCTTGAATCGCCTCAGAAAATCGCCGTTTACGCGCAGGCGAATTGTCGCGTCTTGCGACCCGCAGGAGGCGACACCCGAGAAGAAATCGAACTGATTTGCCCAGGCTCGTCGGGCAAATCGCTTGTCGAAGCAGAGCCCGTGACGGCCATACGCTTGGCACCGATTTCGATGATTGGAGAAAATCCCCGGTGTTCTTTTCCACCAATTGGGATCCCAACCGGGGCGTGGGAGTTTTGAATCACGTCCAACTTCAACCGACAAAGCCGGACGAATCTGAGGTCAAGAGTTAGAATCTCTTCGGGCGCGCCATTTTCCAGCCAAATCCATCTGACGGCGACGATGGGGCTCGGTGGAGCCTTGCCTTCATCAAACAATCGTGCGCGCGGGACCGATCGCGGTCGCTCACGCGTTTACGCCCGCAGCATCACTCGGGCGCACCACCACTGCACTCGCGCGCACCTCTCGCGGTGCCTCGGTCAGCGCAGGACGGGTTCACAGGCAGCGGCTATGGGTGACCTCACGGTCCGGATTCAGATGGCAACAGTTTTCACGATATGGCGACGTGGCGCCACCAGTGCAGGATTGACCCTCCTTCTGATCTCCCTGTTCGCCTTGTCCCTGCTCGCCTTGGCACGAGCTGCTAGCGGAGGCTCTGACATGGAGGTCAAGGTTCGCAGTATCGTCGCTGCCGACATCGCTCCGGTGGCAACAGAAAATTACCCGGGCGGAGTTGCATCCGCCGTCTACATCGGAGGTCACGTCCAGTTCTTCAATTACGGCCTCGCCGACCAGGCGCAACAGCGCGCCGTCACGCAGGAGTCACTGTTCAACACCGCCTCGCTGCGCAAAGTGTTTGAGGCGACGCTGGTCGCGCTCGGCACGTTGCGCGGCGAATTGAGCCTCGACGATCCGGTCAGCAAATATGTCGGCGAATTGCACGGCGACTATATTCGCGCGGTGACGATTGGCGAGCTCGCCACGCATACGTCCGGCCTGCTGCTGGCGACCGATCACCCGCCCTGGCCCAACGAGTCCTACACGTTGGCCCAATTCTTCGACATGCTCAACGCGTGGACTCCCGGGGCGGGCGAAGCGCCGGGCAAGCAGCGCGTCTATAGCCACGCAGGATACGTACTGCTCCAGCTCGTGCTCGAGCGTCGCTATGGGCGTCCGATCGGCGAGCTTATCCGGGATCGCATCCTGACGCCGCTCCGCATGACCTCGACGTTTGTCCCCGAACGTGGACGCGACAACCGTGCCATCATGGGTCCCGAGCTCATGCAAAATGTCGTCCAGGGCTATTCCGACCAGGGCATGGTGATCGGTCCACCCGGCAACCAGCAGAGCTATTTCGATTTTCCGGGAACCGGGCAGATGTTTTCCACAGGGCGTGATCTCGCCATCTTCCTGGCGGCCTGCCTCGACGGCAACACAGGCGACCCGCAGTTGCGCGAAGCATTGCAGATGACGCAGCGTGAGATCTTCCGCGTCAACGAGGAGTTCGGACAGGCCATGGCATGGGAAAATGTCGAGTTGGACGGCATCGGCATCGTCGACAAGCCGGGCGGCCTTAACAACGCTTCAGCCTATATAGGGCTCGTGCCGGCGCAAAGGATCGGCGTCGTCCTGCTCGCCAACCGCGGCGAGTTTCCCCATGAAATCGTCCGCTACCGTGTGCTGCCGGCGTTGGCGCGATTGTAGCAGGTCCGGCTTCTTTCTTGATTACTTGGCTATAGCGCGCTTCTTCGCAGCACTCTCAGCACCAATCTCAACCCCCGCATTTTTCAAAAGCACCGTTGCGGCCTCTTTCGCCGCGCGCGCCATCGCGGGATCATCGCGCACCAGATCCTGCGCGATCGAGCCGTCGACGAGTAGCGTAAGTTGGGTCGCAAGCGCTTCCGGATCGGCGACCTTGAGTTGCCGCAACAAATCGCGGAACCAGACGCGGCGGCTTTCCTTGAAGGCGATCGCGGTTTTTTTCACCGATTTATCGTCGGTGCCGAGCTCGGCGACCGCGTTCACGAACGGGCAGCCGCGAAAATCCTTGCTGGCAAAGCGCCGCTCCAGCGAATCGAAGGTGGAGAGAATCTGCTCGACCGGCGGTTTGTCCGACGGCCGCGGCTGGACGAAGCGGCGCGCGAGGTAGGCTGCGATCAGCGCGTCCTTGGACGGAAAATGGTTGTAGAGCGTGCGCTTGCTGATGCCGATCTCGGCCGCGATGGTGTCGACGCCGACGGCGCGGATGCCCTGCAGATAGAACAGGCGGTCGGCGGTCTCCAGAATCCGCTCTTTCATCGGCTGCTTTGCAAGCGGGGAGGCCATCCGACCGATTCCACTTATGGCTTTAAACGAGGGAAATCCGACATTTGCGACACGCAACGAATATGCCAGGAATTGTCCTCGCGCCAAGCTTGACAACATCCTGTGACATACCTTAATTACACAGATCGGTGTAATCAAGGCCGATGCGACGGCAGGTCGCGGGTTTCCCTAAATCCGCGGATAAAACAAGGAACAACAACCATGCCCCTGCTGCAGGCTTTGCGTCCCACCATGCCCATCCTGATCGGCGCCTCGTTGATGCTTACACTCAGCATGGGCCTGCGCCAATCGCTCGGCATCTTCATGCAGCCTTTGACGCATGACGTCAGCATCTCCATCTCCGAGTTCACGCTCGCCATCGCAGTGCAAAATCTCGCCTGGGGATTCTTGCAGCCGCTCGCCGGCGCCATGACGGTCCGCTACGGCTTCCGCAGCATCATGATGATCGGTGCGGCGCTTTATGTCGCGGGCCTCGCGCTGATGGCGGGCGCGCAGGGGTTCCTCAGTGTCATGCTGGGCGCGGGCGTGCTGATCGGGAGTTCGCTCGCCTGCACAGCCGCGGCCATCGCCATGTCGGTGGCAACGCGCGCGGTGCCGGCAGCCGTGCGAAGCACGGTGCTTGGTATCGTCTCGGCGGCGGGGTCGCTTGGTGCGCTGATGGCGGCGCCGATTGGGCAGATCCTCAATGAGGACTACGGCTGGAGAGTGGGCCTGGTTGGTTTTCTCGTGCTGTCGCTGGCGTTGCTTCCCTCGGCCTGGTTCGCAGGCCGGGTCGACAAGATTCCGCTGCCGCCGCGGACGCCTGACCAGATCGCCGATACCTCGGCCGGTGTCGCGACCAAAATCGCGTTCGGCAACGCGTCCTTTGTGGTGATGACGTGCGCGTATTTCGTCTGCGGCATGCAGCTTGTCTTCATCACCACCCATCTGCCGTCTTACCTTGCGATCTGCGGCATGGACCCGATGCTGAGCGCGCAAACGCTTGGCGTGATCGGCGGCTTCAATGTGCTCGGCAGCCTGTTCTTCGGCTGGGCCGGCGGGCGCTGGAACAAGCTCGCGCTGCTCGGCGGCATCTACGTTTTCCGGTCGCTGGCTCTCGGCTGGTATTTCGTGCTGCCGCCGACGCCTGCAACGACGCTGCTGTTCGGCGCGATCATGGGATTCTTGTGGCTCGGGGTCGGGCCGCTGGTCGCAGGCGCCGTCGCCGAAATGTTTGGGCTGCAATGGCAGGCGATGATCCAGGGCCTTGCCTTCATGAGCCATCAGCTCGGCAGCTTCCTCGGCGCTTACGGCGGTGGCCTGATCTACGACGCACTCGGCTCCTACAACATGGCGTGGCGGATCGGCGTCGCCGTCGGGCTCGCGGCAGGAATTATCCAGGTTGCGTTCGCCCTGATCCGGCCGACTTCCTCGCCGCCGGTGTTGCGAACGGCGTAGTCAAAAACAAAAACGGGGCCGCAGGGGCCCCGTCACAGTCAATAGTATTCCGCGATTGTTACTTGATTTTGGCTTCGCGGAATTCGACGTGCTTGCGCGCCACCGGGTCGTACTTCTTCTTGACCAGCTTGTCGGTCATGGTGCGCGAATTCTTCTTGGCGACGTAATAGAAGCCGGTATCCGCAGAGGAAACGAGCTTGACCTTGATGGTGACCGCTTTGGCCATGTCGAGAAACCCTTGGATTGTCGAGAAATAAAGCGCCGGCCCAGCGGCGGCGCATTTGCCGCGCAACCTATCTTCTGAAAGCCTAAAGTCAAGGTTCTCGGCAGAAATAACCGGCCAAATCCGGCTATTTAACTCTCAAAGAAGCGGTTTTTCGGCCGTGGCAGGCCGAGATTTTCGCGCAGCGTCCCGCCTTCATACTCTTTGCGGAAAATCCCGCGCCTTTGCAGTTCCGGCACTACCTTGTCGACGAAATCATCTAGACCCGCGGGCAGGAACGGGAACATGATGTTGAACCCGTCGCTGCCGTTGCTCGTCAGCCATTCTTCCATCTGGTCGGCAATCGTCTTTGCCGTGCCGACAAAGGAAAGCCCGCCATAGCCGCCCACGCGCTGTGCGAGCTGGCGCACTGTGAGCTTGTCACGTGCGGCGACATCGACGAGGCGCTGGCGACCGCTCTTCGAAGCGTTGGTCTCGGGGATATCAGGCAACTGCCCGTCGGGATCAAAGCCCGACGCGTCGGTGCCCAGTATGACCGAGAGCGAGGCGATCGCGCTGTCGTAGTGCACCCGGCTGTCGAGCAGTGCGCGCTTTTCTTTTGCCTCATCGATGCTGTCGCCGACCACGACGAAGGCGCCGGGCAGGATTTTCAGATGCTCGGGGTTGCGGCCGACCTTCTCCATGCGGCCCTTGATGTCGGCATAGAGCTTTTGGCCATCGGCAAGGCTGCCGCCGCCGGTGAACACGGCCTCTGCTGTCTCCGCCGCAAGCTGCCGGCCGTCGTCCGACGCACCGGCCTGCACGATCACCGGCCAGCCCTGTACCGGGCGGGCGATGTTGAGGGGGCCGCGCACTTTCAGATATTTGCCCTTGTGATTGAGCACGTGCATTTTCGCAGGGTCGAAATAGAGACCTGCTTCGACGTCGCGCACAAATGCGTCGTCGGCAAAGGAATCCCATAAGCCCGTCACGACGTCGTAGAACTCGCGCGCCCGCTTGTAGCGCTCGGCGTGCTCCATGTGGTCTTCCAATCCGAAATTCAGCGCGGCATCCGGGTTCGACGTGGTGACGATGTTCCAGCCCGCTCGCCCGCCCGAGATGTGGTCGAGCGAAGCAAAGCGACGGGCGACATGATAGGGCTCGTCAAAAGTGGTCGAACCGGTTGCGATCAGCCCGATATGTTCGGTCGCTCCCGCGAGCGCCGACAACAGCGTGAACGGCTCGAACGAAGTCACGGTGTGGCTGCGCTTCAAGGCATCGATCGGCATATTCAGCACGGCGAGATGATCGGCCATGAAGAAGGCGTCGAACTTGCCGGCCTCGAGTTTCCGGATGAGCTGCCTGATACGGTCAAAATTGAAATTGGCGTCCGGCCAGGCGCCGGGATAGCGCCAGGCGCCGGTGTGAATAGAGACCGGGCGCATGAAGGCGCCGAGCTTGAGTTGACGCTGTGGCATTGCCCCGTTCCGTGCGGTTGTTGTTGGGGAAAGAAATAGGCACGAAGCGCGGCCATGCCATCAGGTCGCCTTGAGAAGAATTTTGCGAATTAAATGATTTTAGGAGGACATTTCCATGTATCGGGTATTCTGTCGGCGGTATTCCGTCGTGCATCCATACGTTCCTTAAATCCCGCCACACTGAGGGGCACATGATTTCAATCGCAAGGCTGCTTCTTATCGGAGGATTCCTGAGTGGGGCGATGCTCTTTTCCGCGGACCAGGCGCGGGCCCAAATTGTCGCCATCGGTGCCAGCAACGTTGCCGGCAAAGGCGTCAGCAGTTCGGATGCCTGGCCGGCGCAACTGGAAGGCATGCTCGTGGCAAAGGGCCGAAACGTTCACGTGACCAACGCCGGAATCTCCGGCGATACCAATGCGGGAATGCTGGCCCGGCTTGATTCCGCGGTCCCCCAAGGGACGAAGATCGTGCTTCTCGATCAATACGGCGGCGGCTGGAACGCGAGGCGCTTCGGTAAGGGGGACCAAAACGCGGAATTGGCGGCGATCCAAGCGCGGCTTCGCAGCCGGGGCATCAGAGTTATTCCGATGTGGCGGAATCCGGCGTTGCGCAGCTATCTGCAGCCGGACGGCATTCATTTCACCGCGGAGGGGCACCGGCTGGTTGCAACCAAAATGCTGCCTTCGGTGATGGGCGCCGTTCACTGAGAATTTGCCTCCGAGACGAGGAGAGGCAGCGCCTAAGCGCCCAGCATGTCCTTGTGCATCTTGCCGCCGTAGAAATGAAAGAACGGCACCGGCGCGTCGTGGCGCAATGGTCCAAAGGCAAGCCGCCGTTCCAACTCTCCCAGAACGTTCCTGGTCATCGGATGCAAATCGGCCAATGGCTTTGATCCGATCTCGACCCAGACCAGTTCGACCAGCTCGGCGTCGGGATGGATCACGCCCTCGATCCGATGGGTGATGGCGGAGGCGTCCGCGGTGAAGAAGCGGGTATCGAAGCGCCGCACACGGCCTGGCGGGGTGATCGCGCGTGCGATCAGGAACAGTCCGGACGGGTCGGGCAGCAGGCCGGCATCGGAAAAAGCCTTCCACGCGCCTTCGAGTTTTGGCGCGGCGCCATTGGCCTTGCGGCCGAGGCAGAGGCCGGTTTCCTCGCAGGCCTCGCGGATCGCGGCAACCGCAAGCGACCGCGCGCGCGAGGCCGTGATCTTCGGGCTGCCCTTCAGGAGGTTGATTTCGAGCTCTTTCGGGATCGAGGCCGCCACCGGCACGCGGTTGTCGGATTTGTCGACGCGGCCGCCGGGAAAGACGAACTTGCCGGGCATGAACACCACCTTGTCGTGGCGCCTGCCGACCAGAACTTTGGGGATGGCGGCGCTGCGGTCGACCAGGATCAAGGTGGCCGCATCCTTGGGCCGGTAATAGGGATGGTGATCGGCCTCTTTCTCTTCGCGCTTTTCCGCTGTTGCCGCCTGCGTCGCTTCGGTCATTCCCATCCCCGATGATGCATCTGTTGTCGTTTGACTACACCGGCGGAATTTCGCTTGGGGCATTGTCGTCAAAGCCGTGCATGCGAAGCGCCCATTGCAGGCCGACCACGGTGCCTTTCACCGGCTGCAGCAGCGCCAGCGACGCAATCAGTGTGAATGGCAGGTAGGTCACAAACGCAAACCAGGCCGGCGGCGAATAATTGGTCTCGATCAGCAGCACCGTGGGCACCACGATGTGGCCGACAATGACGATCACGAGATAGGCGGGAAGATCGTCGGCGCGATGCGGCGTGAAGTCGAGGCGGCAAACCGAGCAATGGTCGTCGACTTTCAGGAAAGCGCGAAACAGCTTGCCTTGGCCGCAACGCGGACAGCGGCCGCGGAAGCCACGCTTCATCGCGCTCCAGACGTCGCGCTTTTCCACCGAGCCCGTGTCGCGGGTCCATGTTTTGGGGACGGTGCTCATCGCATCCATCATTTCCCTCGCTTCGCCTTGCCAGCTTTGAACTTGCCGGCCTTGCGCTTGTCCCGCTTGCGGTGCTTCTCGTGTGGGGCGCGGTCCGGATATGATTTGCCCGGACCAGCGTTGACCGGATTAGCTTTGGACTGATGTTTGCGCTCCGCTCGCGAACTGTCGCGCTTTTTGCCGCGTGGTGCGATCTGGCCTTGCGACAGCAGTTCGAACCGCAGCGCGCCGGCGACAGGTGCTGCTTCTACCAGACGGACGTCGACCACGTCCCCCAGCCGGTGCATGGCACCGCTGCGCGAGCCGACCAGCGCATGGCGGGTCTCGTCATAGTTGTAATATTCGGTACCGAGCGTGCGGATCGGGATCAGCCCGTCGGCGCCGGTGTCCTCGAGCTTGACGAACAACCCGGCGCGGGTGACGCCGGAGATGCGGCCCTGAAACGTCGCGCCGATGCGATCGGCGAGATGATGCGCGATCAGCCGGTCGGCCGTCTCGCGCTCGGCCTTCATGGCGCGTCGCTCGGTGACGGAAATTTGTGCGGCGATTTCGCTCAGCGTCTCCGGCGTCTCGGTCTCCGGCAGGGCACCTTCGCCGAGGCCCAGGCCGCGGATCAAGGCGCGGTGCACGACCAGATCGGCGTAACGGCGGATGGGCGAGGTGAAATGTGCATAGCGCCGCAAGTTGAGGCCGAAATGGCCGTAATTCTCGGCGGCGTATTCAGCCTGGGCTTGGGAGCGCAGAACCACTTCATTCACCAGGAGTTCTGAATCGTGTCCTTTGACCTGCAGCAGCACCCGATTGAACAGGGAAGGCCGCAGCGCGCCGCTTTTGGCAAACGGCAGATCGAGGGTCTTCAGGAATTCCTGCAGGGCATGAACCTTCTCGAGCGTCGGCTCATCGTGCACCCGGTAGATAAGCGGCAGCGCCTTTTTTTCAAGCATTTCGGCCGCGGCGACGTTGGCCAGGATCATGAACTCTTCGATCAATTTGTGCGCGTCGAGCCGTTGCGGCACGATCACGCGATCCACGGTGCCGTCGGCCTTGAGCAGGATCTTGCGTTCGGGAATGTCGAGATCGAGCGGATCGCGCTCGTCGCGCGCGCGCTTCACCACCGCGTAAGCGTCGTAGAGCGGCCTGATGATGGGATCGAGCAGGGGCCCGGTAACGTCATCGGGCCGTCCGTCGATCGCGGCTTGCGCCTGCGCATAGTTCAATTTCGCGGCCGAGCGCATCAATATGCGATGAAAACTGTGCGAGCGCTTGCGGCCGTCGGCGCCGATCACCATGCGCACCGCGAGCGCGCCGCGCGGCTCGCCCGGCACCAGCGAGCATAGATCGTTGGAAATGCGCTCGGGCAACATCGGCACCACACGGTCCGGGAAGTAAACCGAGTTGCCGCGTGTCAGCGCGTCGCGATCGAGCGCCGATCCGGGCTGCACATAGAAGGCGACGTCCGCAATTGCGACATCGACGATATAGCCGCCCCTGTTGTTCGGATCGGGATCTGCTTTTGCATGCACCGCGTCGTCATGGTCCTTGGCGTCCGGCGGATCGATGGTGACGAGCGGGACATCGCGCCAGTCTTCACGGCCCCTCAATGTGGCAGGCTGGGCCGCTTCGGCTTCGCGCAGAGCGGCAGCCGAGAACGCCTGCGGGATTTCGTGGGCGTGGATCGCTATCAGGCTGACCGCCTTTTCGCTCGCGAGCGAGCCGAGCCGTTCCTTCACCTTGCCCGAGGCGAGCCCAAAGCCGCGCGTGCGGATCAGGTCGACGCTGACGAGGTCGCCATCCTGGGCGCCGCCGGTGTCGGCCTTTGCGATGTTCAGTTCCCGCCCGGCCTGCTTCTTGTCGACGGGAACGAGCCGTCCGCCGCCATCAGGCAGGCTGCGGAAGATTCCGAGCACGCGGGTCTTGGCGTGATCGATGACCTTGATGACGCGGCCGCGATAGGCGCCGCTCTCGCGCTCCTCGAGTTTTTCGATCCGCAGCAGCGCGCGGTCGCCGACACCTGCCTCGGTGCCCGGCGGCGGTCGTCTCGGAACATGGATGCGGATCTTGGGAGGTTCGCCGTTTTCCACCTCATCCCATTCGGTGGGCGTGGCGATCAATTCGCCGTCGGCATCGCGCCCTGTGATATCGGCCATCATGGTCGCCGGCAGCGCCGCGGTTTCGGCTATTTTTTTGCCGCGCTTGGCGATCACGCCTTCGTCGGCGAGTTCGCGCAGGATGCGCTTCAACTCCGCGCGGTCGGCATTCTTCAGGCCGAATTCACGCGCGATCTCGCGGGTTCCGATTTTTCCCGGCTGCGCACGGATAAAGGCGACGATGGCGTCCGGGCTCGGAAAGACCTTGTCGCGTTGTTTTGCCACCTTATCCGCTTGCCTTACCAACACTCTTCTTCGCCACCGGCTTTGCGGCCTTCGAGGGCGACGTCTTGGCGGTCGCCGTCACCGGCGCGCGGGCCTTGCTGACCGCCTGCGATTTCGGTTTTGTGACGGGTTTCTTCACGGCCGCCTTCTTGACCGGCTTCGGCGCCGTGGCATCGACTTCCGTTTTCACCGGCTTTGCCGGCTTTGCGGCTTTAGCCTTGGCGCTACGTTTGGGCTTGGCGCCGCCCTTGGTCGCACGTTCGTCGATCAACGCAACGGCTTCTCCGAGAGTGATCGCATCTTTGTCCTTGTCGCTCGGGATCGTGGCGTTGACACCGCCGGCCGTGACGTAAGCGCCGTAACGGCCGTTCTTCATCGCGACCGCACCAAGGGTCGGATGATCGCCCAAAGGTTTGCCCGGATCGGCGCCGAAACGGCGCCCGCTCGGACCCTTCGCGACCTTCTCCGCGATCAGCGTCACCGCGCGGTTAAGCCCGATATCGAACACCTCGTCGCCGGCCTCCAGGCTCGCATAGGTCTTGTCGTGCCGCACGAACGGACCAAAACGACCGAGACCCGCGGTGATCGGCTCGCCGCTTTCGGGATGCTTGCCGATCTCGCGCGGCAGCGACAACAGCTTCAGCGCGAGATCGAGTTCGATATCGCCGGGCACGAAGTTCTTGGGAATGCCGGCGCGTCTCGGTTTCTCGCCCTCCGCATAATCCTTCTGTTCGCCGAGCTGGATATAGGGGCCGAACCGTCCGGCCTTCACCGTGACGTCGAGACCGGTCTCGGGGTCCTTGCCCAGGACGCGGTCGGCACTGGCCTCGCCATCGGCGGCCAGCGGACGGGTGTAGCGGCACTCCGGATAATTCGAGCAGCCGACGAAAGCGCCGAACTTTCCAGCCTTGAGGTTGAGCTTGCCGGTACCGCAGGTCGGGCACTGCCTGACATCACCGCCGTCGCTGCGCGGCGGATAAATATGCGGGCCCAACATCTCGTCGAGCACGTCCAGCACCTGGGTGACACGCAGATCCTTGATGTCGTCGACCGCACCTATGAAATCGCGCCAAAAATCCTTCAGCACCTGCTGCCAGGAGATCTCGTTGTTGGAGATGCGGTCGAGCTGCTCCTCCAGATCCGCGGTGAAGTCATATTCGACGTAGCGCGCGAAGAAGTTCTCGAGGAACGCGATCACAACGCGGCCCTTGTCCTCGCCGTAGAGGCGCTTCTTCTCAAGCTTGACGTAGCCGCGGTCTTTGAGCACCTGCAGGATCGAGGCGTAGGTCGAGGGACGGCCGATGCCGAGCTCTTCCATGCGCTTGACCAGCGAAGCCTCCGAAAACCGCGGCGGCGGTTCGGTGAAATGCTGAGCGACGGTGAGATCCTTGCGCTTGAGCGCTTCGCCCTCGCTCATGGCGGGCAGGCGGCGGCTCTCCTCGTCGTCGCCATCGTCGTCGCGGCCTTCCTGGTAGAGCGCCAGAAAACCGTCGAACTTGATCACCTGGCCGGTGGCACGCAGTTCCAGCACGCGGGCGCCGGCCTTGGCCGTGATGTCGACGGTGGTTCGCTCGAGTTCAGCCGATTCCATCTGGCTTGCGATGGTGCGGATCCAGATCAATTCATACAGCCGTGCCTGATCGGTATCGAGCCTTCGGCGCATTTCGGCGGGGCGTCGCGAGAGATCGGTCGGACGGATCGCCTCGTGCGCCTCCTGCGCGTTCTTGGCCTTGGCCTGATACTGGCGCGGCGCCTCCGGCACATAGGCGTTGCCGTAGTCCTCGCCGATCACCTTGCGGGCCTGCGTGATCGCCGAATTGTCGATCTGCACGCCGTCGGTACGCATATAAGTAATGAGACCGGCGGTTTCGCCGCCGATATCGATGCCCTCGTACAGCCGCTGCGCGATCCGCATGGTGTGCGCCGGCGCAAAGCCGAGCTTGCGGCTGGCTTCCTGCTGCAAGGTCGAGGTGGTGAAGGGGGCCTGCGGATTGCGGCGCGCCGGTTTGGCCTCAACGCTTGAAACCGTAAAGTTCGCAGCCTCGATCGCTTTCTTGAAATCTTCGGCCTCCGCGCCCGAGCCGATGTCGAGGCGCTGGATCTTCTTGCCGTCGGCACCGACGAGGCGCGCCTCGAAGGCTTCGCCACGCGGGGTCGTCAGGGTCGCCACCAGCGACCAGTACTCGCGGGGGACGAATTTCTCGATTTCGAGCTCGCGGTCGCAGACCAGCCGCAGCGCCACCGATTGCACGCGTCCGGCCGAGCGCGCGCCCGGCAATTTGCGCCACAACACCGGCGAGAGCGTGAAGCCGACCAGATAATCCAGCGCGCGGCGCGCCATATAAGCGTCGACCAGCGCGCCATCGATCTGGCGCGGATGCTTCATGGCATCGGTGACGGCCTGCTTGGTGATGGCGTTGAACACCACGCGCTCGATCTTGTGATCCTTGAGCGCGCGCTTTTCTTTCAGCACCTCGAGCACATGCCAGGAGATCGCCTCGCCCTCGCGATCAGGGTCGGTTGCGAGGATCAGCCGGGTGGCGCCTTTCAGGGACTTCGCGATGTCGTTCAGCCGGCCATTGGCCTTGGGATCGACCTCCCAGATCATTTTGAAATTAGAGTCCGGATCGACCGATCCGTTCTTGGCGGGGAGGTCGCGGACATGGCCGAACGAGGCCAGAACTTCATATGACGAGCCTAGATATTTGTTGATCGTCTTGGCTTTCGCCGGAGACTCCACAATGACGATATTCATGTCATTCCAAGGGTTTACGGAAAAAATAAAGGCCGGTTCCGCGAGATTCGCGCCAGCCGTTTCGACCCGAACATGGGTGCGCAGCCTGCCCCTGTCAAATCGACAGATGTTGAAAGTGGGCAAAACGCCGGTGGATGTGTATCACACAGGTTGTAAAATACCTATCGCTAGTTGCAATTGCTAGGCACCCCGACGGCCCTTAAGGCTGAGGCGACCCGGGTGGCGCTTGGCGCGGCGCGGGCGCGGCTTCAAGGTCGTGTCGGCGGCGCTGAGCAGCCGGCCGTCCAGCGAATACAGTTCCAGCTTTCGCACCGGCCGGCCGTTGTCGCGGTCGACCAAGATGGTCGCGATTTGCTCCGGATGCCGGTCAAACTTCTCGCTCCACTGCCGCAGCGCCACCAGGATCGGGAAGACCCCGCGGCCCTTCAGCGTCGGCACATATTCCTGGTAGGCGCTGCCGTCGGACGCCGGCGCTGTCTTCAGGATACCCTTATCGACCAGTGTGCGCAGACGCACCGTGAGGATATTTTTGGCGAGCCCCAGACTTCTCTGGAATTCGCCGAAGCGGCGCCTGTCCAGCAGGGCGTCGCGGATGATGAGAAGCGACCACCAGTCGCCGATCGCATCCAGCGATCGCGCGATCGGGCACTCGGCGCGTTCAAGGCTCGTCCGTTTCACCTTGGCGGTCTCCGGCAGTCGGTATTCGTGAATACGTTCATGGTGTCGTGTAGTTGCATTATAAAACCACATGCTATAGCTAAGCATCGTGAGACTTGCGAACAAGGCAGCGTTGATCACCGGGGGCAACAGCGGCATCGGCCTTGCGACCGCGCGGGTGTTCGTTGCCGAGGGCGCGCGGGTTGCGATCACCGGGCGCAATCGGGTGACCCTGGAGGCGGCCGCCGAAGAACTCGGCCCGAACGCGCTCTCCGCCGTCGCCGACGCGACCGACATCGCCGCGACGGAAGCCGCGATCAAGCAGGCGGCCGCAAAATTCGGCAAGCTTGATATCTTGTTCGCAAATGCCGGCATCGCAGGCGGCACGCCGCTCGGCAGTGCCACGCTCGAGACATTCGAAAATGTCATCAGGACCAACATCACGGCCGTCTTTTTCACCGTGCAGGCGGCCCTCCCGTATCTCAATGACGGCGCCTCGATTATCTTGAACGGCTCGGTGATTTCCGTGCTCGGTAATCCCGGCTACGCCGCCTACGCGGCCAGCAAGGCCGGCGTCCGAGCCATGGCACGGGTGATGGCATCGGAATTGTCGCCGCGCGGCATTCGCGTCAACGTGGTCGCGCCCGGCGCCATCCGCACGCCGATCTGGGGTCCGGCCACCGCCACGCCGGAGGCGGAAAAGGCCTTTGAAGCACGAATCGGACGGACTACGCCGCTCGGAAGGATCGGCGAACCCGATCACATCGCAAAGACGGTGCTATTCCTGGCATCGGATGATTCGGCCCACGTGCAGGGCCAGGAATTGTTCGTCGATGGCGGTGCCACCGCGTCTCCGGCCGGCGCGCCGATTTACCGCGCGTGACCGGAACCGCTGTCGTCAAAAAAATGGAGTCCGCATAGATCATGAATCTGGTTCGGCGCGGCCACCGAAGGTGAGCCGCGTCACAGTTGTGCTGTTCGGGTCCCTCACTCACGGGAGGCATTTTTTGTTTCTGCGCAACCGCATTGAACCCTTATTGCCGTAGGCTCGACATCTCCATGGGCAGGGCTTTTGACGACTAACGATTTGGAGAATTTGAAATATGCCCAGAGCTGCGCACATTTTCACGCCGATATCGGGATTTGCATCTTCATCGGAGAAATCCGGCAGCGCGCTTGATCCGATCGCGCTGTTTTGCGCAATTTGCCTGCTGGCGTTCCTGATTGCCATCCTCACGGGCGAGCAAGGCGTTTGGCTCTAGCCTCTATCGAGTCCGGTCAGCGCGTTCAAACGAGATTTCGTTGATCGATTGCGCTGGCTGGTTCCTCGTCTCTCGGACGTTTTCTGCGCACTCCTTGAACCTTCGCCGCACTTGCGAAGACTCCGTTGAGGGTAAGGGGTTTTTGAACTTCCTATTTATTGGAGCCTGATATGCCGAAAGGTGTTCGCATTGTTGCTTCGCTTTCCGAGTCGAAAATTTCGTCGCAGAAGTCCGATGGTCACCCGCTCGTTACAATTGCGTTGTTTTCCGGATTAGGTCTTCTCGTGACTCTCGTTGCGATTTTATGGGGCGTGCAGGGCGCCTGGTTCTAGTTTTCGTCGACCGAACTTTCCAATCAACCAGCCTGCCGTCGGTTGCGACGGCGGCAGACTGTGCCACTCCTTCTCATGCCGCGCGGAGATTGGTCGCGGCCAGCAAGGCGCCCGCCAACGCCTTCTCGCGGTGCTCGGGTCCGACCTGAATTCCGTCCGCGAAGATGAATTCGGGATTGGTGACTCCGATAAAGCCGAACACCCACCGCAAATATGTTTCCAGATGTTCGCCGACCGCCGCGGGCGTTCCGGCGCCGTAGAATCCGCCGCGCGAGATCGCAAGGATCACTCGTTTGTTGCCGGCGAGCCCCTCCGGGCCCTGCGCGCCGTATTTAAAAGTCTTGCCCCTTACTACGATGCGGTCGATCCAGGCCTTGAGCTGGCTCGGGATGGTGAAGTTATACATGGGCGCGCCGACTACGACGATATCGGCCTCCAAAAACTCGTCCAGCATCGCCTGTCCGGCGGTGAGGTCCTCCCGTAGCGCGGCGTCAGGCGCAGCCCCTTGAGCGGCGGCAAGATGCAGGCCCGACAGATGCGCCAACGGTGTCGAAGCAAGATCACGGTAGACGATCTCGAGGTTTGGCGTCGCCTGGCGCAGGCGATCCACGATCGCGGCGGATACTTGGCGGCTGACGGAGTGGGGGCCAAGTACGCTGGAGTCGATATGAAGGAGTTTCATGGCAGTCATCCTCGCTATAGGTCCATGGTATAAGTTTGTAACTGGGGCTATATGAGTGACTGTCCGCAAACCGCGCAAGAACGCACATTTTTGAAACCTGAGCACATCGCTGAAACCCGAGCACACCAAAGTGACTGCCCTGCCGCCCAATGCTCACCTCGACAGCGACTGCCGCGGCGCTGCGTCCGTGCTGGCGCGCGTCGGCGATAAATGGAGCGTGTTCGTCATCATGCTGCTCGGCGACGGGCCGCGGCGCTTCAACGAGATCAAGCGTATGATCGGCGGCATTTCGCAGCGAATGCTGACGTTGACATTGCGCGGACTCGAGCGCGACGGCCTGGTCACGCGGACGGTATTCCCGACCATTCCGCCACGGGTCGACTACGAACTGACGGATCTGGGACGCGGCCTGTCGAAGCCCGTGGAAGCGCTCGGTCGATGGGCGATCACGCATCAGGCCGAGATTGCGAAGGCGCGCACGCGCTTCGATGCTCGCAAAATCCGTTAGATCAGCGACACCAGTCCGCCGCCATGGCGCTCGAGCCGTCCGGCGAGTTCAAGCTCGAGCAGCACGGTGCGCACGACCGCCGGCGATGCCGCCGCCATCCGGATCAGGTCGTCGATCGAAACCGGACTTGGTCCAAGCAGGTCTGTGATGCGCGCGCGATCGTTCGCGTCGGGGTCGGGCGCAAACGCTTCGCCATCGCCTTCGCTCAAGGGAAATGCGGCCGGGCGCTCCATAATCGGCTCGACCGCCTGGATGACGTCGGCGGCCTCGGTGACCAGCGTCGCGCCCTGCTTGATCAGATCGTTGGCGCCGGCCGCCCGCGGATCGAGCGGCGAACCCGGCACGGCAAACACTTCGCGGCCCTGTTCGGCCGCCATCCGTGCGGTGATCAGTGAGCCCGAGCGATGCGCGGCCTCCACCACGACGACGCCGAGCGCGCAGCCCGAGATCAGGCGATTGCGCCGCGGAAAATCCCGCGCGCGGGGGACGTGGCCGAGCGGCATCTCCGAAATCGCAGCACCGCCGGCCTCCAGGATGGCGGCCAACAGGTCTCGTGCTCGCTCGGATAGATCTTGTCGTGGCCGCCGGCGAGCACGGCGATGGTGCCGCTTTGGATCGTGGCGCGATGCGCCGATTGATCGATGCCACGCGCGAGTCCGGACACGATCACAAAACCAGCCGCGCCGAGATCACGCGCCAGTTGACCCGCGAATTTCAATCCGGCGCCGGAGGCATTGCGCGAGCCGACGATCGCGATCATCGGCCGCATCGATGTGGCGGCTGCGCCGCGCACGCCGAGCAGAGGCGGCGCGTCGTCAAGTGTTGCGAGCCGCGGCGGATAGCCGGCCTCGCCAGGCGCGAGCAGGCTGACGCCGAGCCGCGTGCTTGCGGCAAGCTCGGCGCGCGCATCCTCCTCGCTGCAAATCCGTCCCGAGCGCGCCGCGCCGCCGCGCTGCGCTAGATCAGGCAGCCGCTCCAGCGCCGATCGGGCGCTACCGAAATGATGTAGCAGGGAATTGAACGTTCGCGGCCCGACATTGTCGGAACGGATCAGCCGCAACCGATTGAGCCGCTCGGCGTCGGTGAGGGTGACCTCTTTGTTGATGGCGTCCACGCAGGCTCCTTTAAGGAACCAGCATGGCGCAACCTGAGCGCGTGGGCAACGGCCTTCGACCCTTGCCCGATCCCGGCGCGCTTCGTAGAAACGATCCAGCCATCAGGAAACCATGTCCATGATCTCGCTCGCTGAACTCCAGCGCCGTATCGATTGCGGCGATCTCTCGCCGGATGCGGCGCTCGCGCAGTCGCTGGCAGAGATCGACGCGCAGGAAAAGGCTATCGGCGCCTTCGTCTGTCGCAGCGAAAATCCCCGCGCCGCCGGCAGGGGTCCGCTGCGCGGCATCGCCGTCGGGATCAAGGACATCATCGACACGGCAGAACTTCCCACCGAGATGGGCTCGCCGATCTACAAGAATTTTCGGCCGCGCGCGGACGCGGCCGTGGTGATGATGCTCAAGCAGGCGGGTGCGACCATCATCGGCAAGACCACGACGACGCCATTTGCGGCCAACGATCCGACTACGACGCTCAATCCGCGCAACCACGCTCACACGCCCGGCGGCTCGTCATCGGGCTCGGCGGCAGCGGTGGCCGCCGGCATGATCCCGCTGGCGCTGGGGACGCAAACCGGCGGCTCGGTGATCCGGCCGGCCTCGTTCTGCGGCATCGCCGCGATCAAGCCGTCCTACCGGCTGCTGCCGACGGTCGGCGTGAAATGCTTTTCGTGGACGCTCGACACCGTCGGCCTGTTTGCCGCCGGCGTGAAGGATCTCGCATACGGGCTTTCGGCCATGACCAACCGGCCCGAATTGTTGCCGTCTGCGACGGTCGCCGTGCCGCGGATCGGCCTCATCACGCAGGAGTTTGCCGGCGCGCCGGAAGCGGCAGGCGGGGAGGCGCTGCGGATCGCGGCCGCAGCGGCAGAGCGGGCAGGGGCTTCGGTTCGCCCGCTCAAGCTGCCTGACGTCGTCGCGGAAGCCTGGCGCATCCAACCGGTGATTCAGGAGTTCGAAGCGCATCAGGCGTTCGCTTGGGAATATCGCGAAAATTACGATGCGATGCCGCCATTGTTGCGCGGCAGGCTCGACGAAAGCGTGGGCCTGACGCCTGACGAGTACGATCAGGCGCGGGCGGTGGCGATGCGGGCTCGCGCCGCATTGGCGGAGACGTTCGCAGAAGTCGACGTGTTGCTTACATTCTCGGCGCCCGGCGCCGCCCCGAAGGGACTGGCCTCGACCGGCGACCCTCGCTTCAACCGGCTGTGGACGCTGATGGGCACCCCTTGCGTCAACATTCCCGCTTATGTCGCCGAGGGCGGGTTGCCCGTGGGGGTGCAGGTGATCGCGGACTATGGCAACGACGCCAAGGCGCTCGCCGCGGCGTGTTTTGTTGAAGAGGCGCTTAAATCATGATCCTCGTCATTCCGGGGCGCGCATCGCGCGAGCCCGGAATCCATAACCACCATCGGGAGTATGGATTCCGGGCCTGCGCCAAGAGGCGCATCCCGGAATGACGATCGAGAGATGTACTACCTCGCCCCGATGCGGCCCTCGGTGCCGGCCTGCAACCGCTTGATGTTCTCGCGGTGCATGTAGAACAACAGCATCGTCAGCACCGCGCACAGCGAGGCGAGCGCGGGGTGGCCGAACCACCACAAGAAGATCGGCGTGACAAAGGCTGCGACCAGCGCCGACAGCGACGAATAGCGCGAGGTGAAGGCGGTGGCGAGCCACAGCACGCAAAACACCAACGCGGCCGGCCAGAACAGCCCGAGCAGCACGCCGATATAGACGGCGACGCCTTTGCCGCCCCGAAATTTCAGCCAGACCGGAAAGAGGTGACCGAGGAAGGCGCCGAGTGCCGCCAGCATCGCCGCGTTCGGTCCATCAAAATAGCCGGCGATGACAACGGCGAGTGTGCCCTTGAGCGCGTCGCAGACCAGTGTTGCCGCGGCCAATCCCTTGCGCCCGGTGCGGAGCACGTTGGTGGCGCCGATATTGCCGGAGCCGATCGCGCGCAAATCCTGCGTGCCAGCCAGCCGGGTGAGGATCAGCCCGAACGGGATCGAGCCCAGGAGATAGCCGAGCAGGAACGCTATGACCAGGAAACCGTCAGTGGACACGGCAGTGGTTCCTGTCGCCGCGGTCTCCATGAATTTGCCGCGCATGTTCGCTCGAAAAGGCTCTAGACATGTTCGTAAACCGTCCGCCCGCCGACGATAGTACGGACGACGCGGCCGGAGAAGCGGGCCTCGTCGAACGGCGTGTTCTTGCATTGCGATTTGAGGTCGGCGGGATCGAGCACCCAGGGCGTATCGGGATCGATCACAATTACGTCAGCGGGCGAGCCCGCGCGCAGCGTGCCGCCGGGCAGGCCCAGCAATTCCGCCGGGCGCGTCGACATCGCCCGGATCAGTGTCTTGAAATCCAACTCGCCATTGTGGACCAGCCGCAATGCCGCCGGCAGCATGGTCTGCAGCCCGACCGCGCCGGAGGCTGCCTCCGCGAACGGCAGCCGCTTGACCTCGACGTCCTGCGGATTGTGATCGGACATGATCACGTCGATCAGCCCCGAGGCGAGGGCCGCGACCAGCGCCTTTCGGTCGTCCTCGGTGCGCAGCGGCGGCGACAATTTCAGGAAGGTGCGATAGGGCCCGATATCGTTCTCGTTCAGCGTGACGTGATTGATCGAGACCGAAGCCGAGACCTGCAACCCGGCATCGCGGGCACGCTTGAGAATATCCAGCGATTCGATGCAACTCAGCGAGGCCGCGTGATAGCGGCCGCCGGAGAGCGCCACCAGGCGCATGTCGCGCTCCAGCATCACAGCCTCGGCGGCATCGGGGATGCCGGCAAGCCCAAGCCGCGCGGCGAATTCGCCTTCGTTCATCACGCCTTCGCCGACCAGATTGGGGTCCTCGGTGTGGTGTACGATCAGCGCGTCGAAGTCGCGGGCGTAGGTCAGCGCGCGGCGCATCACCTGCGCGTTGGTGACGCTCTTGTCGCCGTCGGAGAACGCCACCGCGCCGGCCGCCTTCAACAGCCCGATCTCGGTCATCTCCTGGCCGAGCAGGCCCTTGGTGAGCGCCGCCATCGGGTGAATGTTGACGATGGCGGTGTCGCGGGCGCGGCGCAGCACGAAATCCACTGTTGCCGAATTGTCGATCACGGGCGAAGTGTCCGGCTGGCACACGATGGTGGTGATGCCGCCGGCCGCCGCGGCCTGGCTGGCGGATGCAAAGGTCTCGCGGTGGCTGGCGCCGGGCTCGCCGACAAAGGCGCGCATGTCGACCAGCCCGGGGGCTATGACCATGCCGGCGCAATTGACGATGTCGGTGCCCTCAGGCACGCCCGCCGCACCGATGCCGCGTCGCGCCTCGCGGATGACGCCGTCGGCGATCAGGACATCGCCAAGCCCGTCGAAATCCCGCGACGGATCGACCACGCGCGCGTTGGCAAGCAGGATCGGGCGGCGATCGGTCAGCATTCTGCTACGCATTTGGCAGGTTGCGGGCGAGCGCTTCCAGGACCGCCATTCGCACCGCCACTCCCATTTCCACCTGTTCGCGGATCAAAGACTGCGCTCCGTCGGCGACGATCGAATCGATCTCGACGCCTCTGTTCATCGGCCCCGGATGCATCACCAGCGCATCGGGCTTGGCGTAAGCGAGCTTCTTCTGGTCGAGGCCGAAGTAGTGAAAATATTCGCCCGATGACGGCACGAACGAGCCGTTCATGCGCTCGCGCTGCAGCCGCAGCATCATCACGATGTCGGCACCGTTCAGCCCCTCGCGCATGTCGCGCGCGACCTCGACGCCCATCCGCTCGATGCCCGGCGGCAACAGCGTCGAGGGCGCAACCACGCGCACCCGTGCGCCCATCAGGTTCAGCAGCAGGATATTGGAACGCGCCACCCGCGAATGCAGGACATCGCCGCAGATCGCGATCACCAGCCCCTCGAGCCGGCCCTTGTTGCGGCGGATGGTCAGCGCATCCAAAAGCGCCTGGGTCGGATGCTCGTGGGCGCCATCGCCGGCATTGATCACGGAACCGTCGACCTTGCGCGCCAAAAGTTCCACCGCGCCGGAGGCATGATGGCGCACCACGAGGATGTCCGGATGCATGGCATTGAGCGTCACCGCGGTGTCGATCAGCGTCTCGCCCTTGCGCATGGAAGAAGAGGACACCGACATGTTCATGACGTCTGCGCCGAGCCGCTTGCCGGCGATCTCGAAGGAGGACTGGGTGCGGGTCGAGGCCTCGAAGAACAGGTTGACCTGGGTGCGCCCGCGCAACGAGGCACGCTTTTTGTCGATCTGCCGGTTGAGCTCGACATATTCTTCGGAGAGGTCGAGCAGGCCGGTAATGTCGGCAGCCGAAAGCCCCTCTATGCCCAGCAGGTGCCGGTGACCGAGGACAAAGGTCGATTTCAATGCAGGGGTCATTAAAGCGAGAGCTATAGGCGTGGATGGATGGCGGGGCAAGGGCCAACCGAGGGGTAAAAAGTTATCCCCCGGTAGTCGCCGTTCAGGGTAAATGCCAGATCGCAAAGCCTGCCCGCTTGGACCCATCGACCATGCACCATTTGAACCGGTTTGCTCCGATACTGTTAACTGCGCTGGCAGGGCCCGCGTGCGCGCAGGCCTTGCCCGGTGGTTTTGCGTATCTGCGCGATATCGACCCGACGATCGTCCAGGACATCCGCTATGCCGGCTCGAACAATTTCGTCGGCCGGCCGCTTAAAGGCTATCCTGCCGCCGAATGCGTGGTGAAGCGCGAGGTTGGATCAAAGCTGAAAGCGATCCAGCAGGAACTTTCGCGGCAAAATCTGTCGCTGAAAATGCTGGATTGCTACCGGCCCGCGCGCGCTGTCGCGGACATGTGGGCCTGGGCGCAAAACGGCAAGGAGACGCCGGCCGGGCGGCGCTTTAATCCGGCGTTCGCGAAGGCCGATCTGTTCCGGCTCGGCTATATCGCCACTCATTCCGGCCATTCGACCGGCGCCGCCCTCGATCTGACCCTGGTCGATCTGAAGGCCGACAATTCGGCCGTCTTTGATCCCAACAAAGTGTATTCCGACTGCACCGCGCCCGCCGAGGCGCGGGCGCCTGAGGCGAGCATCGATATGGGCACCGGTTACGATTGTTCCGATCGGAAGTCGCATACGGCAGCTCGCTCGATCACCCCGGAGCAGCGCCGCTGGCGCAACCTGCTTGTCGCCGCAATGGCACGGCAAGGTTTTGTGAACTATTCGAAGGAGTGGTGGCACTTTTCGCTGCCGGGCATAGGCGGGGCAGCCTATGATTTCCCGATAACGCCGCGCCGCCAGTGACTCCCCAACAGGACCGGCCCATGACCCATCCCGCATTCGCAACCCACGAAGTCTTCAACCAGTCGCCGCCGTTCGAGGACGTCGATCTGTTCACGCTCGACATGCCGCTCTCGGAATCGATTGCCGCCAACGGCGCAGCCGCCGCCGCGCAGGAACTCTCGGAGTTCGGCAAGCACTGGGGGTCCGCTGCGATGGCCGCGCGCGGCCGCGCTGCGAATGAGAACACGCCAAAGCTGCGGAGCTTCGATTCCAGGGGCAACCGTCGCGACGAGGTCGAATTTCATCCTGCCTATCACGAATTGATGGCGCGGAGCGCTCATGCCGGCGTGCACAATTCGACCTGGACCGCGCAGGGCAAGCCGGCCGGCGCGGCGGCCGAAGTGGTGCGCGCGGCGAAGTTCTATATCGCCTCACAGGTCGAGACCGGTCATCTCTGCCCGATCACCATGACGCGCGCGTCGGTTGCCGCACTTGCGGCGCAGCCGGATCTGCTCGCGAAGACGATGCCCGTGATCGCGACCCGCGCCTATGATCCAGGTTTTGCGCCGTGGTGGACCAAGCGCGGCATGACGCTCGGCATGGGCATGACCGAGAAACAGGGCGGCACCGACGTGCGCTCCAACATGACGCGCGCGGAACGCGACGGCAGCGCCTATCGCATCACCGGGCACAAATGGTTCATGTCGGCGCCGATGTGTGATGCGTTCCTGGTGCTGGCACAGGCCGACGAAGGCCTGACCTGCTTCTTCATGCCGCGCTTTGCGCCGGATGGATCGGTCAATGCGATCCAGTTCCAGCGGCTCAAGGACAAGCTCGGCAACCGCTCGAATGCCTCTTCCGAAGTGGAGTTCGTGGGCGCCTATGCGGAGCGCGTCGGCGAGGAGGGCAAGGGCATCCGCACCATCATCCAGATGGTGCAGTTGACGCGGCAGGATTGCGCGATCGCCTCCGTCGGCCTGATGCGATCTGGACTTTCGCATGCGCTCCATCACGCAAGACATCGCAGCGTGTTCCAGAAGCATCTCGCCGATCAGCCGCTGATGCAGGCGGTGCTTGCGGACATGGCGCTTCACGTCGAGGCCTCGGTCGCGCTGGTGATGCGGCTCTGCCGCGCATTCGACCAGGCCCCCGAGGATCCCGGCGAAGCCGCCTACATGCGGCTCCTGACACCGGCGATCAAATATTGGGTCTGCAAGAGCGCGCCGGGATTTCTCTACGAGGCGATGGAGTGCCTCGGCGGCAATGGCTACGTGGAGGAGGGGATTTTGGCCCGGCATTATCGCGAGTCACCCGTCAATGCGATCTGGGAGGGCTCGGGCAATGTGATGTGCCTTGACGTGCTCCGGGCGTTGTCGCGTGAGCCGGATGCGGCCACGGCGGTGTTGCAGGATATTGCCGAGCAAGCCAAGGGTTTGCCGGGTGGCGCTGAGGCCGTCGCATCGATCGCAAAGTCATTCCGCCGGCCGGACGGCGAGCGGGTGGCGCGGCTGGCGGTCGAAAAGCTGGCGTTGCTTGCCGCCGCCGCGGCACTCAACAAGATCGCGCCGCATCATGCCGAGTTGTTCGCTGCCACGCGACTTGCCACGCCTCACGCCAGCATGTACGGCGCGGTCGATCTCGCCAATGACGATATCGAAGGCCTGTTGGCACGGGCGTTGCCGTGAAAGTCAGTTGATGGATTCCCTCAATCCCGAACATCCGCCGGTCGCAGTAGCGCGGGTCGGACGCCGCCCTCTGGTCTGGAAGTTCTGGGGCACGGCGCTGTGGGGCCTTTTCATTTTTGCCGCGATGTTCATCGGACAAATCGCTGTCGTCGTCTGGTTCGTGCTGCGGCAAGGAGGGCCGATCGATGTTGCCACGGCGGTACATGTCGTCGGCGGCGGAATCACGATTTCACTGTCGGTGATTTGCGGCCTGCCGGCGGTGCTCGCCGCGCTGTGGCTTGCGATCCACGTCTCGCGCACGCCGTTCGCCGACTATCTCGCGTTGCGCAGGACCTCGTGGAAGAACCTTCTGATCGGCATCGCTGGCCTGTTCGTCGTGGTGTTGGGCTGGGACCTGTTGTCGCGCGCCACCGGGCGCGATGTCACTCCTGGATTCATGGTCGACGTCCTGAAATCGGCGCGCGACGACGGCGCGCTGTGGCTTCTGGTACTCGCTTTCTGCGTCGCCGCGCCGATCTCGGAAGAGCTGTTCGCGCGCGGTTTCCTCTATCGCGGCTGGTCGGAAACTTTCTTAGGACCTGGCGGCGCCGTCATCCTGTCGTCCATCGTGTGGACGGGGCTGCACCTGCAATATGATTGGTACTTTTTCGGCGAAGTCTTCTCGATCGGTCTTTTGCTCGGATACCTGCGCTACCGCTCTGGCTCGATCTGGCTGACGATCGTGCTGCACGGCCTCAACAATCTCGGCGCGGTGGTGCAGACGATCTGGCTGGCGGGTTGATGTCAGGCCACCAGCGCAATGGCGATCGGCATCGTGATCGCCGCGAGGATGGTTTGCAGCGTGATGATTTGCGCAAGCAGCGGCGCGTCGCCGCCCATCTGCCGCGCCAGCACGTAAGCGCTTGACGACGCCGGCACCGCCGAGCAGGCGGTGACGATCACAAGATTCTGGCCCGACAGGCCGAACCATAGCGCCAGCGCGACCGCCAGAACCGGCATCAGGATCAGCTTGAGGAAAACGCCAAGACCGGCCGCGGCGCTTGGACTAAACAGGCCATCGAGGTGCAGGCCGGCGCCGGTGACGAGCAAGCCGATCGCGAGCGAGGAGCGGCCCAGCGCATCAGCGACGTCATGCCAGATCCTTGGCAGCGGAACGTGCAGCACGTTGATCGCCAATCCGATCGCGCAGGCCCAGATCAGGGGATTGCGGACCACGGTCATGACGATCGAGCGGATCGACCGTTTCTCGGTTGCCGCGTAGTGCGCCAGCACGGCGACGCTGAAGACGTTGACCAGCGGAATGATCGCGACCATCGCGACCGACGCCAGCGCGAGGCCAGCGTCACCAAACAGATTTCCGGAGACGGCGAGCGCCACAAAGGTCTGCCAGCGCGTCGCGCCCTGGAAGATTGAGGTGAAGGCCGGACCGTCAATGTCCATTTTCGCGAGCAGCGGCCTTAAGCTGAGGCACAACAGCGACATCGCCAGCGCCGAGAGCACCAGCGCGCCGCCGACGCCGGCGATCGGCACCCTGGTGAGGTCGGCCCTCACCAGTGTCTGGATCAAGAGCGCGGGAAACAGCACGTAATAGGTCAGCCGTTCCAGCCCGTGCCATTGTGTCTCCAGCCGCATCAGGCTGCGCTTGAGCGCGAAGCCAAACACGATCAGCAGGAATACCGGCAGCAGCGCCGCAATCACCACCGCCATCGCTAGCGATCCGCGCGCAGCCTGGCGAGCCGGTCGAGCGCGCCCTGCAGGATGAAGATCGCGGCATGCTCGTCGATCACCTCCGCGCGCTTGGCCCTGCTCATGTCCAGGCCGATCAGTTCACGCTCGACGGCCGCGGTCGAGAGTCGCTCGTCCCACAACGCGATGGCAAGATCGGTGAGGCCAGAGAAATTGCGCGCGAAGGCGCGGGTGGACTGCGCCCGCGGGCCCTCACTGCCGTCCATGTTGATGGGCAGCCCCAGCACGAAGCCGACGGCGCTGCGTTCCTTCGCGATGGCAAGCAGCCGCGCCGCGTCCGATTTGAAGGCCTTGCGGTGCAACGTCTCCACCCCCGTGGCAAGCTTACGATCGGGATCAGAGACAGCGACCCCGATGGTTTTCGTGCCCAGATCGAGGCCGACCAGCGCGCCACGTTTGGGCCAGAGTGCGGCAGCTTCGATCAGCGGCAGGATGAGGGCAGGCATGGGACCGCATAACACGCAGCCTGGCGGTGACGCAAAGCCGCTGGGAGGGCGCTGGCTAACGGGATCGCCGGAGCCATTCTTCGCGCGTGATTTCCCAAATCTCCGTGGGAAGGCTACCCGATACGTAGTCCCAGTCCTCGGTCTTGATCATGCGCATGCCGCTGCGCTCGGAGATGCGGCGCGACGGCACGTTGGCGACGGCTTTTGGCGCGCGAAGAACGGGCCGTTCGAGAGTCTCGAACCAGTAATCGGTCACTGCCGAACTCGCTTCGGTCATCAATCCCTGACCCTGCCATTTGGGGGCGAGCCAAAAACCTCTGTTCTCGTTGAGCTTGTCGGACAGGCTGATCTCGCCGATCAACTGGTCAGGCATACTCTTGAGCCGGATCGACCAATGCCACTCCGCGCCCTGCTGCATCGCTGGAAGCGCCATGTCGCGAATGAACGTCAGGGCGCCGTCGGCCGGATAGGGCCATGGGACGCGGCTGGCCAGGAACCGTACGACTTCCCACTGCGGGAAAAGAGTCTGGATCGCCCCCGCGTCCGCAAGGTCCAACGGACGAAGAATCAGGCGAGGCGTAACCAAGATGGGAATCGCCGCGGACAGCACGGTCACGCGACGGCGTGGCTGATGCGATCTGGCTTGTCCGCTGTCAGGCACGAAACAAAGCCGCTCAATGCGCTGTATTGATGCGCGCTGCGGCGCGTAACGAAAAGTGTATCGACCCGCGACCTGGATGCATCGAGCGCATGCAGACGGATGCTCTCGCGCTGATCGCTGCGCTCGACCACGGCGCGCGGCAACAATGTGACGCCCATATCGGCGGCGACACAGCCGATCATGCCATCGAGCGTGCCCAATTCGAACCGCGCGGCCGAAGGCCAGCCAAATTCCGAAAACACCTGTTCGAGCCGCTGCCGGTAGGTGCAGCCGGTACGGAACACCAGCGCGGTCGGACCGGACTCGGCCGTACCGGCGCGCAAGCTTGCAAGGCTCGTCCATCGGTCCGCGGTGACCAGCACCAGCTCTTCGCGGAATGCAGCAATCGCGCTGAGTTCGGCGTGCTCGATCGGCCCTGCGACAAAGGCGCCGTCGAGCGTCCCGTCGAGCACCGCGGCGACCAGATCGGCTGTCGGTGCGGTCCGCAATGTCAATCGCACCGCGGGAAAACGCCGATGAAATTCGGCGAGCAGCGATGGCAGCCGCACCGCGGCCGTCGTCTCCATCGAGCCGATCGCGAGCGGTCCTTTCGGTTCGCCATCGTCGCGCGCGGCCAGCACCGCTTCGCGCGCAAGCGCGGCCATGCGCTGGGCGTAAGGGAGCAGGCGGCGCCCCGCGCCGGTCAAGGTCATGCCGCGGCTGTGCCGCTCGAACAGCGCGGTGCCGATCTCGGCCTCGAGCGCCTTTATTCGCTGCGTGACGTTGGACTGCACCGTGTTGAGTTCATCGGCGGCGCGGGTAATCCCACCTGACCGCGCGACGGCCGAGAAGGTAACGAGATCGGTAAGCTCCATCTCTCCACCGTTTGTTTTTGGAGATGGCTGCGTTCTCAAGTATTCATTTTTCGAGAATGATAGTTGAGCCTAATCTCGCTGTCCAGCTTGGAGGAGCGACATGCCGATCAGCACACCGTTATCAGCGCTTTTGGGCATCAAGTATCCGATCCTCTCTGCCCCAATGGATGTGATTGCCGGCGCACGTCTCACGAGCGCGGTCAGCGGCGCGGGCGGTTTTGGAATTCTCGGCGGCGGCTACGGCGAAAGAACGTGGCTGGAGCAGGAGACCGCCAAGCTCAAGCGATGCGCAGTGCCGTTCGGCATCGGGTTCATCACCTGGAGTCTGGCAAAGCAGCCCGACCTTCTCGATATCGCGCTGAACGCGCGCCCTCGCGCGATCATGCTTTCGTTCGGCGATCCCCAGCCGTTTGCGCCTCGCGTCAAGGCTGCGGGCGCGCTCCTGATCTGCCAGGTCCAAAACGAAGACATGGCGCGGCAGGCGCTGAATGCCGGCGCCGAGGTTCTCGTCGCACAGGGTAGCGAGGCTGGCGGTCACGGCGCGTCGCGCACTACGATCGACATTGTGCCGGCGATCGTCGATCTCGCGGCCGGCCGGGTGCCGGTGGTGGCCGCCGGCGGCATCGCCGACGGACGCGGATTGGCGGCGATGATGATGCTCGGCGCTGCCGGCGTGCTGCTTGGCACCCGCTTTTATGCCAGCGTCGAAGCCGACGGGGCAGAAGAGGCGAAGCAGCGAATCTGCGCCGCGACCAGCGGGAACACGGTTCGAAGCATAATCTTCGATCTCTCGCGCAACAATGTCTGGCCAGCGCCGTTTACCGGACGCTGCCTGATCAACGACCATGCCCGCCGCTGGATGGGACGCGAGGTCGAACTGCTGCAGAATGTGCGGGCCGTCGCGGCCGAATACGCGGCCGCCAAGGCCGCTGGCAATTTCGATGTCGCCGCTGTCATCGCCGGCGAAGCTGTTGGCCTGATCCATGACGTTCCCACGGCGGCCGAGATCGTCGGCCGGATCGTCACGGAGGCAGAGCAGATACTTCTCGGGCGGCGCAATTCCGCCACGGCTTCGCGGGCTGCTTCCGCGCCAACGTGATCATCCAACCGAACGAGCAAACCATGTGGCCAGATCGCCGAATTATCGAGCTCTTCAAGACTGAATTTCCGATCGTGCTCGCACCAATGGCGGGCGTGATGGACGCCGAACTCGTGATCGCGGCAGCGCAGGGCGGCGCATTGGGATCGCTGCCTTGCGCAATGCTGTCGGCCGAGAAGGCACGCGAGCAGGTCAACGTCATCCGCCAGCGCGTGTCCGCGCCGATCAACATGAATTTCTTCTGCCACAAGGCTGAAGATGCCGACCCCAAACTCGAAGCAACATGGCGGCAGCGGCTGGCGCCCTATTACCGGGAGCTGGAGCTCGACCCGGCGGCGCCGGTCAACGCCGCCAATCGCGCGCCGTTCGATGCCGCATTTTGTGAGGTCGTCGAAGAGCTGAAGCCCGAGATCGTCAGCTTCCATTTCGGCTTGCCGGACCGGGCGCTGCTCAAGCGCGTCAAGGCGGCCGGCTGCATCGTGATGTCGTCGGCAACCATCGTGAAGGAAGCGATCTGGCTCGAGGAGAACGGTGCCGACGTCATCATAGCGCAGGGTGCCGAAGCCGGCGGCCATCGCGGCATGTTCCTGACCGATAATATTGCCGAACAGCCCGGCACGTTCGCGCTGGTGCCGCAGGTGGTCGATGCCGTGAAGGTGCCGGTGATTGCCTGCGGAGGGATCGCCGACGGGCGCGGCATAGCAGCGGCATTCGCGCTGGGTGCCGCGGGCGTGCAGATCGGGAGCGCCTATCTGCGCTGTCCGGAATCAAAGGTGAGTGCTCCGGCACGGACTGCACTCGCCCAGGCGCGGGACGATTCCACGGTCATCACCAACGTTATGACCGGACGCCCGGCGCGCGGGATCGCCAACCGCGTGATGCGCGAGGTCGGGCCGATGTCGCCGGATGCCCCGGCCTTCCCCCATGCGGCCACCTCGCTTGCGCCTCTAAAGGCGGCAGCGGAAAAGCTCGGCAAGGTCGATTTCACCAATCTCTGGGCGGGGCAGGCGGTGCGGATGGGGCGCGAAATGCCGGCAGCCGAGCTCACCCGGGCCTTGGCCGGCGCCGCACTGGCACGGCTGAGCCAGATGGCCGGCTGAGACACCTCCCAGCGGTTGCGGCGCAAAAGCGGCGTCTGCTATACGGCAGGCTGATTTTTCCGCTCGAGGCCCTATATTCAAGGCCCTGTATAAGGCCCCTATATCATGTCCGTTGACGCCGCCACTGTCCGTCGTATCGCCCATCTTGCGCGCATCGCGGTCGCCGATGCCGAAGTTTCGCACTTACAAGGCGAGCTGAACGCGATGCTGGCGTTTGTCGAGCAGTTGTCGGAGGTCAACGTCGAGGGGGTTGAGCCGATGACGTCGGTCATGCCGATGGAGATGAAAAAGCGCGCCGACGTGGTCAATGACGGCGAGATTGCCGACGATATCGTCAAGAACGCGCCTGCCACCGACAACCATTTCTTTCTGGTGCCGAAGGTCGTCGAATAGCATGGCGTTTTCGAGCGAAGTGGGTACCGGTTCGCGCTGAAGAAAACGCGTCAAACAAAAGAGCCCTGAGAGAAAGTCCGATGTGTCTGCTCTGCGACGATGAAAAGGCCTACCAGGCCTATATGAACTATCTCGACGCGATGGAGCGGCAGGGCAATGCCGCCGATCCCAACACGATCCTAGGCGCCGTGCTCGATCAGCTCGAGGCCGCCGACAAGGCGCGTGCCAGCCAAGATGACCCGGCCAACGACAAGGCATTGTCGCCGTTCTTCTGTAGCCCGATCAATAAATGACCGATTTGACATCGCTGACGCTCGCCGAGGCTCGCACCGGCCTCGCGAACAAGACGTTCACGTCGCTTGAACTGACCGACGCCCACCTCAAGGCGATTGAGGCTGCGCGCGCGCTCAACGCGTTTGTGCTGGAAACGCCCGATCGCGCCCGCACCATGGCGCGCGAGGCGGATGCCAGGATCGCAGACGGCACGGGTGGACCGCTCGCCGGCATTCCGCTGGGGATCAAGGATCTGTTCGCCACCAAAGATGTGCGCACCACCGCGTGCTCAAAGATCCTGGACAATTTTGTGCCGACTTACGAATCCACCGTCACCTCGCAGCTCTGGCGCGACGGCGCGGTGATGCTCGGAAAACTCAACAATGACGAGTTTGCGATGGGCTCGTCGAACGAGACCTCCTGCTTCGGTCCCGTCACTAATCCGTGGCGGCGCGAGGGCTCTAATACCACGCTGGTGCCGGGCGGCTCCTCGGGCGGCTCGGCGTCCGCCGTGGCGGCGTTGCTGTGCATGGGCGCGACCGCGACCGATACCGGCGGTTCGATCCGCCAGCCCGCGGCGTTCACCGCGACCGTCGGCGTGAAGCCGACTTACGGGCGCTGCTCGCGTTGGGGCATCGTGGCGTTCGCGTCTTCGCTCGATCAGGCCGGGCCGATCGGCCGGACGGTGCGGGACGCCTCGATCCTGATGCGCTCGATGGCGGGTCACGACCCCAAGGACACCACCTCGGTCGATCGGGAGGTGCCGGACTTTGAGGCCGCGATCGGAAGGTCCGTCAAAGGCATGAAGATCGGTCTTCCCAAGGAGTATCGCCTCGACGGCATGCCCGCCGAAATCGAAAAGCTCTGGTCTGAGGGGGCCGCCTGGCTCAAGGCCGCCGGTGCCGAGCTCGTCGATATCTCGCTGCCGCACACCAAATACGCGCTGCCGGCCTACTATATCGTCGCACCTGCGGAAGCTTCTTCGAATTTGGCACGCTATGACGGCGTGCGTTACGGTTTGCGCGAGCCCGGCCGCTCAATTGGCGAAATGTACGAGCAGACTCGCGGCGAGGGCTTTGGCGCGGAGGTGCGCCGCCGCGTCATGATCGGCACCTATGTGCTGTCTGCCGGATACTACGACGCTTATTACCTGCGGGCGCAAAAGGTCCGCACGCTGATCAAGAAGGATTTTGAGGACTGCTTTGCCAAGGGAGTCAACGCGATCCTGACGCCGGCGACCCCTTCGGCGGCATTCGGCATCGGCGAGAAGGGCGCTGATCCCGTGGAGATGTACCTCAACGACATCTTCACGGTGACTGTGAACATGGCGGGGCTGCCCGGGATCGCCGTTCCCGCCGGCAAGGACGCGCAGGGCTTGCCGCTCGGCCTGCAACTGATCGGCCGCCCATTCGACGAAGAGACGCTGTTCTCGCTCGGTGAAGTGATCGAGCAGGCGGCGGGGCGGTTCACGCCGCCAAAATGGTGGTGAACATGGCCGACTTCAAAGCCAGCCTCTCGAATGCGGCACCCGCGTCTGATCTCGCGCCGCCGCTAGCCGCTTTGTGGTGGGCCGCAAAGGGCAACTGGGACCAGGCGCACAAGATCGTCCAGGATGAGGGTGACGCAAACTCCGCCTGGGTCCATGCATACCTGCACCGCGTCGAAGGCGACCTCGGCAATGCCGGCTACTGGTATCGGCGAGCTGGAAAGCCGGTGGCGAAAGATCCGCTGCAAGACGAATGGGAACGGATCGTGTCAGCGCTGACGGGTGGGCACGCCGCCCATTGACAGAAATACAGTGTGTGTATAAATATACACACACTTTATTCGAGGATAAAATGTCAAAATACGAGCCTTTGGAGCGCTTTCTCCGCGGCCAGCGCGCCGATGAAGTCCCGATCACTTTCACTGAGATCGAACGGATACTTGGCGCAAAGCTCCCCAATTCAAAATCTAATCGGGCTTGGTGGAGCAACAATCCAAATAACAACGTTATGACTCTTGCCTGGCTCAATGCTGGTTACTTGACCGAAAAGGTCGATTTAAAGAACCATCGAGTCGTGTTCCGCCGGATCGGGAAGGATCAAGTGGGTCCATTGAGCGACGAAGATCGAAAGCGTCTTGCTCGCAGCAAGCGTTCGTATGGCGATGACGGCGTCAAGCAAACACGCCATCCACTGTTTGGATGGATGAAAGATTCGGTCAGTATTCCAGCTGGTGTTGATCTGACCGAACCAGCCGATCCAGAGTGGGCCGATCAGCTCGACAGATGAAGCCGCCGCTGCTTCTCGATACCTGCGCGGTGATCTGGATTTCCAACGATCAGCCCATATCGCCCGAGGCGGAGGAAACGATTGAGGAGACGCTCCGCGCGGGCGAACTCGCGTTTGTTTCACCGATTACGGCGTGGGAAATTGGTCTGCTGGTATCGCGCGGTCGCGTGAGATTGAACATGTCGCCGCAGCTTTGGTTTGATCGGATGCTAACGGCACCCGGAATTGCTCTTGCCAACATGTCTCCTGCGGTTTTAATCGCGTCGTCTTTCTTGCCGGGAAATCCGCCGCGCGACCCGGCCGACCGCATCATCGCCGCCACAGCGCGCGAATATGGATACCGGCTAATCACGCGAGACCGACCGCTACTTGCTTACGGCGAAGAAGGTCATCTGCAGGTCGTTACCTGCTAACCACGAACACGGACCGATATGACCGTACCCGTCAAAACATCAAAACTGATCAAAGGCACCACCGGCGATTGGGAAGTCGTGATCGGCTTGGAGGTCCATGCCCAGGTCACCTCGAACTCAAAATTGTTCTCGGGCGCGTCGACCGCCTTCGGCGGCGAGCCGAACAGTCATGTTTCGCTGGTCGACGCCGCGATGCCGGGCATGCTGCCCGTCATCAACGGGGAATGCGTCCGCCAGGCGGTGCGCACCGGATTGGGCCTGAATGCCAAGATCAACCGGCGCTCGGTGTTCGATCGCAAGAACTATTTCTATCCGGATTTGCCGCAGGGCTATCAGATCAGCCAATACAAATCGCCGATCGTGGGCGAGGGCGAGATCGTCGTCGAGCTCGAGGGCGGCAAATCCGCCACCGTCGGCATCGAGCGGCTGCATCTGGAACAGGACGCCGGCAAGTCGCTGCACGACCAGCGGCCAGACGTGTCGTTCGTCGACCTCAACCGCTCCGGCGTCGCCTTGATGGAGATCGTCTCCAAGCCCGACATCCGCGACGCCGATCAGGCCAAGGCCTACGTGACGAAGCTGCGCTCGATCCTGCGCTATCTCGGCACTTGCGACGGCGACATGGAGAAGGGGAACTTGCGCGCCGACGTCAACGTGTCCGTCCGCAAGCCAGGCGGACCGCTTGGCACCCGCTGCGAGATCAAGAACATGAACTCGATCAATTTCATCGGCCAGGCGATCGAATATGAGGCGCGGCGCCAGGTCGAAATCATCGAGGACGGCGGCGCGATCGAGCAGGAAACCCGGCTGTTCGATCCCAACAAGGGCGAGACCCGCTCAATGCGCACCAAGGAGGAGGCGCACGACTACCGCTATTTTCCGGATCCCGACTTGCTGCCGCTGGAATTCAGCGAAGCCTATGTCGAGGAATTGAAGGCCGGGCTGCCGGAACTGCCGGACCCGAAGAAGGCCCGTTTCATGTCCGAGCTTGGGCTGTCGCCCTATGACGCCGGCGTGCTGGTGGCCGAACGCGAGAGCGCCGACTTCTATGAAACCGTGCTGGAGAACCTCGCCCACCAGGTTCGCGACGGCAAGCTCGCCGCCAACTGGGTGATCAATGAATTATTCGGGCGGCTCAACAAGGAAGGCCGGGACATATCGGCATCGCCGGTTTCCGCCCCGCAGCTTGCGGCGATCGTCGATTTGATCGGCGAGGGCACTATCTCCGGCAAAATCGCAAAGGACCTGTTCGAGATCGTCTGGACCGGGGGTGGCGACCCGCGCGCGCTGGTCGAGGCGCGCGGTATGAAACAGGTCACCGACTTGAGCGCCATCGAAAAAGCGGTCGACGACATCATATCG
This sequence comes from Alphaproteobacteria bacterium, assembly GCA_005884765.1. GTDB lineage: Bacteria > Pseudomonadota > Alphaproteobacteria > Rhizobiales > Xanthobacteraceae > Bradyrhizobium. The sequence continues at coordinate 139,351 of VAZV01000132.1, forward strand.
GCCAATCCAGACAAGGTCGCGCAAGTCAAAGCCAAGCCGGCGGCGATCCAATGGTTTGTCGGCCAGGTGATGAAGTCGTCCGGCGGCAAGGCCAACCCGCAAGCCGTCAACGACCTGCTCAAGTCGAAGCTCGGCATCTGATCGTGTCAACATGGTGGCCGCGTCATCGGCGCTCACCCGCGTGATCGCGCGCGCCGATCCTCGATGGCGCGCCAAAATTCATCGCCCGCGATGAGACCGCGTTTCCGAATCGGTTCCGGCGATTCGTCCGAAAATTCGGTTTTGCCGAGGGAAGATGAGGCGCCAAGCCGTTAAGCATGAAAATTTTTTGATTGCCAAAATTGGCGACTCAGAGTCCGCGCAACACCCTTCCGGACGGCATCGGCGAGCCGCGGTCATATCATGCGTGTCTCAAGCGATCGGAGCGCGAGCGAAGGAAATGCCTGCGGTGCAATCGCTTCCTGCAATGTTGACTTTCGCCGACGTCCATCATGCGCGCGTTTTCCGTTTCGTTTGCCGCGCGCGTCATCGCGTTGTCGGTCATCACACCGCGCGCGCTCTCACGCCGGTGCGTCAATACTTCCTTAAGCTGGAAGCTGTTTTTTTCGGCGTGTTGGTGTATTCGGGATGTAGTGCATCTCGATTCCCGAGTGCACGCAGCGATTAAGCCATCTCACTACATCAGGAGGGCACTATGGCTAAGAAAGCCAAGAAGGCAAAGAAGGCGAAGAGCGCAGTGAAGAAGACTGCGAAGAAGACCCGCAAGGTCGCCAAGAAGAAGAAGTAAGTCTCGCTTGACGCAACAGCCGGCGGCTTGACGCCGGCACGTCATTAGAGCGCGCAACGACAGTTTGCTCCCGCAGATTTCGATGTGACAGCTCTAATCGACGAAAGAGGGTGTCGGCGAGACATCAGGTCAACGGCGGGACCGTATTTCGATGAGAAACCGGTCCGGCAGAAGAAACAAGTTTCTTCGTTCGGTGCGGATCCCTTGCGTCCGCAATTTCACCTTAGGCCCCTGGCCTCTTGTGAAATCTGGTCCTGACGTGTTCGCCGACGCCCTCGCTCCAATCGCCGAGGCCGCGTCCGGCGTTTTGGGTTCCCGACACCCAGCAACCATCCCCCGGCATCGTGATTTCATGCGCGCAGCGCCGTCGCGGCGTTTCTCCGCAATGGTTATCGTTCTGCGAAATCGGAAGGTAAACCGTCTTTCACGATTGCACGGCAAGCCCGGCAAAATAAGGGATTGCGGAATTTCGCAGCCGCTTGCGCCACTCTCGCGTTTACACCCCGTTCATCGCGAACCTTAAACTGCCCTTCAAATTTGATCGGTCATGATCGCCTCAACAAGCCGGCAAACGGCGTGGGGTCATAAGGGGCGTAACAAGTGGGCAGGGGCCGCACTCGCAGGAAGCAGGGCGGCGAACAACAAAAAGGAGACGGGGATGTTTCAGGGGTATATCGATCTGGATAGCGCAATGCCGGTGGCGACCGCTATCCCTGACGTGCTGTTCGAGCGCGGTTTGTATTGGGCGAGCGGGCGCTCCGGCGTCGTCAATCTTGTCGCCGCGCACAAATGGTTCAACCTGGCGGCGTTGAAGGGCCGCACGGACGCGATCGCGATGCGACGCGAGGTTGCCGAGATGATGTCGGAGGCCGAGATCGCCGCAGCCCAGCGCGACGCCCGCACCTGGATGACGGCGCACTGAGCGCACTCTGATCCGTACATCGGTCCGATTGCAAGATGCGAGCGGCTTACGGCAATCGTCTGGTCAAACCCACGTCGCAAATGATAGCGTAGCTTCGCTCGTTCGAACTAGAGTGGGGCTGGTAGACGTGGTGTCCGAGCCAGAACATCCGATGACGCTGACGTTTCGCTGCCCCAGGGAATTGGAGGGAATACTGCCGCCGCCGATCCCGGCGGCATCCGGCTTGCCCGCCTGGTTCAAGGCGATGCCGCAACAGACGTTCAACGCCATCCTTTCGCGGGAACACGACACCGTGAAGCGCTGTCCGCCATTCGTCGACGCCATGACATCAGGCTTTTTGATTCCACTGATCTGTGATGTGAGGGTCGAGAACGGCGAGTTCACCTGGGACTACGAGCTGCCGCCGGGCGGAGAATCCGGCTTTGTGCGCTCGCCGATCGGGCTCCACGACGCCAGCCAGGTCACGGGTACGCCATTGTTCGATGCCGACCGGTTCCTGATCAAATTCCATAATCTCTGGACGATCGAGGCGCCGGACGGCTACTCGCTATTGTTCACGCATCCGGTCAATCGTTTCGACCTGCCTTTCAGCACGTTGACCGGTTTGGTCGATTGTGACCACTACCACGACGCCTGGATTCATTTCCCGGCGCGCTGGCACGATGCGAATTTCAACGGCGTGCTGCCGAAGGGCACGCCGGTCGCGCAGTGTATTCCGGTCAAGCGGGAAAACTGGGTGGTGCGCACCGCTGTCTTCACCGACGAGGAGACGCAGCGGGCGCACGATGTTACCAATGCGATTTTTCGCGAGAAGGGCGTCTATCGCCGGCAGTTCCGGTCTTAGTTCTTTTCGACGTGCAGGAATTTCGCGGCGGCGCTCGGCCGCAGGAAGAAACGGCCGTGCGGGGCGGCGGCGAGCGCCACGATCGCCGGTCCGGCCAGTTGCGCCGAGCCGTGCGTCGCCGCACGCAGCGTCGTTTCTGCCGCGTCGCGCTCACCCATTTCCAGGAGGCATTTGCCGAGGCTGATCCGTGTCGCGGCATCGTCCGGCTGAAGCGCCAGTGCGCGCCGATAGAGATCGGCGGCGGCGGCATATTCGCCATCGAGCGCCATCACCTTGGCCAGCGCGAGCAGAACATCATGTCGCGTCGGCGCCGCCGCCAGCACCTGCGAAAACAAGGCGCGCGCTTTGGCGCGGTCATTACGGTTGGCATGAAGATGCCCAAGCGCCACGCGCAGATCGAGGACGTCAGGCGTAAGCGCCAGTCCGCTTTCGAGCACTGCAATGCCCTCGTCAAAGCGTCCCAGTTTACGCAGTTGGCCGCCGAGTTCGATGAACGCCGGCGGGAACGGTGGCCGCCGTGCCGTCGTGTGACGCAGTTGTTTCAACGCCTCATCGCTCCGCCCGGCAGCGGCTAGCGCGGCGCCAAGCAGGGTTTCGATCGCCGGCTCGTTGCCGCGCCGCGCCGCCTTCTGCAAGGGATCGATCGCTTCGTCGGCACGGTTCTGCATCACAAGCGCACGTCCGAGAACGTCTGCTGCGACAATATTACCTCGGTTCGACTTCAACACATCCAACGCGAGGCGCTCTGCCTCACTGAAGCGCTGCATCCGCAACGCGAGGATCGCTCTTTCAAGCGCTGGATTGCTCGGGCTGGGCCGTTCGGCAAATGGAGGCGGGCGCTTCGACATTGGTCTCGACGACAGGTTGAGCTGGTAAGCTCAATGGTTATCACGAAATGGGGCGTTGGAGGTGAGGGTGGCCACGACCGATGATGATGAGAACTATCTCTACGCCATAGCCCTTTGATACGCCGCCACCGAAGACTTTTTGCAATTCGATCAGCCTTTGGCTTTCGTCCAATCCTCGGTTCTCAGGGGTTTCGGAACTCGCGAGAATGCCTTGTCGCGCGTCACGAGGCTGGCGCCAGCGCCTCAAAGGGATCGATCCTGCGGTTGCTGGTTCCGGTCGGCCCGTTCCAAAAAGTCACTGGATACGTCGCCCTCGCCGTATAGTTCGAACAAGCCATCCCATGAATCGGGCTTGCGCGAGAGGATGACGTCGCCGGTCTTGGAATCGCGACGGACGAACACCTCCCGTCCCTCGAAATTCCGCGGGCAGCCTGACGGCCTGGCTGCGGCCCGTGGTGAAGAGCTTGGCGGTTTTCACTCCCATAGCCTCCTCCTTTTGCTCCGATAGCTATCATGTGTAGATATCTATCAAGGTATCTACCCGTAGCCAGCACGCACCCTTGCGCCCCTTTGCATTTTCCGGTAACATTTCCGGAAATAAGGAGCTTGCGACAATGGCCAATAAAGCAAAATCCCCCCTCCGAAATCACCGTGCGCGCATGGAGCGCCGGGGTTTCGTGCGGGTTGAGGTCAACGTCCGCAAGGAAGACGCGAGCCTTGTTCGCCGTGTTGCTTCTGCCTTATCCGATCCCTCGCGCCAAGCCGAGGCGCGCAAGATTCTTCGACAACGTTTTGCCGAGCCGCCCAAGGTGAGTCTGAAGACGCTACTTGCATCCGCGCCGCTCGACGGGATCGATCTCGACCGCAGCCGCGAGTTTGGTCGTGAAGTCGATCTGTGAGCTACCTGATCGATACGAACATCATTTCCGAGGTCCGAAAGGGCTCCCGTTGCGACGCACATGTGTCCGCCTGGTACGCGTCTATCGCTGACGAGGATATCTTTCTGAGCACGCTTGTCCTTGGTGAAATCCGCAAGGGTGTTGAACTTGCACGCGCGCGGGATTCCGGCAAGGCAGCGGCGCTCGAAAGCTGGTTGCAAGAGGTAGAGGCCGCGTTCGACGGGCGCGTGCTTGGCATCGACAACGCTGTGTCCGATCAATGGGGCCGCATGAGCGCCATTAGACCTGTCCCGGCTATCGATGGCCTGCTCGCGGCGACTGCACTAACCCATGGCTTGATCCTGGCGACACGCAATGATCGCGATGTCGCCGGCCTAGGCGCAACAGTGCTCAATCCGTTTAGATTCGCCGAGAATCATCACCGATCGTAACGTCGGCAGCGTTCGGATAGTGTGTCGCATCATTGCGTGGAGGCGGGCTGGACATTTTGAGCGATGGCGGAGACGGAGGGATTCGAACCCTCGATAGGGCTTTACAACCCTATAACGGTTTAGCAAACCGCCGCCTTCAGCCACTCGGCCACGTCTCCAACACGGCCGATATGCCTGACGTGGCGGCGGCCCGCAAGCGGCGATTCTGTGCGCCTTAACGCGCACGGCGCGGTCGGCTACTCCGGGTTTTACCGGTGCTCTCACTCTCAACGCTTGCCCACCCCCCTGCGTCGCAAGGCATGCGATCGCTCACACGGCGTATCGAATCTCAAAATCCTCCTGCACAACCCAACTGCGCCGGGAACCGGCATCATTGTCATGCAATGAGTCGCGCTATTTGCCGGCTCGTCGGCGGTATTGCGGGCGTGATGGAATCGCTGCGCCGCTTGTTCGATTCGCGACGTGTCGAGTGCGCGAAGGAGAAAACCTGCCGGACAAGCTGCCTGCGCAGTGATCTCGGGGGCAAATGCAGCAAATCAATAATACCGTTGTATAACAATACGTTGCGAGGAAAGCCCGGTCACGCCTGCGTGCTATTTGTGCAACACCCTTCCAAAAACGCCTCGGCGCGCATCGCGTGAAGCGGTTCCTTTATTGCGTGTACATGGACCTTCGGTAATTGTGATGTTGCGACGGAGGGGGGCATCCCGAGGTCGTCCCGTTTTTAGGTGGTTCGCTTAAGTCCCTCGCGTTCATGCGGGAGTGTCCGAAGGCGCGAAGCGGCTAAGCGGTGTTTGGGGACAAGGGAACCAACCTTAGGGTACTTCACCCAGCGGATCCGGAACCTTCCCTTTAGAGCAACTTGGAGGTTTAACATGAAGATGGTTAAGAGCCTACTTCTCGGCTCAGCGGCGGGTTTACTCGCCATGGGCGGAGCACAGGCGGCCGATCTTCCCGTAAAGGCCAAAGCGGTCGAATACGTGAGGATCTGCTCTCTGTATGGTGCCGGATTCTTCTACATTCCGGGTACCGATACTTGCATCAAGCTGGGTGGTTATCTGCGCGCCGACCTGACGATCAACGGCGGTATCTACGACGGCCCGTTCTGGAACGGTGAAGGCGGCATCCGCGACCGGTATGCGAACTTCTACAACGACCGTTCGCGTTTGGCGCTGACCATCGATACCCGCACCGCGACGGAATACGGCGTTGTCCGCACCTTCGGCCAGGCCGACTTCCAGTTCTCGAGCTTCGGTTCGACCAGCAGCATCGGCGTTGCCGCGAGCGTCAACCCCGGTGCAACGCAGGGCCAAGTCAACAACGACACGGCAGGCAACGGCTACGTCGCGGTTGAATTTGCGTTCGTCCAGTTCGCAGGTTTCACCTTCGGTAAGTCCGCTTCGGCCTACGCCACGCCGTGGCATGGCTATCCGGGCAACAACACCTCGTTCCTGACCGGCACTTACGACTCCGTCACTGGTATCAACAACATCCAGTACACCTGGCAGTTCGGTAACGGTGTGTCGGCGACGTTGGGTATCGACGAGAGTGGCGCCCAGGCCTTCAATCGCACGCAGATCATCAACGCGGTCGGAACTGGGCAGCTTGGGAATACCGTGCTCGGAGCTTCTGGTGGTAATATCGGCTTCAGCGGTGCGGCGAGCTCGTTCATCACCGGTGTTGGCACGGCGTACGGCGGCAACAGCGTTCCCGACTTTGTCGGCAATGTGAGGGTCGATCAGGCTTGGGGTCTGTTCCAGATTTCGGGCGCGATCCACGACAACCATGCCGGATACTTCACCAACGCCAACGATGTCGGAACGACGTTCAACAACGGCCAGAACCAGGCTGGCGCTGTGAACTTCGGCCATCCCGACGACAAATACGGCGGGGCCGTGATGGCGGCGTTGCAGATCAAGAACATCCCGACCGGTGCCGGCGACGACATCAAGATGTCAGGGTCCTGGTCGTTGGGTGCATCGCATTACGTCCTGGGCACCAGCTCGCCGGATCCGTCTTCGTTCGACATCTATAAGGGCACCAGGTTCGCCATGGGCGTCGTGACGGACTCGATCTACTCGGGCACCAGCGTATCCAATGGCAACGTTGCGACGCAGCTGCAACTGACCCGCGGTTGGGGCTTCCAGGGTGCGTTCAACCACAACTGGGATCCCTACTGGTCGACCAGCTTGTTCGGCGGCATCGCCGGGCTGAGCTACAACCAGACTGCTAAGCAGTTGTACTGCAACACCTACGTGGCCAATGCCGGTATCGCCGTTCGCGGCGGCGGCGTGACCTCCGGCGGTGGCACCGGCGGTGTCTTCGGCGCAGGTTCGATTTGCGATCCGGGCTTTACGATCTCCGAAATCGGCCTGGTCACTCGCTGGACCCCGGTCAAGAACCTGACGTTCAGCGCCGAAGTGCTGTACGCCTACCTGAAGACCAATATGTCGGGTACGATCACCGGCGCGCCAACAGCACGACTTCGCTGAACCTGCGCGTTCAGCGCAACTTCTGATCCCGATCGTTTAACGACGATCCAAGCGAACCCCCGGCGGGAAACCACCGGGGGTTTTTCTTTGAGCGGCCCTTGATAGCTAGACCCATACGCATGGGACGATCTCCGATCACAGCAACGCCGACACCGCGACCGACCATTATCATCTTTACAGGGAAGACGTTCAGTTGATGAAGGCACTGGGCGCAAAGGCCTATCGGTTTTCGATTGCCTGGCCGCGTGTCTTCCCTGAGGGTGCCGGCACACCAAAGCCAAAGGGCCTCGATTTCTACGACCGGCTGCTGGATGAGCTGTTGGCGAACGGCATCGAGCCCTTTGCGACGCTGTATCATTGGGACCTGCCCGAAGCGCTTCAGGATCGCTTCGGCGGCTGGACCTCCCGCGACACCTCGAAGGCCTTTGCGGACCATGCAGCCCATGTCGCGACGCATTTGAGCGACCGCGTAAACCACTTTTTCACCATCAACGAATGCTCCAGGCACGTACACCTCGGTCACGGAGAAGGCGCCGATGCCCCCGGTCTCAAATTATCCAGGTCGGGACAAAATCAGGTTCGTCACAACATCGCGCTGGGACACGGTCTTGCGGTGCAGGCGATCCGGGCGCACGCAAAGGCCGGCACCAAAGTCGGTCCGGCTGAGAATGCCGTGAGCTGTATTCCCGCCGTTGAAACACCGGCAAACATCCGCGCCGCCGAGATCGCGACGCGTGAACTCAATGCCGGTTATCTGACCCTGATGCTGGAGGGGAAATATACCGATGCATATCTTGCCCAAGCCGGCAACGATGCGCCGAAATATGCGGCCGAAGATTTGCGCATCATTTCGTCGCCGATCGATTTTGTCGGGCTGAATGTTTACACGCCCGACCATTACGTGGTTGCAGCCGACAACGAACGCGGCTTCACGCTCGCGCCGTTTCCCGCATCGTTTCCGCACATGAAGGCGGGCTGGCTACGGCCCGGCCCCGAGGCGATCTACTGGGTGCCGCGCCACGTCGCGCGAAACTGTGGAACGTGAAATCGATCTATATCACCGAGAATGGAACGTCGGGGAGCGACCAGCCGGCCGCGGACGGCACCGTCTATGACGTGGATCGTATCATGTACCTGCGCAATTATTTGACGCAGTTGCAGCGCGCGACCGCCGACGGCGTGCCCGTGCTTGGGCATTTTCTGTGGGGCCTGATGGACAATTTTGAATGGGCCGATGGATACGAACAGCGCTTTGGCCTGTACCACGTCGATTTCGCCACCAAGCGCCGTACCCCCAAGCTGAGCGCATCGTTCTATCGGGAGACGATCGCGCGAAACGCGGTGGCGTGATACGGAATTCGTCAATCCTTGCGCTGGCCCTTGCCCAGCGCCTCAAACATCATCGTCTTCAGCGTCAGTTGAATCCGTCCACCCTGGGTGTGGGACATCACCATGAAGATACCGAACATGTCGTCCACGGGATCGACAAAATAGAAGCTGCCGCCGGCGCCGTCCCAGCGATACTCGCCGAGCGGCCAGGTGGTGCCCGGCGGTGGCGAGGTGCGGACGGCAAAGCCAAGACCGAAGCCGCTGGTCGGGCCCGGAAAATAGAAGGGGTCATGGATGATCCCGGTCTCCGGCCCGATTTGATCCGACGTCATCAGCGCGACGGTCTCGGGCTTGAGGTACCACTTGCCGTCCAGCTTGCCTCCGTTCAGTAGCATTTGCAGGAAGCGGGCGTAGTCCCCAATCGTCGAGACCAGGCCCGAGCCGCCGGATTCCCAGCGCCGCGGCAATGTCGGATCCCTGACTCCGGCCACTCGGAAGCGGTCGACAGGAAATGGCTTGGCGATGCGCGGCCACTTCACTTGATCCGCGACGTAATACGCGGTCTCGGACATGCCGAGCGGATCGAACAGTCTCTGCTTTTCGAATTGAAACAGCGTCTGCCCCGAGGCCACCTCCACGACACGGCCGAGCACGTCGGTTGAATGACTGTAATTCCAGCGCGTCCCGGGCTGGTCGGCGAGCGGCAGTACCGCAATCCGGTCGGCGAATTCGGCGTTATCGAAATCGCCTGCGTACAATTGGGGATTGGCATAGAGTTTCGTCACCGCCGCCTCGCCGAAGAAGCCGTAAGTGATACCCGACGTGTGCCGCAGCAGATCCCTGATCGTGATGGGGCGCTTCAACGGCTCGAGCTTGAGCGGATATTTTCCCGCTTCATCGGAAAGATCGACGCCGACTTTGGCATCGGCAAAGGAGTGAATGTACTTCGATACGGGACCGTCGAGGGCCAGCTTGCCGTCGTCGACCAGCATCATCGCGGCGACCGAGGTGACGGCCTTTGACATCGAATAAATCTGGAAAATCGTGTCCGGCGTCATCGGTTGCCCGGTGTCGGGGTCCCGCACGCCGAAATTTTCAAAATAGACCGGCTTGCCGTGCTGCTGGATCAACAGAATGGCGCCGGGAATCTTGCCGGTCGCGACTTCGTTGCGAACCTCGTCGCCGATACGGTCAAGCGCCGCGCGTGAGAAGGTTGGCGCGTTCGGCGCTTTCGGCTCGGCTCGCACCGCGTTCAGCCGACCGGCGGCCAGGAGAATGGCCAGGACAACAAGGTAGCGCCCTGCGGCGCCGTTAGTTCTCCATCGCTTCATAGACGAGCTGCTTCAGGGTTCGCTGGACGCGCTGACGCTCCGAAGGTGTCTGCTCCAGTATCACGAAGAACATGTCCTGCTTGCGGTCGACCACCAAATAGCAGCCGCTGGCGCCGTCCCATTTCAGTTCGCCCAGCGATCCCGGCGGCGGCGGCTTGGCGTTACCGGGATCGGTGCGCACGGCAAACCCAAGCCCCATGCCGAAGCCGTCACCGGGAAAATAGAAATAATCCCGCTCGACACCGGAGCCCTTGCCGATATGGTCCGATGCCATCAGTTCGAACGTCTTCGGGCTGAGATAGGTCTTGCCCTCAAACGTCCCGCCATTGAGCAGCATCTGCGCAAAGCGCGAAAAGTCCGACATGGTCGAAACCATGCCGCCGCTGGCGGATTCCCACTTCTGGCGAACCTCAGTCCTGTATTCGCGGCCGACCCGGAAATTACTGTCGTTCGGCACCGGCTGGGCGAGCCGCTGCAGCCTCTCCGGTTCGGTGACGAAGAAGCCGGTGTCGGTCATGCCGAGCGGATCGAGCAGCTTTTCCCGCTCGATCTCGAGCAATGATTTTCCGGACACGATCTCCATGATCCGTGCCAGGATGTCGGTGGAATGGCCGTATTGCCAGAGCGCTCCCGGCTGGTTGTGCAGCGGCAGCTTGGCGATCCGCTCGGCGAATTCGGCAAGGTCGAAATCGCCCGAATAGAGATTTGCCGCCGCGTAAGCCTTGCGCACCAGACTGTCGCCATAGAAGCCATAGGTGATGCCGGAGGTATGACGCATCAGGTCAAGAATGGTGATAGGCCGGGTCAGCGGCACCAGTTCGAGCGTCTTGGTGCCGTCCTCGGCCTTGTTCTCCACACCGACCTTCATATTTACGAAGGAGGGAATGTACTTCGAGACGGGATCGTCGAGCTTGATCTTTCCGTCCTGGATCAACTGCATCGCCACAACGGAGGTGATCACCTTGGTCAGCGACGACAGGCGGAAGATGGTCTTGTCCGTGATCGGCGTCTTGGACACCGCGTCCTGCACGCCGAAGGTCTCGTGATAGACCTCCTTGCCGCGCTGCCGGATCAGGACATTTGCGCCCGCGATCTTGCCTGTCGCCGCCTCGTTCTTGAAGAACTCGGTTATCTTCGCAAGCTTGTCCTGATTGAAATGCGCTCCGGCGGGAATATCGAAGGTGCCTTCGGCGTGGACCGGCGGCGCGGCCGCCAGCATCAGCGCGCCACAGGCGAGTGCACGCAGCAACAGATCCGAATTCATTGGACCCCCTCCGGAATTCGGAGGGAGTGTAACCCACGCGTCAGTCCGCACAAGGGCTGCCGAAGCGTCCAATACCTCTTCGTGCAGCACGTCTCCCGCGTAAACTGCTGTCTCTCCATGGTCCACCTCCTGCTTCATAAAACAACTAACTCGGTATCTTCTGAACCGGGTGCAGATCACAAATGGATTGCACAGGCCGAGCGTTGGCACGAGCTTGAGCGAGCGCAGGCCTCGTGGCGCAAGCAGAAGAGACCACTTCAGCAGTCGATGCACGCAGGCCCGATGACAACGCAACAGCGCCAACTCGGTTAAGGTTTACGCTGCACGGCACCCTTAGATGCGGTTAGCTGATTCCATGCCTTTCCGGGTCGATCCTCTCGAACAGTCGACTTGATCGGCACTGCGAAGAACTCATTTCCGTTCTCGACGACATCAAGATGTCAGGGTCTTGGTCGTTGGGCGCATCGCATTACGTGTTGGGAACCAGCGCGGCGGATCCGTCTTCGTTCGACATCTATAAGGGCACCAGGTTCGCCATGGGCGTCGTGATGGGCTCGATCTATTAGGGCCTCAGCACATCCAACGGAAATGGTGTGACGCAGCTGCAACTGACCCGCGGCTGGGGCTTCCAGGGTGCGTTCAACCACAACTGGGATCCGTACTGGTCATCGAGCTTGTTCGGCGGCATCGCCGGGCTCAGCTACAACCAGACCTCCAAGCAGCTCTACTGCAACACCTACGTGGCCAACGCTGGCGTCGCCATTCGCGGCGGCAGCGTGACCTCCGGCGGTGGCACCGGCGGTACCTTCGGCGCGGGTTCGATTTGCGATCCGGGCTTTACGATCTCCGAAATCGGCCTGGTCACTCGCTGGACTCCGGTCAAGAATCTGACGTTCAGCGCCGAAGTGCTGTACGCCTACCTGAAGACCAATATGTCGGGCACGATCACCAGTACGCCGTCTTCGGCTCTGCTGCTGGCCGCCACGACCTATAACTTCGGCAACAACAGCACGACTTCACTGAACCTGCGCGTTCAGCGCAACTCGTTGCGCCATACGAACGCGAGCCTCGGAAGGAGCGGCAAATGACCAGGCTTGGGATGATTATGCTCTGCTCCCTGCCTGTGCTGGCAACCTCCGCCGCAGCCGACAATCTGATTGAGCCGGGGGAATGGAAGGCAACTGCAACTACCGCCGTGAACGGCGCAGCCACGCCGCCGCAGGCCAAGGCGCGCTGCCTCACGCCAGATCAGGTGGCCGACGTTACCAAGACGTTTGGGCCAGTATCCCGCACCGTCAACTCGACCTGCGAACAACCGGAATATGAGAGGACCGGGCGAACCCTGAAATGGCGCCTGCAATGCCGGGGCCAGCTTGATGTGGATGTCACCGGCAATTTCAACTTCGACACTCCGCTACACTACACGGCGACCATCACCTCCAAGAGCCGGATGGCGGGTTCATTGATCAGCAACGTGAAGACGGAATTGGAAGGTGAACGGGTCAGCGACTGTCAGCAGTGATGGATTGACGGTGCGCCGGCGCGCCTACTCCACGCTGCCGCGGTGCAGGTCCGCCTCGATCTGCAGCCGCGTTCCGCCGCCGAACCGCGCGCGATAGACCTGCAGGTTCTCCATGATCCGCTGCACGTAGTTGCGGGTCTCTGCGAACGGAATGAGCTCCACCCAATCGACCGCGTCGACCTTGGGATCGCGCGGATCGCCGTAGCGGTCGATCCATTTCTTGACGCTGCCGCGGCCGGCATTATAGGCGGCAAAGGTCATGATGTAGGAGCCGCGGTAGTCCTCGAGCAGGCCACCGAGCTCGGCAGCCCCCAGCGCGACGTTGTAGACCACGTCCGTCTTCATCCGGGCGAGATCAAAGCCGACGCCGGCCCGCTTGCAGACGTAGCGGCCCGCATCCGGCGTCACCTGCATCAACCCGTAAGCCTGCGCCGCCGAGACGTCGGCTGGATTGAACGCGCTCTCCTGCCGCGCGATCGAGAAGATGACGCTCTTTTCGACTTCGGGTCCGATCGCCCTAAAGGGCGGAATGCCGGTCACCGGATAGGCGTAGAAATCGAACGGCAATCCGCGATTGAGCGCAGCCTTGCCGACGAGCAGCATGCCGCGCGCGTAGCCGTAGCGCGAGGCTACTTCGCCCAAGCCCACCAGCGCATCCGGATCGCCGTTTTCCCCCATATCGGCAAAGATCGGGATCGCGATGTCGCGCTCGTCGAGATCGAACAGCAACTGCACCGCGCGAACGATCTCGAGCCGTTCGACGCCGCGGACGCGCGCGGTGGGCGCGTCGTTCAATTCGAGCTGCGGCATCCCGAGCTTGGCGCGCGCCAATTGGCCGTAATAGCTGGTCGATTGTTCCGCCGCCGCGGCGTAGGCGGCGCGGGCCTCCTGGGAGCGTCCGGCGGCTTCGGCGGCACGGCCCTGCCAGTAACCGGCGCGCGCCAGCGTCGTCGGGTTGACGCTGCCAACGCCGATCCGGGCGAAATGCTGCGCCGCCAATGCCGGATCGGCGAGGAAACGCAGCGCGATCCAGCCCGCCGTGAATTCCTGCTCGGTCTTGTAGATGTCGCGCGTGGGCAGCGCCGCGTCGCGTGCGATCAGGTATGCGGTGCGGTGTTCGCCGCTATCGATCATCTTGCGCGCCAGCAGGCGCCGTTCGATCCACCATTCGTCGAGATTGTAGAGCCGGGCAGGGTCCCTCGGCGCGCTCAGCATGAGCCCCGCTGCCTCCGCGAATTTCTCTTCGCGGCGGAGCAGTTGGATCTTGCTGAAGATATAGCCGGCGTCGCTATGCAGCTCGTGCGGAACCGCATCGAGCAATGCGCGGGTATTGGGAGCTTTCTTGTAAGCCGCAATCCGTGCCTTCGCCAACGCGACATAGCCGGCACCGAGCCGTTTTGCAGCGCGCAGGGCGGCTTCGTGCTCGCTGCCATACAGCAACAAGTCCATTCGCGCCTTCTGGTCGCCCGCCGTCAGCAATGCGCCGAACAGCTCGAGCGCGGCGTTCTCGGTATCCTCCGACATCGCATCGTTGCGCCAGGCTTCGCGCACCAGGCGTTCGGCATTGGTGCGGTCGCCGCGCGCGAGCATTGCCCGCGCCAGCGCGAAGCGGCCTTTGGCCGACAATGGCGATTCGCTTTCGAACCACGACCATACGACCGCATCCTCGCGGTGGTCGTCCCACAGCGCCGCCTCGAGGCGGCGGCGCAGGAAGGTCTGCGAAGGCCAGCTTGGATTGGCCGATATGAAGGCGCGGTAGCGCTCGACGCTCGCGTTGTTATTGTCGCTGCGCAGGATGATCCACTCCGCAAGCTTCCTTGCGACCGGATCGGATATCGTGGCCTCGATTTGGGTGGCGTCGTCAGGCTTATGTTGGCGGATCAGCTCGATGACGTTCTCGATCGCGTCGGTATCGGCCTTCGAGGTCGACGACGTCGCGGCCACCGCGGCTGGCGCCACCTGTTTGCGCAGCGGCAGAGCAGGGGCCGCGCGCGGGCGGGGCGGCAAAACGGGCGCGATCGCCGGGGCCGGTGTGGGGCCGGGCCCTGTCTCCCTGGCGATGGGGGTCAGGACCGGCGCTGCCGCCGTTGCCACGGCCGTCATCTTGCCGGGCGTGCTCTTGCTGACGGTGACCCTGTTGGCTGTAGAGTTGGGCACCAAATTGCGTGCGATCGGCCGCGGTTTTGGCAGGGGAACCTTGGGCTTGGCGGCCCAGGCATTCGTCGCCAGCGCCGATAAACCCACCGCCAGCGTCAGGGTGGTGGCCAAGGCGGTCGATCGCAACGCGGCTGCGCGGACAAGGCGGTTCACGGCGTTCCTTAGCTTGCGAATCATTCAATCGCTTAAGCTTCAGGTCTATTTGATTGAATCTGCGGGCAAAATACTTATTCCCCCGGGGACCTTAGGTCTCTGCGCCATGACAGCGGCAAAATCGCGGCTGGATCAATAGTCCAGCCTTTCGCCGAACCGTCTGACCCGGTATGAATTGATGTATCCAGCACAAGAAGCGCCGCGAACCACGCGTTTGGAGGAAGTCGATGGCAGCCAAGACGAAATTCCGGGGATCCTTCACCGCCTTGGTCACGCCCTTCAAGAACGGCTCGCTCGACGAAGCGGCCTTCCGGTCGCTCGTGAACTGGCAGATTGCCGAAGGCACCCACGGCCTTGTGCCGGTGGGCACGACCGGCGAAAGCCCGACCGTGAGCCACGACGAGCACAAGCGCGTGGTCGAGTGGTGCGTCGAGGAGGCCAAGGGCCGCGTTCCCGTGATCGCAGGTGCCGGCTCAAACTCGACCAAGGAGGCCATCGATCTGGCCGAGCACGCGGAAAAGGCCGGCGCCGACGCGGTGCTGGTGGTGACGCCCTATTACAACAAGCCGACCCAGGAAGGCATGTACCAGCACTTCAAGGCGATCAACGACGCGATCGGTATTCCCATCATCATCTACAACATTCCGCCGCGCTCGGTGATCGACATGTCGGTTGACACCATGAAGCGATTATTCGAGTTGACGAACATCGCAGGCGTCAAGGACGCGACCGCCAGCATGGTGCGGGTGTCGCAGCAGCGCGCCGCGATGGGCGAGGATTTCAACCAATTGTCGGGCGAGGACGCCACCGTGCTCGGCTACATGGCGCATGGCGGTCACGGCTGCATCTCGGTAACCTCCAACGTCGCGCCGCGGCTGTGCTCCGAATTCCATATTGCCTGGCAGAAGGGCGACCTCGCCACGGCGCTGAAGGTGCACGACAAGCTGATGCCGCTGCACACCAATCTGTTCATTGAAAGCAATCCCGCGCCGATCAAGTACGCGCTGTCGCTGCTTGGCAAACTGGAAGAGAAGCTGCGCCTGCCGATGGTGCCGGTATCCGAGCCGACGCGCGTCGCCGTGCGCAGCGCGATGGTGCATGCCGGCCTGATCAATTGATTTTGTCCGCATCGCGCATTCTTCGCCTGGCGAACGAACAGAGGGTTCTAACGTGCTGAAGGAGTTTCGCGAATTCGCGATGAAGGGCAATGTCGTCGACCTCGCGGTCGGCGTCATCATCGGCGCGGCCTTTGGCGCGATCGTCAATTCGCTGGTCGGCGATGTCATCATGCCGATCATTGGCGCGATCACCGGTGGGCTCGATTTCTCCAACTACTTCACGCCGCTGTCGAAGGCGGTCACCGCCGGCAACCTGGCGGACGCGAAAAAGCAGGGCGCGGTGCTGGCCTGGGGCAATTTCCTGACCCTGACCTTGAATTTCCTCATCATCGCCTTCGTGCTGTTCATCGTCATCCGCCTCATCAACAAGCTCAAACGCCGTGAAGAGGCGGCTGCTGCCGCGCCGCCGAAGCCGGCGCGCGAGGTCGAACTGCTGACCGAGATCCGTGATCTCCTGAAGAAGGCTTGAAGTGGCCGAAAAGAATGAGCGGGCGATCAAGGTGGTCGCCGAAAATCGCAAAGCGCGTTTCAATTATGCAATCGAGGACACGATCGAGGCCGGCATTGCGTTGACGGGCACCGAGGTGAAGTCGATCCGCAACGGCAAGACCACGATTGCTGAATCCTACGCCGATTCCAAGGATGGCGAGATTTGGCTGATCAACGCCAATATTCCCGAATATTTGCAGGCCAATCGCTTCAATCACGAGCCGAAGCGGCCGCGGAAGCTGTTGCTGCACAAGAAGCAAATCAATAAATTGATGGGCGCCGTCGATCGCGAGGGCATGACGCTGATCCCGCTCAAGCTTTATTTCAACGAGCGCGGCCGCGCCAAGCTGTTGCTGGCGGTGGCCAAGGGCAAGAAGCTGCACGACAAGCGCGAGAGCGAGAAGAAGCGCGATTGGAGCAGGGAGAAGGGCCGCCTGCTACGGGCGAGGGGGTAATTCGTCATTGCGAGCCAACAGGTCGCGCGAATGCGTGCCCGATGACAGGCTCCGCGAAGCAATCCATCTGGGATTGCAACGATTGGATTGCTTCGTCGCAAGTGCTCCTCGCAATGACGATCGTTGGAGAACGAGGCTATGAACCAAAAAAACCTGCTTGAAGTCGACTGGAGCAAGATCCCGGCGCCGACCGATGATGGCGCCGCGGCGCATCTCGAGGGCATGACGCTTCCGCCGGTCAGCCTGATCGCCACCGACGACACCTCGGTGAGGTTGTCGGCGCTGCCGGGCCGCACCGTGGTGTTCGCCTATCCCAGAACCGGCGAGCCCGGCAAGATCAGCATTGTCGACGACTGGGACATGATCCCCGGCGCGCGCGGCTGTACCCCGCAGACCTGCGCCTTCCGCGACCTGTTTGCCGAACTGAAGGCCGCCGGCGCCGCGCATGTGTTCGGCCTGTCGACGCAGAGCAACGCCTACCAGGCCGAGATGGCCGCGCGATTGCATCTGCCGTTTCCGGTGCTGTCGGATGAAAAGCTCGCCCTGACCAGCGCGCTCGATCTGCCGACCATGGAGGTGGCGGGATTGACCCTGATCAAGCGGCTTGCATTGATCATCGACAATGGGCGGATCACGCATGTGTTCTATCCGGTGTTCCCGCCCGACCGGAATGCCGGCGATGTGCTGGCATGGCTGAAGGAGAATCCGGTTTAGATTCGTCAAACCCTAATCCAAATCCGCTCTCACCTTGGCAAACACGCCGCGAAACATCTTTGGGGTCAACACGCCCGTGTTGGTGTTGTAGCGCGAGCAGTGATAGCTGTCGTAGAGTTTGAGAGCGCCGGCCCGATGCATGGCACCATGCGCAAACGGCGCCGCCGAGCCGCGAAGGCTCAGCGTCTTTGCGACGGAATCATGCGCAATTCGTCCAAGTGCTACGATCGCACGCAATCCGGGCATGGTCGCAATCGTCATGGCCAGGAATGGCCGGCAGGTATTGATTTCCGCCGGCAGTGGCTTGTTCTGCGGCGGTACGCACCGCACCGCATTGCTGATCCGGCAGCCGACCAGCTTTAGCCCGTCGTCCGGCCGCGCGTGATAGGCGCCGTGCGCGAAACCATACTCGAGCAGCGTGGCATAGAGGAGGTCGCCGGCGAAATCGCCGGTGAAAGGCCGCCCGGTGCGATTGGCGCCCTGCAAGCCCGGCGCGAGCCCCACGATGAGCAATTGCGCGTCAGGGTCGCCAAAGGACGGCACCGGCCCGTTGAACCATTCCGGTTCACGTACCCGCGCCTCCTTGCGGAAGACCGCAAGCCTCGGACAAAGCGGGCAATCTCGATCGGGCTCGGAGGAGGTAGACGCAGCGCCCGTCGGCGCCGGGTCGTTCTTACTCCTCGAAATCGTCGTCATCGCCCCTCGGCGCCATGGTGGTGGCGCGGTGCAGGAATTGCGGCGCGTGATGGCGTGGCTCGCGCGGAGCCGGGCGCTCGGATGGATCGCGGCCGAGCTTGGATTGCAGCTCGACGAGGTCAGTGAAAACGTCGGCCTGACGTCGCAGCTCGTCGGCGATCATCGGTGGCTGGCTGGAAATCGTCGAGATCACGGTGACGCGGACGCCACGGCGCTGCACCGCTTCGACCAGCGAGCGGAAGTCGCCGTCACCGGAAAACAGCACCATTTGATCGATATGCTCGGCGAGTTCCATGGCATCGACGGCGAGTTCGATGTCCATATTGCCCTTCACCTTGCGGCGGCCGCTCGCGTCGATGAATTCCTTGGTCGCCTTGGTGACGACGGTGTAGCCGTTGTAATCGAGCCAGTCGATCAAGGGGCGGATCGACGAATATTCCTGATCTTCAATGATCGCGGTGTAGTAGAACGCGCGCAATAGCGTGCCGCGGCTTTGGAATTCCTTGAGCAGGCGCTTGTAGTCGATATCGAAACCGAGCGTCTTGGCGGTTGCATAAAGGTTGGCGCCATCGATGAAGAGCGCGATCTTGTTGGTCGTGGGTGACATTCAGTCTCTCGCGAAGTTGTTGGTAGCCTTTTTGTTCGGCGCGGCGGCCGCAGACCCGCGCATTTCGATGTACCGCCAATCCCCCAATTGGATTGGTCCCGGACAGACACTACCGGAGATTGGGGAAGTCAGGGCAATAAAGGTATAGTTTTGGCGACGCAATGAAGCGTTTTCTTGTCCAAAGCCGTGTCCTGCGGTTTCGGACGCTCCGGCCCATGAAGCCCTGTAAAGCGGGTTAGCAGAGCGCCTAGCCGAGGCCAAATCACAAATTGGTCTTGCGAAACGCCTCCGACACCTATAACTAGCGCGCATAACCAACATATTCGGTCCCAATTAACGGAGCGACAGGCGATGGCGCGCGTCACCGTGGAAGATTGCATCGACAAGGTCGACAACCGGTTTGACCTGGTTCTATTGGCCGCTCACCGGGCCCGGATGATTTCGTCCGGCTCACAACTTACGATTGATCGAGATAATGACAAGAACCCGGTCGTGTCGCTACGGGAAATTGCTGACTCGACCATTTCCCCCGAAGATTTGCGCGAGGAGTTGGTCCACTCCCTGCAGAAATTCGTCGAAGTCGACGAGCCTGAGCCCGATACCGTGCCTTTGATCGGCTCGTCCGGCGCCAGCGTCGATGCCGACGACACCGAGGTTGCGGTCGAGCGCATGACCGAGGAGGAGCTTTTGAAGGGCCTCGAAGGCCTGGCGCCGCCCGAAGAGCAGCCCGAAGAGGACGAGTAAACCCCTCCCGGCGTGGCGGCCGTTCCAGCCACACCCGATTTACCAAAGGCCCGGACATTTGTCCGGGCCTTTGCTTTTACGTCAGCTTTCATGGTTACCATGGAACGCCGCGGGCCGCGCGGAACGCATTCCGGCTGTCTCCAATTTGATCGGAGGATCGCCTATTTGGCGTTAGACTGCGCGTCCGTGGTCCGGGATTGAGGGCAGTGATCCGATGGCGTATTGGCGCCGCAGCCAACCGCAGATGCAGGCCTCGACCGAATCGGTCGCCGTGGCGCCGTCGTCGTCTGCGCCGGTGAGGACGGCCAAGTCGCCGCGTCCGCGCATGATGCGGCAATATGACCTGGTTGAGCGCGTCCGGTCCTATAACCCCGATACCAACGAGGATCTGCTTAACCGCGCCTATGTCTATGCCATGAAGGCGCACGGCTCGCAGACCCGCGCCTCCGGCGATCCCTATTTTTCGCACCCGCTCGAGGTCGCGGCGATCCTCACCGGGCTGAAGCTCGACGACGCCACCATCGTCGCCGCGCTGCTGCACGACACCATCGAGGACACCGAGGCGACCCGCGCCGAGATCGATCAGATTTTCGGGCATGAGATCGGCGCGCTGGTCGACGGCCTGACCAAGCTGAAGCGGCTGGAATTGGTCTCCCGCGAGGCCAAGCAGGCCGAGAACCTGCGCAAGCTCCTGCTTGCGATCGCCGACGACGTCCGCGTTCTCCTGATCAAGCTCGCCGACCGCCTGCACAACATGCGCACCCTGGAATTCGTGGCCCCGGCGTCGCGGCACCGCATCGCCGAGGAGACGCTCGACATCTACGCGCCGCTTGCGGGGCGCATGGGCATGCAGGAGATGCGCGAAGAATTGGAAGACCTTTCCTTCCGCACCCTCGATGCGGAAGCCTATGCGGTCGTGACGCAGCGGCTTGACGCGCTGGCCGAGCGCAACCGCAACCTGATCGGCGAAATCGAGAGCCAGCTCTCCAAGAACCTTCGCAACAACGGATTGGCCGCGCGCGTCTACGGCCGGCGCAAGCAGCCGTTTTCGATCTGGACCAAGATGGAGCGCAAGTCGGTCGGTTTCGAGCAATTGTCCGACATCTTCGGGTTCCGCGTCGTGATGAACGATCTGGAGGCCTGCTATCGCGCGCTCGGCGTCGTGCACACCACCTGGCCGGTCGTGCCCGGCCGTTTCAAGGATTACATCTCGACGCCCAAGCAGAACGATTACCGTTCGATCCACACCACCGTGATCGGCCCCGGCAACCAGCGCGTCGAATTGCAGATCCGCACCGAGGAAATGGACAAGATCGCGGAATTCGGCATCGCCGCCCATGCCTTCTACAAGGACGGCGTCGGTTCGCCGACCGAATTGTTGAAGCGCGAGTCCAATGCCTTTGCCTGGCTGCGTCACACCATCGGGATATTGTCGGAAAGCGCCAATCCGGAAGAGTTTCTGGAGCACACCAAGCTCGAGCTGTTCCACGACCAGGTGTTCTGTTTCACCCCGAAGGGCAAGCTGATCGCGTTGCCGCGGCACGCCAACGTGATCGATTTTGCCTACGCTGTTCATACCGACGTCGGCAACAGCGCGGTGGGGTGCAAAGTCAACGGCAAATTCGCGCCACTGTCATCGGAATTGACGAACGGCGACGAGGTGGAGGTCTTGACGTCGGAGGCGCAGTCGGCGCCGCCCTCGGCCTGGGAATCGCTGGCGGTGACCGGCAAGGCGCGGGCGGCGATCCGGCGCGCGACGCGCACTGCCGTGCGCGATCAATATGCGGGGCTTGGCCGGCGCATCGTCGAGCGCCTGTTCGAGCGCGCCAAGATCGAATACGCCGACGATAAGCTCAAAGGGGCGCTGCCACGGCTTGCGCGGGCCTCGATCGATGACGTAATGGCGGCCGTCGGGCGCGGCGAGATGAAGGCTTCCGACGTCGCCCGCGCGATGTATCCCGACTACAAGGAGGAGCGGGTCGCGCGCTACGGCGCCAAGAAGAGCCTTGCGGTCAAGCTCAAGTTGAAATCTCCGCCGGAGCCGCCCCGCAGCCCCTCGGCAATCCCGATCCGCGGCATCAATTCGGATTTGCCGGTCAAGTTCGCGCCGAACGGCGGCGCGGTGCCCGGCGACCGGATCGTCGGGATCGTGACCGCGGGCGAGGGCATCACCATCTACCCGATCCAGTCGCCGGCGCTGAAGGATTTCGAAGAGGAACCCGAACGCTGGCTCGACGTGCGCTGGGACGTCGATGAAACCACGCCGCAGCGCTTTCCGGCCCGGATCATGGTCGACAACGTCAACGAGCCGGGCAGCCTCGCCCAGGTGGCAACCGTGATCGCCGAGCACGACGGCAATATCGACAATATCAGCATGAGCAGGCGCTCGCCTGATTTCACCGAACTCACGATCGATCTCGAGGTCTATGACCTGAAGCATCTCAGCGCTATTATCAACCAGTTGCGCGCCAAAGCCGTCGTCGCACGGGTCGAACGCGTCAACGGGTAAATGACCCTTCCTCATGGTGAGGAGCGCGCTCTTGCGTGCGTCTCGACCATAGGACCACATTGCTCTCATCCTTCGAGATGCGGCCGAGTCGCCGCTCCTTAAGGAATGAGGACCTGTTCTACTGCAAGGTTTGCCGAAAGATGGCTATGGTCACTCCTCCTCCGCTGCGTCTCGGAGTTAATGTCGATCACGTCGCCACCCTCCGCAACGCCAGGGCGGGGATGAGCCCGGATCCTGTGCGCGCGGCGCTGGTCGCGATCGAGGCGGGCGCCGATGGCATCACCGCGCACCTGCGGGAAGACCGCCGGCACATCCGCGACCAGGATATGGCGCGCCTGAAGGCCGAAATCTCAAAGCCGCTGAATTTCGAGATGGCTGCGACCGCCGATATGCTGCGGATATCGCTGGCCACCAAACCTCATGCCGTGTGTCTAGTGCCGGAACGGCGCGAGGAGCTGACCACCGAGGGCGGTCTGGACGTTGTCGGCCAGCACAATGCACTGGCACCCTCCATTGCCAAATTGAACGACGCCGGGATACGGGTGTCGCTGTTCATCGCCGCAGACCCGCGCCAGATTGAAATGGCCGCCAGGTTGCGCGCGCCGGTGATCGAAATTCACACCGGCGCCTGGTGCGACGCCGTGGCCGACGGCCACGTGGACAAGGCCGAGGCCGAATGGCTCCGTATCGTGGATGGCAGCAAGCTCGCCCGCTCGGCCGGGCTCGAGGTGCACGCCGGTCACGGGCTCGATTATGTGACCGCGGAGAAGATCGCGAGCCTGCCGGAAATCGTCGAGCTCAACATCGGCTATTACATGATCGGCGAGGCGCTGTTTGTCGGCCTTGGCGAGACGGTCCGGACGATGCGCGCTGCGATGGATCGCGGCCGTGAACATCTTGCGGGCCGGGCATGATCATCGGCATCGGCTCCGACTTGATCGATATCCGCCGTGTCGCCAAGGTGATCGAGCGCCATGGTGACCGTTTTCTGGATCGCATCTTCACCGACGCCGAACGGGCGCGCGCCGCCCGCCGCGCCAAGAGCGAGAAAATGGTGGTCGCGACCTACGCCAAGCGGTTCGCGGCCAAGGAAGCCTGTTCCAAGGCGCTCGGCACCGGAATCCGGCGCGGGGTCTGGTGGCGCGACATGGGCGTGGTCAACCTGCCGGGCGGACGGCCGACCATGCAGCTGACCGGCGGGGCGCTGGCGCGGCTTTTGTCCCTGACGCCGCAAGGCCATCAGGCGCGGATCGATCTTTCCATCACCGATGATTGGCCGATGGCGCAAGCCTTCGTCATAATTTCGGCGGCCCCGGCAGGCAATTCGTGACGCGGCGGCGGAGTCGGTCCGGGCATGACTAAAAAATCCATTATATATCAATGGATTGTGAAGTTTTGATGGGGCCGTTGATTGCGCGTCTGCGAACAACCGTCTAAAACGCGAGAGCTATTCAGCCTAGGGCTGCTCCGGAGGTTGCGCCGGAATTGGCTCTCACGATCAGGATCAGGACCAATTCCTTGACGCGAAGCGGCGCGCTATTCGCGTAAGGAAGACGTTCTGCCACCGCGCGGGCGGTTGCCAGGGGAATTGGGAAAGCGATGAGCGTGACGTCCGGAACAAAATCTGAGAGCGGCCTCGGCGAAACCATCCGCGTCGTCATCCACGCCCTGTTGATTGCGCTGGTGATCCGTACCTTTCTGTTCCAGCCTTTCAACATTCCATCGGGATCGATGAAGGCAACGCTCCTGGTCGGCGACTATCTGTTCGTCTCGAAATATTCCTACGGATACAGCCACTACTCCATTCCGCTGTCGCCGCCTTTGTTCTCGGGGCGGATTTTCGGTTCGGAACCGTCACGCGGCGACATCCTCGTGTTCCGCCTGCCGAAGGATGATTCCACCGACTACATCAAGCGCGTGATCGGGTTGCCCGGCGATCGCATCCAGATGAAGGAAGGGCTGCTCTACATCAACGACACCCCGGTGAAACGCGAGCGCCTCAGCGACTTCATCGGTGAGGACCCTTGCGGATCCTCCGACGCGACCGCAAGGGTCAAGCGCTGGAAGGAGACGCTGCCGAATGACGTCAGCTACGAGACGCTCGATTGCGTCGATAACGGCTTCTACGACAACACCAATGTCTACACCGTGCCGCCCGGTCATTTCTTCATGATGGGCGACAACCGCGACAACTCGACCGACAGCCGCGTGCTGTCGGCGGTCGGCTACGTGCCGTTCGAGAATATCGTCGGCCGGGCGCAAATGATCTTTTTCTCCGTCGCCGAGGGCGAACACGCCTGGATGTTCTGGCGCTGGCCCACGGCGGTGCGCTGGAATCGCATCTTCAAAATCGTGCGATGAACGACGAAACGCCTGATATCCGCCCCGCGACAAGACCAGGCGACGCAAGTCCGCAGGCTGAGCCCGTGGGCGAAGGTAAGGCGGTGAAGAGGAAGCGCAGCAAAGTGAGCGCAAAGGCGGCCACCGCCGCGCTCGAAGCGCGCATCGGGTACAAATTCGCCGATCCCACCCTGCTTGCGACCGCCTTCACCCATGTTTCGGCGCTGAAACCGACACGCAAACGCGGCGACAAGCGCGGCGACAGCTACCAGCGTCTCGAATTCCTTGGCGATCGTGTGCTCGGGCTTGTTGTCTCCGACATGCTCTATCGCGCGTTCCCGAATGCCGACGAGGGCGAGTTGTCGAAACGGCTCGCCGACCTCGTGCGCAAGGAGAGCTGCGCCGACGTCGCGAAGCTTTTGGGGCTTGCCGACGACATCAAGCTTGGCGCGGTGGGTGCCGGGGCGAGCGCGCGCTTGCGCAAGTCCGTGCTCGGCGACATCTGCGAGGCGGTGATCGGCGCGATCTTTCTCGACGGCGGCTACGCCGCCGCAGCGGAGTTCGTCACGGGCAACTGGACCGAGCGGATGCACAAGCACCGGCGTCCGCTGCGCGATCCCAAGACCATGCTGCAGGAATGGGCCCAGGCCAAGGGCCTGCCGACGCCGGTATATCGCGAGATCGAGCGCACCGGGCCGCATCACGATCCGCAATTCCGCGTTGCGGTGGATTTGCCGGGGTTCGCGCCGGCCGAAGGCATCGGCGGCAGCAAGCGTGCCGCCGAGAAGGTCGCTGCTTCCGTTATGATCGAGCGCGAAGGCGTCGGCGGCAATGACCGCTGAAGTCTCCGACAAGGCCGCGCCCGCCGGCACGCGCTGCGGCTTCGTCGCGCTGATCGGCGCGCCCAATGTCGGCAAGTCGACGCTGGTCAATGCCTTGGTCGGCTCCAAGGTCACCATCGTCTCGCGCAAGGTGCAGACGACGCGGGCGCTGATCCGCGGCATCGTGATCGAAAACAACGCTCAAATCATCCTGGTCGATACGCCCGGCATCTTTTCGCCGAAGCGGCGGCTGGACCGCGCCATGGTGTCGACGGCCTGGAGCGGGGCGCATGACGCCGATCTTGTCTGCGTGCTGTTGGATGCCAAGGCCGGCCTCGATGAGGAGGCCGATGCCATCCTGAACAAGGTGGCTGGCGTCGATCACGAGAAGATCCTGGTCATCAACAAGATCGATCTGGTTGCCCGCGAAAAGCTGCTGGCGCTGGCGAAGACGGCCAATGACCGCCTTCGCTTCGCGGGGACCTTCATGATTTCCGCGCAATCAGGCGATGGCGTCGACGATTTGCGGCGCAGGCTTGCGGAAATGGTGCCGCAAGGGCCGTTTCATTACCCCGAGGATCAGATGTCGGACGCGCCGATGCGGCATTTGGCGGCCGAGATCACGCGGGAAAAGATTTTTCGTCAGCTGCATCAGGAATTGCCGTATCAGTCGACCGTCGAGACCGATAGCTGGACCGAGCGCAAGGACAAGTCCATCCGCATCGAGCAGACCATCTTTGTCGAGCGCGAAAGCCAGCGCAAGATCGTGCTTGGCAAGAATGGGTCCACCATCAAGTCGATCGGCGCGGATGCGCGCAAGGAAATCGCGGAGATCACGGGCGTTCCCGTGCATCTGTTCCTGTTCGTCAAGGTGCGCGAGAACTGGGGCGACGATCCCGACCGCTACAGGGAAATGGGACTGGAATTTCCCAAACAATAAAAAAAGGGATGAACGGCGTTTTCGATGAATGTGCCCAAAAACGTGCTGTGGTTCGAAGTGCTGCTCTATCTGTCGCTGACGCTCGATGCGCTGTCGGTCGCGTTTCAGGACCGCACGCCGAGCGCCGAGGTGGGCGAGCAGATGATCATGGCCGCGACCCTTACGGCCGGCGGCCTGATCCTGCTCCTGGTCTATTTCGTCCGGCTGGCTGCGCGGCGGCGCAAGAACTGGCCGCGTTGGGTGCTGGCGGCGGCCCTGGTGCTCTCCGTCATCTCGCTGGTGCAGATCATCGGCGACAACGGTATGGAACTCGATAGTGGCATCGAGATCGTATCCTGCGCACTGACCGCGGCAGGGCTATATTTCTCCTTCACCGGCGATGCACAGGGCTGGTTCAACGCGTAAGCACGCTGCGCGTTTTGGCGGAATCCTGTAATCTGCCCCCATGGAATGGACCGACGACGGCATTGTGCTGGGGGTGCGGCGGCATGGCGAATCCTCCGCCATCGTCGAACTTTTGACGCGCGGTCACGGCCGGCATCTCGGGCTGGTGCGCGGTGGATCCGCTTCGCGGATGCGGCCCCTGCTGCAACCAGGAAACAGCGTGCGCGCAGTGTGGCGGGCGCGGCTCGACGAGCACCTCGGCACCTATGCGGTTGAAGGCACGCGATTGCGCGCGGCGAGCTTGCTGGCGTCCGCGCACGCGGTCTATGGCGTGACGCATCTGGCCTCATTGGCGCGGTTGTTGCCGGAACGCGATCCGCACCAGGACATCTACGAGAGGCTGGCGCACACGCTCGATGATTTCGACGAGGCCGGCGAAGCCGCGGTTCATCTCGTGCAATTCGAGCTTGCGATGCTGGCCGAACTCGGCTTCGGGCTCGACCTGGAAAACTGCGCCGCGACCGGGGCGACTTCAGACCTCGTGTATGTGTCGCCCAAATCCGGCGGCGCGGTCTCACGTTCGGCCGGCGAGCCCTGGCGCGACCGGCTGTTGCGGTTGCCGGGCTTCCTGCGCGAAGGCGAAGCGGGCGGAAATGGCTGGTCGGATCAGGATTTGCAGGATGGTTTTCGGCTCACCGGACTGTTTTTGCTGCGCCATGTGCTGGAACCGCGCGGACAGGGCCTTTCCGACGCCCGGGAGGGTTTTATCAACGCGGTGACGCGACAAAGGGCGAAGGTGGGCTCGATCTAGCCGAGACCCGATCCCAGGGCCGGCACTTTACCGCCGGAACGACGCTGCAAAGTTTCCTCAAGCCCGCCATCATTTCGAACGGGGACGCATGGCACGGTACTATCGAAGGTTGTTCGGGGTTGCGTGGAGTGGGTGCCATGGAGGCTGATCTTCAAACCAAAGTAGCGAAATACGAGAGCAAGGCCGCCAAGTGCAAAGAGTGGGCTGAGCAGGCGAAAGAAGGGCCTCAGCGCGCCCTGTATGAGGGCCTTGCCGGCTACTACGACGAACTGGCAACGGACTTCCGGCAGGTCATCGCCAAGCGGAAGTCGGCCTAGCGGACAAAGCAGGCCGGGTCGTTTGTGGCCGCGGGAGCGCGGCTTGCCAAAGGCGCGTCTCGGGGACGGGACGGATGCCCCGATTCGCGCCTTGCCGGAGCAACAATCAGCGTTTAACCCGGAGCCATGGGAAAAGCACTGATTCCGCCTGAGCCGGCTGAAATTCACGAGGTTCCGCTGCGCGATGCGCTGGAAGAGCGCTATCTCGCCTACGCGCTCTCGACCATCATGCATCGCGCGCTGCCCGACGCGCGTGACGGTCTAAAGCCGGTGCATCGGCGCATCCTCTACGGCATGCGTCTGCTGCGCCTTGATCCGGGCGGGCTTCCCAAGAAATCGGCCAAGATCGTCGGCGAAGTAATGGGCTCGTACCATCCGCACGGCGACCAGGCGATCTATGACGCCATGGTGCGTCTCGCGCAGGATTTCTCCTCGCGCTATCCGCTGGTCGACGGTCAGGGCAATTTTGGCAATATCGACGGCGATAACCCGGCCGCGATGCGCTACACCGAGGCCAGGCTGACGGACGTCGCCCGGCTGCTGCTGGATGGCATCGACGAGGACGCGGTTGAGCTGCGGCCAACCTATGACAACAGCGGCAAAGAGCCGGTGGTGCTGCCCGGCGGCTTCCCGAACCTGCTCGCCAACGGCTCGCAGGGCATCGCGGTCGGCATGGCGACCTCGATCCCGCCGCACAACGCCGCCGAGCTTTGCGACGCTGCGCTGCACCTGATCGAGAAGCCGCAGGCCAAATCGCGCGCGCTTCTGAAATGGGTCAAGGGGCCGGATTTTCCGACCGGCGGCATCGTCGTCGATTCCAAGGAATCAATCGCGGAGGCCTATGCCACCGGGCGCGGCTCGTTCCGCACCCGCGCCAAATGGGTGCAGGAAGAGGGCGCGCGCGGCACTTGGATCATCGTCGTCACCGAGATCCCGTGGCTGGTGCAGAAGTCGCGATTGGTCGCGAGGATCGCCGAGCTCTTGAACGAAAAAAAGCTGCCGCTGGTTGCCGACGTCAGGGACGAATCCGCCGAGGACATCCGCCTCGTGATCGAGCCGAAGTCGCGCACGGTCGATCCCGAATTGATGATGGAATCGCTGTTCCGCCTGACCGAACTGGAAAGCCGCATTCCGCTGAACCTCAACGTCCTGATGCAGGGCAAGGTGCCCAGGGTCGTCGGCCTTGCCGAGTGCCTGCGCGAATGGCTCGACCATCTGCGTGACGTGCTGGTGCGCCGCTCGAATTTTCGCAAGAGCCAGATCGAGCACCGGCTTGAGGTGCTCGGCGGCTATCTGATCGCGTATCTGAACCTCGACAAGGTGATCAAGATCATCCGCACCGAGGATGAGCCGAAGCCGGTGCTGATCAAGACCTTCAAGCTCACCGACATCCAGGCCGATTCCATCCTCAATATGCGCCTGCGCAATTTGCGCAGGCTCGAGGAAATGGAGATCAGGACCGAGGACAAGAACCTTCGCAACGAATTGAAAAGCGTCAAGGCGCTGCTCGCCTCCGAGGCCGAGCAATGGTCCAAGGTGGGCGAGCAGGTCCGCAAAGTCCGCGATATGTTTGGGCCGAAGACGCCGCTCGGCAAGCGCCGCACCCAATTTGCCGACGCGCCCGAGCACGATCTCGCCGCCATCGAGGAGGCCTTTGTCGAGCGCGAGCCGGTCACCGTCGTGGTCTCGGAGAAAGGCTGGGTACGGACGCTTAAAGGTCATGTCGCCGATCTCTCGGGGCTTACCTTCAAGACTGACGACAAGCTCGACCAGGCGTTCTTCGCCGAGAGCACCTCGAAGCTGTTGTTGTTTGCCACCAACGGCAAATTCTATTCGCTGGACGTGGCCAAACTCCCCGGCGGGCGCGGCCATGGCGAGCCGATCCGGATGTTCGTCGACATGGACCAGGATGCGGCGATCGTCTCGCTGTTCGTCAACAAGGGCGGCCGCAAGTTCCTGATCGCAAGCGGCGAGGGCCAGGGCTTTGTCGTCAACGAGGACGATTGCGTCGGCAATACCCGCAAGGGCAAGCAGGTGCTCAACGTCGAGATGCCCAACGAAGCCCGCGCGATTGCGACGGTCGCGGGCGACACCGTCGTGGTGATCGGCACCAACCACAAGATGGTGCTGTTTCCGCTCGATCAGGTGCCGGAAATGGCGCGCGGACGCGGCGTGCGGTTGCAGAAATACAAGGACAGCGAATTGTCCGACGTGGCCGTGTTCGATTCCAAGGCCGGCCTCACCTGGAAGGATTCCGCCGGGCGCGAGCAGAGCATGACCCTGAAGGAATTGTCCGACTGGCGCGGCAACCGCGCCGACGCCGGCCGTCTCGCCCACGGCCTGCCGAAGTCGAACAAGTTTGGAAGGGGCGTGGAGTGAGGGGTGCGGGCCGCGCCGCGCCCAAATCGCTCCGGGGAGCGCCGCCGGCTGCACGCGTAACGGTGGGTATCGCCAGACGGCGCGATGGAGTAATGTCTCCTGTCTCCGCTGATCGCGCCAGCCTCTGATCGCTATCGCGTTGCGGTGGCGTGGCCAGCCGGGAGGGGTGCCGACTTCCCGCAGCTCCCAATGGATTGCGGCGGCGATATGGATTGCGACGACGGAAAGCAAAAGCCGTAGCTTGCAGTCTGACGTCAGACCGCCGCGATGGCCTCGATCTCGATCAGGAAGTCCGCCCCATACAGCTTCGACACCTCGACCAGCGTCACGGCGGGTGCGGCGGGCGGCGTGACCGAAGCAAAGAAGGTGTTGCGTGCCTCGCGATAGGGCCCGAGGTTGTTCATATCGGTCAGGAACACCGTCAGCTTGACCAGATTGGCTGCGGTGCATCCGCTGGCTCGTAGGGCGATGGCGAGGTTGCGAAACACCTGCGCCGCTTGCGTAGCAAAATCGCCCTTGCCGGCGACGTTGCCGTCGCGGTCGAGCGCGGTCTGGCCCGCAATGAAGATGATCCGGCTGGCGGCTACCTCAACGATTTGCGAGTAGCCCGGCGGCGTGCCGAGTTCGGGCGGATTGATGCGGGTGATCGACGGACTTGCAGCGTTCGGCATGTTCGGACTTTCCGTTGGGCGGCCGGAACTTCAGTTGCGCGGCGCCGAGATCGGTGGCGGGCCGAGGCCGACGGGCTTTTTCGGCTTCAACATGCCGGCGTAGAACGACAATCCCCAGACCAGGACCAGGCAGATCAGATAGACCGTGTAGGCCTGCGGCGGCGTCGTGGCCCACTGCAGGAAGCTCTTGGGCTTTTGTGGAGGGCCTTTTTCGTTTTCCATGGCGTCGTTTTGCTTGAAACGCTCAAGGAAAGAAAGGCCAAATCCGCGTCGCGGACGCAGCCTCACCTCTTGCGCGACCGCTCGTGCAACAACAGCAGCGCCAAGAGCGCGGCAAGGCTGAGGCCGGACGACACGATCAGGATACGGCTTCCCATGCTGTCTATCAGCAATCCGAAGGCGAGCGGTGCCGCGGCCTGCGCCATCCGCGCCGGCGCACCGATAATGCCGAGGCGATAGGCGTAATTCTGCGGGCCGAAGATCGCGAGCGGCAGCGTGCCGCGCGCGATTGTCAGGATACCATTGCCGGCGCCATGAAAGATCGCAAACGCGCTCGCCGCGCCGCCGCCGACGATCGCGACAATAATCGCGCCGAGCGGATGCGTCAGGCAGGCAAGTCGGGTGGACGCCAGCGGATGATAGCGGCTGAGCAAGCTCGCCTCGACGATGCGGGCGGCAACCTGCGCCGGCCCAATCAGCGCGCCGGCCGCGACCGCCTGCACGGAGGTCGCGCCGGCCGCTTCCAGGATGCGAGGAAAATGCGCCGCCATGGCGCCGGTGACGCTCCAGGCCGCAGCAAAGGCGAACGCCAGCAGGATCATGGTCCGATCGATCGGAATGTGCGGTTTAACCGGCGTTTGCGTCGCCGCTTTCGCCCCCTTCACGGCCGGCAGCATCAGGAAGTTGATCGGCAGGCCAATCAGCACATGCGCGGCCGCCCAAGCAAAGCAGGTGTCGCGCCAACCGATGCTCTCCAGTCCCCAGGCCGTCAGCGGCCATCCGACTGTCGAAGCAAAACCCGCGATCAACGTAATGCCGGTGATCGCGCCACGCGCGGCATTGCCGTAGATACGGCCAAGCGCGCCAAAGGCCGCGTCGTAAAGGCCAAATCCCATACCGATGCCGAGCAGCAACCAGGCTGTGACCAAGAGCGTAATCGAATGCGTGAGGCCGAGCAGGGCCAACCCGGCGGCAAGCGTCAAATTGGAGATCGACAGCACCTGGCGTCCGCCGACCAGATCGATCTGCCGCCCGACTCGCGGACCGAGCAGCGCCGAAATCACCAGCGAGGCCGAGAATGCCGCAAATATCCAGTTCGAGGAAACGCCGAGATCGCGCGCGATCGGATCGGCCAGGATGGCCGGCAAATAATAGCTGGAGGCCCACGCCAGCGTTTGCGTCGTCCCGAGCGCCAGAATGATCGGAAGCTGGCGCCCGCTCATGGCATTCCCATCATTCGACGACAATAGCCCAGCTTGACCGCGGGAGTATATTTCTATAATTCCAGATATATGGAATCCGAGCAGGCCATTCTCGCGCTCGCCGCACTTGCGCAGTCAACCCGACTGGAAGTGTTCAGGCTCTTGGTGAAGCACGAGCCGGACGGCCTCGCGGCCGGCGACATCGCGAGGGAACTCGCGGTTCCGCAAAATACCCTGTCATCGCATCTATCGATCCTGTCCCGCGCAGGGCTTGTGTCGGCGCAGCGGTTTGGCCGCTCGATCATCTATCGTGCCGAGCTCGGTCGCCTTCAGTCAGTTGTGCTGTTCATGCTCAGGGATTGCTGCGACGGAAGGCCCGAAATATGCGCACCGCTGATTGAAGGCCTCGCGCCTTGCTGTCAGCCCAAATCGAAATCGAAGAGAAGGGTCCATGTCTGAGCGCATCTACAACGTTCTGTTCCTCTGCACCGGAAACAGCGCCCGTTCGGCTCTGGCGGAATCGATCCTGCGCAAGGATGGCCGCAACCATTTTCGCAGTTTCTCCGCCGGCAGTCAGCCGAAGGGGACGGTGAATCCGTTTGCCATCAAGGTTTTGCAAAGCCTCGACTACCCGACAGACAACTTGCGCTCGAAAAGCTGGCAGGAATTCGCAAACTCCGATGCGCCGGTGATGGATTTCGTTTTCACGGTTTGCGACAATGCGGCCGGCGAAGCCTGTCCGGTATGGCCGGGCCAGCCAATGACCGCGCATTGGGGCGTGGAAGACCCTGCCGAAGTCGAGGGAACCGACATCGAGAAGGAAGCGGCGTTCGTCGCAGCATTCCGCTATCTCAAGAACCGGATCGCGATCTTCACCAGCCTGCCGCTGGGGAGCATCGATCGGCTGTCGCTCGGCACCAGGTTGCGTGATATCGGCCGCATCGCTGGCGCGACATCCGGCCGAGAAAAGGCCAGCTGATGCAAAAATTCGATTTGCCGCGCCGCCTGGCGGCGGAGGCGCTCGGCACGGCGCTACTGGTCGCAACCGTGGTCGGCTCCGGCATCATGGCGGAAACCCTGACCAAGGATATCGCGCTCGCGCTGCTCGGCAACACGCTTCCGACCGGCGCGATCCTGGTGGTGCTCATCACCATTCTCGGGCCGATATCGGGCGCCCATTTCAATCCGGCTGTGTCGCTCATCTTTGCGTTAAAGCGCGATCTGACCCCGCGCGAGGCGCTCGCATATGTGGCGGCGCAGATCGCCGGCGGCATTGCCGGCACCATCATGGCGCATGCGATGTTCGCATTGCCGCTACTCGATGCGTCGCTGAAGGCACGAACCGGTGGCGCGCAATGGTTTGCCGAAGCTGTCGCGGCGTTTGGCTTGATCGCGACCATTCTTGGCGGCATCCGCTTCGAGCGCGCGGCCGTGCCATGGCTCGTCGGCCTCTACATCACGGCGGCCTACTGGTTCACGTCGTCGACATCGTTTGCCAATCCCGCAGTGGCGATCGCGCGATCGCTGACCAACACCTTCTCCGGAATTCGGCCTGTGGACCTGCCGGGGTTCATTGCCGCCGAGCTCTGCGGCGCGGTGATCGCGCTGATGGTGATGGGTTGGCTGCTGCGCGCGGGTGCTCCAATTGCATCTTATGTCAAGGAGAACGGCGAGGTGGCCACGCGAAGATCGTGAGCTTTGCCCCAAGCTTCCGTCCGATGCGATTGCGCGGCATAATGGCGTATGTCAAAGAGAACGGCGAGGTGGCCACGCGCGCAAGATCGTGAGCTTTGCCCCAAGCTTCCGTCCGACGCGATTGCGCGGCATAATGGCGTATGGACCTCACCCCCCGCCTCAATCTGATGAACTGGCTGGTCAGCCAGGGTCTTACCGGTCTGCCCGAGAACGAAGTGCTCCGCGGCTTCTGCGAACGCTGCCGCGCCGAGGGCCTCGACTTGTCGCGCGGCCTCGTCTTCATCGATACGCTGCATCCGATCTACGAGGGTCGCGGGTTTCGCTGGAACGACGTCGAAAGCAATGAGGGCGACACTTTCGAATATGGGTCGACCAGCGATGGCGACGCCGCAAAGAACTGGCGCCGCTCGACCTTCTTTCACATGCTCGAACACGGCCATGACGAGATGAGCATCAATCTCGCCGATTGCGCTTGGCTCGATTTCTCCGTGATCGATGAACTCGCCGCCAAGGGGCATCGCCATTTCGTCGCATTCGTGCACCGCTTCGGCGAGACCGGCGCGCTCGGCCAGATGGACTGCTTCTATTCCTACTGGCTGACCCGGCGCGCCGCCGGCTTCACCGAAGCGGAGATGTCAGCGCTGCGCGACCTGGTGCCGATCCTGGGGCTTGCGATCAAATCGGCCGCCCAGGTCGATATCGTGCGCACGCTCGGCCGCGTCTATCTCGGGCGCGATGCGTCGGAGCGGGTGCTGCACGGGCGCATCTCGCGCGGCGTCACCGAGCGGATCGATGCGGTACTGTGGTTCTCCGATCTGCGCGGTTCGACCGCGATCAGCGAAAGCATCGGCCCCGGCGAGATCATTCCGTTCCTCAACGATTATGCGCAGGCTTCGATCGATGCCATTCATGATGCCGGCGGCGACGTGCTCAAGCTGATCGGCGATGGCGTGCTCGCGATGTTCACCGGCGACGACATGGCCGCCTCGCGGCGGTCCGCGCTGGCTGCCGAGCATCAATTTCGAAAGAACATCATCACCCTCAATGCCCGCCGCGCGAAGGAGGGCAGGCCGGTCACGTCGGCCTATATCGGCCTGCATGTGGGCGAGGTCTATTACGGCAATATCGGCAGCGAAGACCGGCTCGATTTCACCGTCGTAGGTCCGGCCGTCAACGAGGTCAGCCGGATCGCGTCGATGTGCCGGTCGATCGATCGCGATTTGCTGGCTTCAATGGAATTCCGTGCCGGGCTCGACACGACCGGCCGCCGCTATCTGGTCTCGACCGGCCGCTACGCCTTGCGCGGCATCGGCCGCGCCCAGGATCTTTATACGCTCGATCCCGATATCGCCTCGAGCGAACCGGTCACCGGCAGCTATGAGCGTTATCTTGCGAGTTAGCGTTGGGCGCTGGCTTTCGTACGCAGCGCGTACAGCCCCACCGCGAGAGTCGAGGCGGCCGTCAGCACGATGCCGAGCGCGAGCATCGCCTCGTGGGACACGGTCGCCGCGAGCCAGACCCCGATCGCCGCGCCCATCATCTGCCAGAAGCCGAGCAGCGCGGAAGCAGCACCTGCCTTCTCACCGAATGGAGAAAGCGCTTGCGCGGTGCCGAGCGGATTGACGATGCCCATGCCGAGCAGGAATACGCTCATGGCTGCAAGGAACGGCAGGAAGGTCGGGGTGAACAGCGATACCAGGAGGATCGCGAGGCTGCCGGCCGCGGCCGCCAGCAGGCCGCCTTGGATCGAACGGTCCAACCCGAAGCGCGGCGCCAGCTTGGTTGCCAGCATTCCCGCCGCGAATACGATCATCACGGTGCCTGCGAAGAACAGTCCGAGCTCGATCGGCGAAAAATGCAATCCCTCGATCAACACCCGCGGCGCCGCCGAGAACATCGCGAACAATCCGCCCATGATGAGGCTGACCGTCGCCGCCGGTATCAGGAAGCGGCGATCGGCGATCAGCTTGACGTAGTTCCCGGTGATGGCGGCGGGATTGAGCGGTATCCGCGTCGAATGGTGGGTTTCGCCGAACACCCATTCGTAAGCGATGGCGCTTGCGGCAGCGAACGCGCCGACAAAGGCGAATTCGGCGCGCCAGCCGAAAATGTGGTCGAGCGCGCCGCCGAGCAGCGGCGAGAAGCCGGGCGCTGCCGCCATCGCGATCATGATCAGCGCCATCGCGCGCGCGAGCGCCGTGCCGGAGAAGAGATCTCGGGCGATGGCGCGCGACAGCACCGAGGTCGCGCAAGCGCCCGCGGCCTGGATCACGCGGCCGGTCAACAGGCTCGGCAGATCAGTGGCAAGGCCGCACCAGATGCTGCCGGCCATGAACACCACAAAGCCCGTCAATACCGGCCAGCGCCGGCCATAGCGATCCGAGATCGGCCCGACCACGAGCTGGCCGAGCGCGAAGACCGCGAGAAATACCGTGATCGCCGAAGTGACGGCCGCGCTCGACACCTTCAGCGACGCCGCCATCTGCGGCAGCGAGGGCAGCAGGATGTTGGTGGCGAGCGTTCCCGTCGCCGCCAACGCCGCAAGCACGGCGATTTCCGACGCGGTTGAGGAAGTCTCCGAACGCCGCGCTGCTGAGATCGAGGGTGCGGTCTGGTCGGTCATGGCGGCTCCCGTCTGATTTAGTATGACGACTATCATATAAAACCGGGCGGAAAGCGTCAATAATGGCAAGCCGTCATTGCGAGGAGCAAAGCGACGAAGCAATCCAGTCTTTTTGGGTGCTGGATTGCTTCGCGGAGCCTGTCATCGGGCGCGCATTCGCGCGACCCGTTGGCTCGCAATGACGATTCAACAGGCCCGCAGCACCGTCGGACCGTCTCCCACCATCTCCGGTTGCCGCGCTAGCGACACCGCGGGCGACATCAGGATCACCAGCGCCTGCGCTCCAAAGATGATGACGGCGAGATAGAGGCACGCCTCCGCGCCAAACAGCCCGCCAACGATGGCGCCGAGCGCGGAGCCGAGCGGGCGAGCGCCATAGCTCATGATGTTGATCGCGGACACCCGCCCGAGCAGCCGCGGCGGCGTCACCGATTGCCGCAGCGTCGTGGTCGAGATCACCCACAGGATCGGGCCGACGCCGAGCAGGAAGAAGCTAAGCCCTGCAAGCCACGGCGAACGGATGAAGACGGTCAAGGCCATGACCACCGCCGCGACAAAACCGGTCACCGGCCCGAGCCCGATCACAGTGCCGAATTGCAGGCGTTGCATCACCCGTGTCGCCACCAGCGCGCCGACCACCATGCCGATGCCGTACATCGCGAGCACCGTACCGATGCCGGATGCCGAGAGACCGAAACGCCGTACCGCATAAGGCACGAAAACCGCGAGCGTAACGAACCATCCGGTGTTGAAGACGAACTGGGTAACGAACACCGGTCGCAGCAGCGCGTGATGGAACACGAACGCGGCGCCTTCCCGGATCTCCTGCAAGGGATGACGCCGCGGCGCGGGTGCGCGCGCCGGCTCGTAGATCCCGGACAACAGCGCGACTGCGATGACCGACAGTGCCGCAGCGAATCCAAACGCCGGCGCGGCGCCCAGCCATCCGACCAGCACGCCGCCAAGGGCCGGCCCGCTGGCAAAGGCGATGGTGCGCGCGAGTTCAATCCGCGCGTTGGCGGCGGGCAAAAGCCGCGGCGGCACCAGGGAGGGCACCAGTGCGGGAGCGGCGACGCTGTAGGCGACCGTGCCGCATACCGCGACAAAGCCTGCCAGGGCGAGCAAGGGTAGCGTCAGCAGGCCAAGCCAGATCAGCAGCAGGATGCCGGCAAGCGATGCCGCGCGTAGCGCCTCGGAGCCCGCCATCAGCCAGCGCCGCGAGATGCGGTCGGCGAGTAGCCCTGCCGGGATCGCAAACAGGATAAAGGGCAAGGTCAGCGCGGTCTGGAGCGCCCCGGTTTGGCCTTCACCGACGCCAAGCAGGAGCACCGCAACGATGGGAGCCGCGGCAAGCGCGATCTGCTCGGCGGATTGGGCGGCAAGGTTGGACCACGCGAGGCGGTTGAAGGTTGCGGGGAGATGGGGCGTGTCGTCGGAGGCGTACATCGGATTTCCCTCGGCTGAGTTCCGTTGGCGATTTCAGCGAACGGTCGATTGGCTGCCAATGTCGGCCCTAAACGCCGCCAAACCCACCCGATTGCCGACAAGACCGGGCATGACCGGCCAGCCCACTAACCGACCTGCTTCAGATGCAGTTGCAAATGAGTTGCAATAAAAGAGATTATCCCCCATGCTTAGAAGATGGACGCACGATCTACCGGTTTGACCTCTGATTCCGTGCCCGCCGCCGCCGGGCCGCTGGCCCCGCCGGGCTGGCGCGGCGAACGCGGCGAGCCGTCGCTGGCGGGCATGTTCGCCTCGGTGCGGACGGCCAAAGGAGGTTCATTCTGGCGCAAGCTGCTGGCGTTCCTCGGCCCCGGCTATCTCGTCGCCGTCGGCTACATGGACCCCGGCAACTGGGCGACCTCGCTCGCCGGCGGCTCCAAATTCGGTTACGCGCTGCTAACGATTGCGATGTTGTCCAACTTGATGGCGATCGTGCTGCAATCGCTGTGCACGCGGCTCGGCGTCGGCGCCGGCCGCGACTTAGCCCAAGCTTGCCGCGATTCCTTTCCACGCTGGGTCTCGTGGCCGCTGTGGCTGTCGGCGGAAATCGCAATCACCGCGACCGACCTTGCCGAGGTGATCGGCACCGCGATCGGGCTCAACCTCCTGTTCCACATTCCCCTCGAGATCGGCGTTGTCATCACGGCGGCCGATGTGTTCCTGATCCTGGCGCTGCAAGCGTTCGGCTTCCGTTGGATCGAAGCCTTTGTGGTCGCGATGCTCGGGGTAATCGCGGCCTGCTTTGCGGTGCAGATCGCGCTCGCCGATCCCGATTGGGGCGCGGTGATCAAAGGCTTTGCGCCGACTTCGGACATCCTGCGCAACCGCGAGATGCTCTATCTCGCGCTCGGCATTTTGGGCGCGACGGTGATGCCGCATAACCTCTATCTGCATTCCGGCCTGGTGCAGACGCGCGGCTACGGCGATAGCCTCAAGGAAAAGCGCGAGGCGATCACGCTAGCGACCATCGATTCCTCGATCGCGCTGTGCCTTGCGCTCGTGATCAATGCCTCGATCCTGATCCTGGCGGCGGCGACGTTCCATCGCGCCGGGAAAACGGACGTCGCCGAGCTCGATCAGGCGCACGCGTTTCTGGCGCCGCTGCTCGGATCGACGCTGGCGCCGACATTGTTTGCGATCGCGCTTTTGTGCTGCGGGCTGAACTCGACCATCACCGCGACATTGTCGGGCCAGATCGTGATGGAGGGTTTTCTCAATATACGGATCGCGCCGTGGCTGCGGCGGCTGGTGACGCGCATGATCGCGATTCTGCCTGCGGTGGTGGTGACGATCTGGGCCGGCGAGAAGGCGACCGGGCAACTCTTGATCCTGAGCCAGGTGGTGCTCAGCCTGCAACTGCCGTTCGCGGTGGTGCCGCTCGTCATGTTCACCGCCAGCCGCCCCAAGATGGGCCCGTTCGTGGCGCCGCGCTGGCTCACGGTATTGGCGGCGCTGACCGCGGCTCTCATCATCGTGCTGAATGCGAAGCTGGTGTGGGATTATTTGAGTGGGTGATCCGTAGCCCGGATGAGCGAAGCGACATCCGGGGATGACATCCCGACGAACTCCCCGCATGTCGCTGTGCTCATGCGCGCTACAAACTTGCGCTTAATCCTGCGGCTCGCTCGGCACTTCGCCTGAGGCGTCGATGCGCAGCCAGCCTGAAGGTGCAAGCCGCTGCTGCGGCAGGAAGCGGCCCTTGTAGTCCATCTTTTTCGAGCCCTCGATCCAGTAGCCGAGATAGACGTAAGGCAGTCCCTGCCGGCGCGCGCGGGCAATGTGGTCGAGGATCATGAAGGTGCCGAGGGAGCGGCCTTCCTCCGACGGTTCGAAGAACGAATAGACCATCGACAGCCCGTCGCTGAGCACATCCGTCAGCGCCACCGCCACCAATTCCTCGCCGCGGCCGGCGATGCCGCTGTCGGCGCCGCGCCTGCGGTATTCGATGATGCGGGTCTCGACGTGGCTGTCCTCCACCATCATCGCGTAATCGAGCACCGTCATGTCCGCCATGCCGCCATGGCGATGTCGGGCGTCGAGGTAGGCGCGGAACACCGAATACTGCTCCGAGGTCGGCACGGCACTGCGCTGTTCGCCGGATATGTCGGCATTGCGGGCCAAGACTTTCCTGAAATTGCGCGAGGGCCGGAACTCATTGGCGATGACGCGTACGGAGACGCAGGCGCGGCACTGGTCGCACGCCGGCCGGTAAGCGATCGACTGGCTGCGGCGGAAGCCGCCATGGGTCAGGAGGTCGTTGAGATCGCCTGCTTTTTCGCCGACCAGGTGCGTAAACACCTTGCGCTCATGCCGACCCGGCAGATACGGGCAGGGCGAGGGTGCCGTCAGGTAGAACTGAGGGGTATCACGCGAGTGCTGGGTCAAGGAACTTCGACAGCCTCCAAGGGCGAAGCGGAGAAATAAGCATCGCGCCGCAGAGCTTAACGGTCAATCGGTTTCAATAAAGTCAATACGGACGCGCGGCCGGCGCAACCTGGGAGCGAACCGAATTGTTGATCACTACCGTTCCCAGCACGATATCGTGTAGCAGCCGCCTACGGCCGTTGAACAACCCGACCAAGAGCACCAGCGGCGACAATACCGAGATCGAAATCCAGAACAGCACCGCGTGCATGGCACCGAGCAGGAAATAGCCTGGCGCGCCATACCAGGTGCGCAGTTCCAGATCCATCACGCGCATGCCAAGGGTAGCGGAATGCGGTCCGCCCAGCGACGCGCCGTAGTAAAGAAGCGCCCAAATGATCGAGGCCGGCGACACCAGCCAGAACAGCATCCAGCCAAGGCCGAGCGTGACGATGCCGAACACGGCAATAAAGAGGACCGCCAGTACGACGGGTATGGAAAGCACGATGAGGTCAATCAGGAACGCGATCACCCGCCGCGTCAGCACGCCGCGGAACAATTCCGGCTGCAACCAGGGATCGAACGCATGCGGCGGCACACGGGCGTCGTTCCGCCAGCCATTTCCGTCACTATTACCGGAATAAGACATTCTCAGTCCTCCAGATTGTGCATTCGCACCGCTGGAAATGGGAACAAGGTGCGGCCCTGCCAAGGCTGCAGAGCCATTAACTGGCGGAAATATTCCGGCAAAACCGCGGGCAAGCGCCGTTGCTCGCCGTCCAGGCGAACATTAGAAAC
This sequence comes from Alphaproteobacteria bacterium, assembly GCA_005884765.1. Taxonomy (GTDB): domain Bacteria; phylum Pseudomonadota; class Alphaproteobacteria; order Rhizobiales; family Xanthobacteraceae; genus Bradyrhizobium. The sequence continues at coordinate 180,732 of VAZV01000132.1, forward strand.
GAGCGACTTGCGGGGAAGCGACTGCGCCGGGCACCTGCCACCCATGCCGCCGCCGAAGAGGGACACATGAGCAAAGAGGTGGAGGTAAGCTGCCGCTGTGGGGAGGTTCGCGGGGTGGTAGCGAACGCGTCGCCGCGGAAGGTCAATCGCGTGGTCTGCTACTGCGACGACTGCCAGGCGTTTGCGCACCAGCTCGGCCGCGGCGATCTGCTCAATGCGCAGGGAGGCACCGACATCATCCAGGTCGCGCCTGCATCGCTCACTTTCGTGCGGGGACAGCACCGTATCGCGGGATTGCGGCTGTCATCGAAAGGGCTGTTCCGATGGCATACGACCTGCTGCAACACGCCGGTCGGCAATACGCTCGGCCCCGCGATCCCCTTCATTGGCATCGTCGCGCAGGCCTTCGATTCAAACCCGCAGCGCGTGGATAGCGTGTTCGGCGCGCCGATCGGCGCGATCCTTGGACAATATGCGATCGGGGAGGCGCCGACGGGCTCCACCGGCATCAACCTGTCGCTCGTGCTACGCGCGATCATCAAGGTACTCGGCTGGCGGCTGCGCGGGCGGGCCTGGCCGCACCCGTTCTTCCAGCCGAAGACGCGCGAGCCGATCTATCCGCTGACTGTGCTGGCGCAGGAGCAGCGCGAGGCGCTGCGCCAGTATTGTGGTCCGCATCCGGTGGCGGGATGAAGGCTATTCGCCCTCCTCATTCGCTACTCGCCCTTCAACAGCTTCTCCGCAGCTTGCGCCGCAAAATAGGTCAAAATCCCGTCGGCGCCGGCGCGCTTGAATCCGACGAGGCTTTCCATCATGGCCCGCTCGCCGTCGATCCAGCCATTGTTCGCGGCTGCGGCGATCATCGCGTATTCGCCTGACACCTGGTAGGCGAAGGTCGGCATTGCGAACGTTTCTTTGACCCGGCGCAGCACGTCGAGATAGGGCATGCCCGGCTTCACCATCACCATGTCGGCGCCTTCGACGATGTCGAGTTCGACCTCGCGCAAGGCTTCATCGGAATTGGCGCTGTCCATCTGATAGGTCCGCTTGTCGCCGGTCAACGTCTTCGCCGAGCCGATCGCGTCGCGGAACGGACCATAGAAGGCGGACGCATATTTCGCGGCATAGGCCATGATCTGGACGTCGAGGAAGCCTGCGCGGTCGAGCCCTTGGCGGATCGCGCCGACGCGGCCGTCCATCATGTCCGACGGTGCGATGATGTCGCAACCGGCTTCGGCCTGCACCAGTGCCTGGCGCACCAGCACCGCGACCGTCTCGTCGTTGAGGATCTTGCCGTCCTCGATCAACCCGTCATGGCCGTGGCTGGTGAAGGGATCAAGCGCGACGTCGCAGAGCAACCCGATATCGGGAAATTCCTTCTTGATGGCGCGCACCGCCTGGCACACCAGATTGTCGGAATTGAGCGCTTCGGAGCCGCGCTCGTCGCGCAGTGAGGCTTCGGTATAGGGAAACAGCGCGATGCAGGGGATGTTGAGCCTCGCGGCGCGCTCGGCATCGCGCACGGCCTGATCGACGCTGAGCCGGTCGACGCCGGGCATGGAGGCGACACTTGCGCGCTGGTTGTGGCCGTCGACCAGAAACAACGGCCAGATCAAATCGTCTGACGTGAGGACGTTTTCGCGCACCAGCCGTCGCGCCCACTCGGCCTTGCGGTTGCGGCGTGGACGAACCGCCAGATCGAGGGCAGGCGAGGCGGTCGCGGTGTCGCGCCGCGGCGCATCGCGCATTTCGATAGGACGCCCGAATTTGATCGCCATATGATTCTCCCGGGGGCGGAAAGCGCATTTCAGAGTGCGATTGATTCTAGCATGCAGGAGCGCACTCAGACCAATTGATTTTGTCGCGCCGAGAGGTCATGACTGACCCTCATGAATGCCTATATTCGGACCACGAACGGCCGCCCGCATGTCTGACACCCAAACACGCGATCCGCGCGACGGTGCCATGTCGGTGGAGGCGCTTTCGTCTGAACGCGTTGAAACCGACGATAATGCGTGGACGCGGCGGCTGGTGCTGTTCCTGCGCGTCATGGCCGTGGTCTCGATCCTCAAGGGTCTCTACCACTGGGCCCAGGTGACGGGCTTTATCGGCGGCGAAGAGGAAGCCTTCGAGAACCAGGCGATGGCCTGGCAGGCCGCTACCGTCTATTTCGCGGTGATTGAACTGGTCGCCGCCGTCGGACTGTGGCTCGCGACGCCCTGGGGCGCGGTGGTGTGGTTGACGACCGTGGTGTCGATGGCGGTGATCGAACTGATGTTTCCGGGAATCTACGGCGGCAGTCTGATGGTGGTGGCATTTGAAGTCATCATGCTGGCGGCCTACTTGGTGCTGGCCTGGATGGCAGCGCGCGAACGCCCGCCATAGCGATGACGAATTCCGGGGCGTGCGAAAAGATCACGCGCTATCGTCTCAAATTTTCGGCGGTTTCGGCGGTAACCTTCTGGTCACCTTAAGCCGGCGGTCACACCGGTTACGCAGACGTTTCGAATTCCAACCGCGGGTGTTTTGGAATGCGACAATGGGTGCAGACGAAGCGTGAACACGGGGCTCTCAATGTCAATGAAGAGTTGCGAGAAGTCCTTTGTTCACGGGCTTAATCCACGATTCACTGTCTTAAATTCATTCTCTCTTTATTGTCTTATTTAAGCTGATCTTCAAATGCCCCCCTTAAGTTGTGGCTATCAGGCGGGACAAAAGTTTCGTCGAATAAGTCGATAAAACGACTATAGGGGAAGTGTCATGATGAAAGCCGTTGCGACGGCGGCGGAAGCCGCTGAACATGCTCCCGGCCAGGCGCCGGTGCAGCCGCTCTATCTCGAAGCCTTGACTCTGGTGGAGCGACTGCATCGCCGCCTGCTCGATGTCATCAAGGATGAATTCGATCGCCGCGGCCGTGCCGACATCAATTCGGTGCAGGCGCTGCTGCTCTATAACATCGGTGACAAGGAATTGACCGCGGGCGAACTGCGCACGCGCGGCTACTACCTGGGCTCCAATGTCTCCTACAATCTGAAGAAGCTCGTCGAGCTCGGTTTTCTCGACCATCAGCGTTCGCGCGTTGATCGCCGCTCGGTCCGCATCCGTCTGACCGCACAGGGCCAGGAAATCCGCCGCATCGTCGATGCGCTTTATCAGAAGCACGTCAAGACGGTGGAGCAGGTCGGTGGAATCTCGAATGAAGAGTTCGCGACGCTGAACAAGTCGCTGCACCGGCTCGAGCGGTTCTGGACCGACCAGATCCTGTACCGCCTCTGAGATTTTCGAGGCTTAAATCAAGGGCCAAGCCGGCCAAAGCAACAAGACCGGCAGCCATTGAAGCAGCCTCTGGAAAAAACCACGCTTCCCCAAGCGCATCGGCCGGTTTTCCGGTCCGGTGCGCTTTGCTTTTTGTGGAAAAACAGGCTCAATTTCCGGGATTGGAACTTATTCTCGGCGTCTGCTTTATCAGGGCGCAGTGAAAGTTTTCGAAAAGGGTATTGGGATCATGCTGGTCGAGCGCGGACTGCAGGTGATGAATGTCGAGGTGGTGGGCGATGCCTACGCCATCGCCTCGAACTATCTGCGCCGCTCCGGCGCACTTCCCGACAATCTTGTCACCGACGACCGCCTGCTCGGACTGATCGTGCAGATGTTTCGCCGCGGCGAATTCAACAGGCTCAGGCTCGCCAATCTGGCGATCGCCAAATTCGAAGCCGGCGAGCACGCCTGACGGTGGCGGAGCCATCCATCGAAGCGGCGATCGACCGCATCATGCAGATCTATGATCTGTTGATGGACCGCTCCGCTGCGGCGAGCGCAGAAGCACGCGCGAAGGTGACCAAATACGTCGGCACGCTGTTCGAAGCTGGCGAGACGGATACCCATCGCCTCACCGTGTGCGGGCTCACCTATCTGCGTCAGCTCGACGGCAGCAACGATCCGGTCAAGGCCGGATATACGGGGCTGTAGGGGCATCCATGTCCTCGCCTTGCATGCCTTGTCTTGCATGTCTTGCCTGCGCTGCCTCAGGGCGCTGCAGAGCCGCGCTTCGGCCGGCGGACGGCTCTTACCTTGCCGCTGCGTCCGCCTCCGCAGAAGAACTGATCGCCGCCATCGGACTCGAGCCCCGAAACGCCCACGCCGGGCGGCATTTCGAGCCTCTCCAGGACCTCTCCCGTTTGCGGATCCACCCGCCTCACGTCGCTCTCGTCACCTTCCCAGGTGCCGTGCCAGAGCTCACCGTCGCTCCAGGTGACCCCGGTGACGAAGCGATTGGAGGCCGGAGTCGCGGCCGCCGCCGGGTGCGGGAATCGTGGCGAGCACGTGGCCGGTCTTCGGATCGATCTTCTGGATGCGATCCTCGGCGATCTGAAACAGGTGCTTACCGTCGAAGGCCGTTCCGGCATGGGCTGCGATGTCGATCGAGCGCAGTGTCTTCCCGCTCGCCGGATCAAGCGCGATCAGTCTGTCTCCAGCGGCAAACCAGACCTTTTCCCCGTCATAGGTGAGCCCATTGACGCTGTCGACACCCGGAAAGGGTCCATACTCACGCACAATTTCGGCCGCTGATCGTTTCATGCTTCGCTCCTGAGAATTCGTTGGCGCTTTGCATCCTAGCCATTGGGCAGCGGGGCGGGGAGTAACAAGGTCGTCGTGAATCCGCCCACCGGCGGGGTCAGCCAGCGACGTGCGCGCGCGCGACCGAACGACTGCACCTTGCCGGTTGCCGCAAGCTGCTCGAGCGCCCGCTGCACGCTGCGCTGGCTCGTTCCGAGCGCAAGCGCCAGCGCCGAGCTCGACCACGATTCACCGTCTCCGAGGAAGGCGAGCACCGCCGCGTGCTCGTCTTCGACTGTTGGTGCCAGCACGACAACATCGCATCCGCCGCGCGGCACCAGCACGAACCCCTGGTCCGTCGCGCTGATACCCGCGATTGTCCGAAGCGCCGCGCGAAGCCGCCCGACTTCGACGCGCAAGCGCGCGCGATGCGATTCATCGGCGAGCTTACCCCGGAACGCGCGGGCGATCAGCGTAGCCCTCGACACGTCGCCGGGCCACGCCGCGCCTAGCGCGCGGGCGAGCGTGAACAACACCGGACGGGTTGTAAGCGAGACCGCCTTGCGTGCGTCACGCACCATGTAACGGCACGCGTCCACGACAAGCGCGCCCGACGCCAGTAGCGCCTCAACCTCTTCGAGCAGGAGAAGTCGCTCCTCGCCGCGCGCCGTTGCGCGCGCTGCGGGCGTGTTCAGGACCAGCGATGCGCTTTCAACCTCCGCCGCGAGCGCAGGGATACGGGCCTCGCGCGCGGCGCGCTCGGCCCGAGCGAGTGCCGCGCGCGCCGCCTTGGTCCGCAGGCGTCGCATCGCGATTCCCGCAACGACCAGCTCGTGAGCCGCTCTCGAGGCGGGCGGGAAGGGCGCGGGGTCGAGTTCGGCAAGCCTGCGCTCGGCCTCGTCGAGGCGCCCGATCAGGAGCAGGCGGCGGACCTCGAGATAGCGCGCATGCGCGGCGTTTACCTGGTCGCCGTGCGCTTCGAGCGTCGCCCGCGCCGCGTCGAGCGTCTTCGCGGGCCAGGTGAGGTCGCGCGAGGCGAGTGCGATCTCAGCCTCGGCGACGATGCACCTCGCGCGGGCCACCGCCTCCCTCGGGCCGAAGCCGCGCGCCGCGCTGCGCAGCAGAGCCTTTGCGCGAGCGAGATCGCCGAGCTGCGCCATCGCGATGCCCCGCAGCGCGAGCGCAGGCGCGTCGTCGCGCAGCGCGACCCGTTTGAGCGCGCCAAGGGGGTCACCGGCTGCGAGCGCACGCGCGGCCGCCGTGATCAGCGAGTCCATGCGAATCCCGCCACACTTGTCACTCCCACCCTCCGATCGCCGCTCCTAATCTATCACACGACGACAAACCGACGCGCCAGGGCACAGGTACACATTTGTTCCTAATTGCGCTTTCTCACGAGGCAACACACTATGAAGAAAATGCAAGGATCGAAGAACTCCCCGCCGATCTTTATCGGCAGGTGGACGCCCAGGATCTTATTTTCTCTCGGAGAAAAGCCTCATCGACACGGGGAATTGCGCCGCCGTGTCGGAAACGTTTCGCAGCGCATGCTTACCCGATCCCTTCGAAATCTCGAATCCACAGGGCTCGTCGCCAGGCGCGTGACGAGCTCAAGGACCGTTGCTGTCGAATATTCCTTGACCCAACTGGGAAGGACAATCATCGCCCCACTCGCAGGCATGTGCCGCTGGGCGAAACGATACAGCAGGGCTGTAACCGCTGACGTGCACCTGCCGGAGGCGCACGAGGCTGCTCGGTGATCAAGAACTCCGGCAACGAACGACGAACACAGCCGAAGAAAAGGAGACAAGAGCGATGACGACACATCAGACCGACCGAAAAGGCGAACAGCCCGCAATGCGCACACCACCGATCGTGTCGCGACAGGAGTGGGAGGCTGCGCGCGAGCAATTGCTCGTGAAGGAGAAGGCCCAGATGCGGGCTCGTGACGCGCTCGCGGCCGAACGCCGGCGGATGCCGTGGATGGCCGTCGAGAAGGCGTACCAATTCGAGGGACCCCAAGGCAAGGTGAGCCTGCTCGACCTGTTCGAGGGCCGACGTCAGTTGATCGTCTATCGCGCCTTCTTCGAGCCCGGGGTTTTTGGCTGGCCCGAGCATGCCTGCCGCGGCTGCTCCCTGGGCGCCGATCAGGTCGCCCATCTCGCCCATCTGAACGCCCGCGACACGACCCTTGTGTACGCCTCACGGGCGCCGCAGGCGGACATCGCGCGCCTGAAGGCGCGGATGGGCTGGGAGATGCCCTGGTACACCATCACCGACAGCTTCGACGCCGATTTCGGCGTGGACCAGTGGCACGGCCACAACGCATTCATCCGCGACGGCGACAAGGTGTTCCGCACCTACTTCATCAACAACCGCGGCGACGAGGCGATGGGGACCACGTGGAGCTACCTCGATATAACGGCGCTCGGCCGCCAGGAGATTTGGGAGGATTCGCCAGAGGGCTACCCCCAGACCCCGCCATACAAGTGGTGGAACTGGCACGACAACTACGAGGCCGAGGTTTCGCCGCACCCGAAGTGGGTCGAGGTGTCCGATGCTGGAGAAGCCGCATTCCGAAAGCGCGACGCGTAGAACCCAAAGGCCGTCTAGCAACGGAGAGCACCATGAACGCCATTATGCAGAATGAACCTGCAGCACCCAAGATAGTCGACCGGAGCACCTTCCAGGCGGAGCTGGACGCACTGCGCGTTCGAGAGAAGGCTCACACAAGGGAAGGCGACGCCATTGCAGCCGCCCGCCGGCGGCTCCCGATGGTCGAGGTGGACGGTGCGATACCGCTCATTGGCGAACAGGGAACGGTGGCACTGTTGGACGCGTTTGAGGGGCGCCGGATGCTGATCGCCTACTACTTCATGTGGCACGCCGGCCGCCCGGCGCCAGAGCAGTGCGAGGGTTGCACGTTTTATACCTCGCAGGTCCGCGAGCTATCCTTCCTTCACTCCCGCGACGCCACCTACGCCACGTTCTGCCAAGGCCCTTACCAAGAGAGCGCCCGGTACCGCGACTTCATGGGCTGGGAGATGCCTTGGTACTCGGTACAAGACTCGGCCGAGACTCTCCTGGTCGGACGCCGCGTGGGGATGATGCACATCGTCTCCTATCTGCGACAGGGATCCAGGATCTTTGAGACTTACTGGACGACGCGGCGCGGAGTCGAGGCGATGGACAACAGCTATCGGCTGCTCGACTTGACCGTCTACGGCCGGCAGGAGAGGTGGGAGGACTCACCGGACGGTTGGCCGAAATGGTCGAAGGACAAGCACAGCTACCGCATCGATGGACGTCCCATTACCCAATGGCCTCGCCTGAAGGCCGGACATTCCGACGATCTCGGCACCGGGAAGCACTGACTTCGGTTCGTGCACCACAGAGGAAGATGGGCTCCTGGATCTCTACCTGGAGGCAGCGAATGACGTTGGCTCGATCTCAGGTTCGAAGCGGCAATCCGCCAGTGTTAGGCGCGGCCGACTGGCTATCGCTTGCGGCCGCGCCAACCTTCGCGATCATGGCGCTGCTCACGGCGGTTCTTGGTGGGGGCCCGATGGATGCGCTCTGTTCTGCGGCGCGCGATGCGCCGCTGAGCGGCATGGTGCCGATGTACCTGCTGATGAGCGCCTTCCATTTGTCGCCATGGCTGAAGCTCCTCTCCAGCCGACGCCGGCGAGCATTTCAGGGATGCGGCTAGCGAGCTCGCAGCGAGTGTCACGCGCTAAGCGCTGTGCGGCCCAGGATCAACACCAGGGTTTTGGCCGGCGGCCGCCATGGCCAGCCTGCCGAGGTAATGCGCCCAGCCCTTGTCGTGGCCGGCGCACTTCGCCTCGTTGGGAAGACCGCTATGGGTCATGCGTAGCAAAGTGCCGCCATCCCGGTCGATCAGGTCGATCTCGATCAGGCCCGATCCTGGCGGCACCTCCTGATCGCCCTCCCAACCGAAGCTGTAGGCTAACCGATGGACCGGCACCACCTCGCGGAACGCGCCGCGCGCTGTGCGGCCGTGGATACCCTTAAGGAGATAGAGCCCGCCCGGATGCTTTTCGGTCTGCGCCTCGGTGCCCATCCAGCTCACGATCTTTTCGGGATCGGTCAGGAAGGCAAAGACAGTGGCGGGCGGGGCTGCGATTTGAGTCTCACGGCGGACCATGAACGGTTCCGTCATCGGCATCTCCTTGAGTGCGGCTGCACAGACGGCAGCGCCACCAGCCCGCGCGAGAATAACGCGTGACAAGGCAGCTGCGTCAACCCGATGATCGGTCCATGCAGCTTTCTTCGACGCTTTCCTGGCTCGTCGATGCGGCCGGCGACACGCCCGGTGCCGACGCTTTGTTGGCCGAGATCGGCGCGCACCTGGTCGCCGATGGACTGCCGCTCGCGGGTGGTGCACTGACGCTGGCCGTGCCGCACCCACTGATTGCTCAGCGCACCTGGTTGTGGCGGGCCGATAGCGGGGAGGTGATAGAGGCGTTCGGATTCGTGGCGGGAGAGCTCGCGACCGCGCCAGCGGCGAGTGCGCCTGGCGATGCCGGCCGGCGCTGGCTTGCTGAACTGGCGGCGGGCGTCGTGCATGAGGATGCCGTCGGCTCAAAGCCTGACGGGCCTTTGCTCTCTTGGATCGGGCCGCGTCCATTCACGCACCGCGAGATCAACGAGTTGCGCGACGCCGCGCGTTTCGCCGCGGCGCCGCTCGCCGCTCTTGCGGCGCGCGCCACGCTGACGGCGGCGCTCGCGGCCTATCTTGGCCGGCGCAGCGCGGCGCGGCTTTTGGCCGGTCCTTTGCGGCGCGATATCGGCGAGACCATTCAGGCGGCGCTGCTTTTTGCCGATCTGCGCGGGTTCACGGCACTGTCGGAGAGCAATCCGCCCTCGGCGGTGATCTCGGCTCTCAATGCCTGGTTCGACCGCATTGCCGGACCGGTCCATGCCTTCGGCGGCGAAGTGTTGAAATTCATGGGCGACGGTGTGCTGGCGATCTTCCCGGTCGTCGAAGGGGCGCCCCGCGACGCCTGCGACGCGGCGCTGCGCGCGGTCTCCGCCGCGCGGGTCGGAATGGCGCATCTCGATGATGCACGACGGCGAGAGGGGCTGTCGCCGCAACCCTTCGGCGTCGCGCTGCACCTCGGCGAGATTTTCTGGGGCAATATCGGTGCTGCCGATCGGCTGGATTTCACCGCGATCGGCCCGGCCGTCAACCTCGTCAGCCGGCTCGAAGGGCTGTGCCGGCCGCTGGGCAAGACGGTGCTCATCTCGGGCTCCTTCGCCGCCGAGACCGGCATATCACTGATACCGCTGGGAACGCATGAACTGCGCGGCATCGCCTCTCCATGCCCGGTCTTCACCGTGCCGGAGGATTGAATGAAAGGCGGCCAACGTCCAGATACACGAAACCGATAGCCCGACTGCCGGCGCAGCTAGGGGGTGCGCAGGGGCCGTCCGGCCGGCTGGAATCCCCGTCATCCCCACCATATCTTGCATAAATATCGGGCTTATACCGCAACCGCTTGGCCCTGGCCGGGCGATGTGGTATCCCGCCAGCGCTCTTTAGACCGCCACATATGACCGTCCGCACCGGCCGTGAAGGCCCTGCGGCGGTGGAGATATTCCGCCGATGAACCCTCCATCCAGCAGCGCCAAGACCGCCTCCGCACCCGATCAGTTCTTCACGGCGACGCTCGCCGAGGCCGATCCGGAAATCGCCGCCGCAATCAAAGGCGAACTCGGCCGGCAGCGCCATGAGATCGAGCTGATCGCGTCCGAAAACATCGTCAGCCGCGCGGTACTGGAAGCGCAGGGCTCGGTGATGACCAACAAATACGCGGAAGGCTATCCGGGAAATCGTTATTACGGCGGCTGCGAATGGGTCGACGTTGCCGAGACGCTCGCGATCGAGCGGGCCAAGAAACTGTTCGGCGCGCAGTTTGCCAATGTGCAGCCGAATTCCGGCAGCCAGATGAACCAGGCGGTGTTTCTGGCACTGCTGCAGCCCGGCGATACCTTTATGGGCCTTGATCTCGCCGCCGGCGGGCATCTCACCCATGGCTCGCCGGTCAACATGTCGGGCAAGTGGTTCAAGGCTTCGCATTACACGGTGCGGCGCGAGGACCAGGTCATCGACATGGATGCGGTAGCGAAACAGGCCGAGCAGGTGAAGCCGAAGTTGATCATTGGTGGCGGATCGGCGTATTCGCGCGCCTGGGATTTCAAGCGTTTTCGCGAGATCGCCGATTCGATCGGCGCCTATTTCATGGTCGATATGG